>CALWET010000016.1 GCA_944377385.1 uncultured Lachnospiraceae bacterium | reverse complement strand
GCCGCTTGACGCAAAAAATCATTATAATATTATAGGAAAAAGCCTTTTTTGTAAAGACAGAGTATGGGCTTTTCCAGCCATCTCTTTATGCGGATCCTCGGTATATCAGTATTTTTATCTATTGGCTCCACCAGGATGCTCTCTATGCCTGCATTGTTTGCGCCCCAGATATCAGTAAAAAGCTGATCTCCGAAAAAAAGCACCTGATCAGGCTTTACTGACAGTCTTTCGCAAAGTCTGAGATACCCGTCAGGCTTTGGCTTGCCTGAAAGGAAAACATATTCCAGGCCTCCGCAGGACTCGGCAAAGCTTTTGACTCTTGGCTCCCGATTGTTTGACACAAGGCCAAGGCTAAAGCCCTTATGCCGGAGAACGGCCATCAGTCCCCGGCTGCGTTCATCTGCCAGGGCATCATGGGGCACAAGGGTATTGTCTATATCAAAGAACAGGGCCTTGATCCCCTTACTTTTTGCCGTTTCAAAGTCAAATCCATATACGCTCTCTATCCTCTGGCAGGGATAAAGCTTTGATAACCATGTCCTCACTTTTAGTCCTGGCCCCTGTCTTCTTTTCTGGATCCAGTGCTGAGCAGCTTGCCTATCTCCTCTATAAAGGTGTTTACATCCTTGAATTCACGATATACGGATGCAAAGCGTACATAGGCCACCTCATCCAGCTGCTTGAGCTTCGTCATGACCTTTTCTCCTATGATATGAGTGGGTATCTCCTTTTCCTCCATAGAGAAAAGCTCATTTTCTATCTCGTCGATCATGCGTGAGATCTGCTTTGTAGACACAGGCCTTTTATGACAGGAGCAAATGATTCCTGCTTCTATCTTGGATCTGTCATATGGCTCTCTGGACCTGTCTTTTTTTATGACCATAAGCGGCATGGTCTCCAGCTTTTCATAGGTGGTGAACCGCTTTCCGCATACTATACACTGTCTGCGCCTCCTTATGGAGGAATTGTCATCAGCAGGTCTTGAATCTATGACCTTGGTATCCTCGGCATTACAAAAAGGGCATTTCATGTATCTTCCTCCGTCGCTTTCCTATCCTGATCCAAAGCCTCAGTCTCTTCAGCGGTCTGGTCCTGGTTCATGGCTTCAGCTGTTTCAGCGGGCAGCTCCTGGCTCATGGCCTCAGCCGTCTCGCTGGGCTGTTCCTGGACCTCAGCCTCCGCAACTTCTCTGACCCGGCTCTGATCTATGGGCTCAGTGCTGGCCTCTCCGTAGCTTTCCTCGGGAAAGACCTCTTCCTCGGCTCTGAGATAAAACAGATAAACCGTAGTATAGATATAGGGCACTATCCAAAGTCCGGCCAGTCCAAAGCTTATGACCAGGGGAATATACCAGGGCAGAAAGCTGAAAAGATAAAGCCACAAAAGCCTGAGCTTTCTTTTTTTTGTAAGCCTTGCAGAACGCCTGAAGGCAGCTATGACCCCTGTCCCCGGCTTGTCTACGACTATGAGCGGTGCAAAAGCATATCTGAGCGACATGTATATTATATAGAGATATAAAACTACATAAGCCAGCACAAGCATAAAGCTGCTGTTGCCAAAGGCTAATATGGCCAGAGTAAGGATCACTGTAGTCAGCAGCAGTCCCGGGACGAGCAGCAGCAGGAAAAGCAGCAGGGCCACCCAAAGATATTTCCAGGGATGTGAGCCTCTGGTAAAGGCATAAAATATATCAGTATATACTGCTCTGCCGCTCCTGCACAGGTTCAGATACTGTTTCATGGTACCAAGGGACATGAAAAACAGCACCACCATGACGGCCAGCAGTAAAATGACAAAGATCAGCGCACTTACCGTCATCATGAGCGTATTCCCGGATACCGTAAATGCCATGGCAGCCGCAAGGAACATGAGCAGGCCAAAGATGCAGCTGTAGCTCACCATGGAGACCGTAAACTGCGAGGCTATGAGTATTCCGTATTTACCCAGCAAAAGCTTCCTGGCTCTTGCCTTTAAATCTTTAATCTTCAACGAAGTCCTCCTAAAGCTCTTTCATCATCAAAGATACTGCTGGCGCATGGTATCATCCAGCAGATGCATGTAATAATCCATGGCTCCGGAGTTGACCATGGAGATCAGTATATACATCGTGATGGCCAAAGATGCCACTGCTCCCACCACACATATGATAAAGGCGACCTTTGCTGCAAAGCTCATCCTTTCGTCACCTCTTGACAAAAGCGCAAGAGTCATGCCCACTCCTCCTGCAGTCAGCGCCACAAACAGGCTGCTGCAGAAAAGCACGGTCACGCCGCCAAGGACAAGGGCGGCCACGGTCATGCCATTTGTTCTTTGTCTCTCCATAAACGTTTCCTTCCGTTATGATACTTTAAGCTGTGCGGCCATTATCTGCACAGCTCGCTGATGGACAGGGCATATATGACTGCCGCTTCTTTAAGCTCGTCTATGATCATAAACTCGTCAGGACCATGCATATTGGTATCCGTAAATTCTCCAACTGCTCCAAATGCCACTCCATTTTTCAGATCATGGACATAGGTGCTTCCTCCTGTGGATACCAGATGTCCCTTTACTCCCTTGACATCCTCATAGCACTCAAGGAGAGTCCTGATAAAATCAGAATCCCCATCCACAACATGGGAGCCCTTTACTGTCTTTTTAAGCTCAAAGCCAGCCTCTCTGATCGTTGTTTCCGCAGGCTTTACCGTGTTTTCCTCGGTGGCTGCAACTGCTGTCCTGGAATCTGCTTTAAGGCTTATGTATCCTGGCTTTACCTCGATTATGTCAGCTGATACCGTAGTAGGGCCGGAAAGTTCATCCTCCACAGCCATTCCAAGGGCCTGTCCCCTGTTATCACCATAGGGGAACAGTCTGCCAAGCTCTTTCAGCAGTCTGGTCTGCCTGCACTCAGTCAGGGGAAGTATGTTCACAAGCTCCAGCAGTGCCAGTGCCGCATTCTTTCCATCATCAGGATGCGCTGCATGGGCTGACTGTCCTTCAGCATCTATCCTGAGCCCATTGCTTGCTGCGGATATGCTGAAGCTTACTCCCGTCCTTTCGCTGACCTTCTTTGCCTCGTCTCTGATCAGGTCGTCGTCCAGTCCCTTTATGATTGCATATGCCCTGCCGGGAACTATATTTATCGTAGTGCCGCCGCAAAGCTCAAGCAGCATCTTTTCTGTTTCTTCCTCTTCAAATTCCGATGTTATATCCATACGGAACTGTCCCTTCTCCACATTTGTAACAGGGAACTCGGAATCCGGGCTGAAGGTCATGGGAGCTTCGCTTTCAACAGCATAATAATGCTTTACATCGCTCATACCACATTCCTCATCGGATCCTAGTATGAGCCTGCAGCTTTTGCTCAGAGGCACAGACAGCTCCTTTACTGCTCTCATGGCATAGAGAGCTGCTATGGCAGGCCCCTTGTCATCTGAGGTCCCTCTGCCGTATATCCTTCCGTCCTTGACTATGGGATCAAAGGGCTCTGTTACTGTCCATCCCTCTCCGGGAGCCACCACATCCATATGTGCCAGTATGTCCAGCTGTCTTTCCTTATCGCTGAGATCGGCGGCGATCACATAATCATCATAGTTAGCCGTCCTCATGCCATATCTCTCGCACATGCCCATGGCCGTCATAAGGGCATTATAAGGTCCCTCGCCAAAGGGCTTTCCCGCCTCATAAGCTCCCCTTACGGAATCTATCCTGCATAATGTCTTGAGATCCTCGATCATCTCTGATTCATGTTCGTTGAAATACCTTGTAAATCTTTCCTTGAGATCCTTCCTGTCCATAGCTGCCTCCTTTTCTGCTTAAAAGCCTGTATCATCAATTTGCCCTGCCAAATTCAGAAAGCCTCAGGCCTTCGTTTCTGTCAAGGACCATCTTTATGCTCCATTCATGTGCAAAGAGCAGAAGGGGATCGCCCTTGAGATCCTTTACCTTCTTCATGTCACTGGTGCCGGAGAGCTTGTCTACGTTTATATCGCCAGGATTTTCTATCCATCTGATATACTCATAGGGCAGCTGCTCCAACCCCACCTCTACATTATACTCGTTTTTGAGCCTGTATGTCAGCACTTCAAACTGAAGCACTCCCACAACTCCTACTATTATCTCTTCCATGCCTGAATTGAATTCCTGGAAGATCTGTATGGCGCCCTCCTGGGCTATCTGCATGACTCCCTTGAGGAACTGCTTACGCTTCATCGTATCTATCTGCCTAACTCTGGCAAAATGCTCGGGGGCAAAGGTGGGTATGCCCTCATATCTGAATTTTTCGTCAGAGCTGCATATGGTGTCGCCTATGCTGTATATGCCGGGATCAAATACTCCTATGATATCTCCTGCATAAGCCTTGTTTATGATCTGTCTCTCATCGGCCATCATCTGTGTGGGCATTGACAGCCTGATCTTTCTGCCGCCCTGGACATGATTCACCTCCATGCCTGCGGAAAACTCTCCAGAGCATACCCGCATAAAGGCTATCCTGTCTCTGTGTGCCTTGTTCATGTTTGCCTGTATCTTGAAAACAAAGGCAGAGAAATCCTCGCCCACCGGATCTATGAGACCATGATCGCTCATCCTGGGAAGAGGAGGAGTGGTCATCTCCAGAAAATGTCTGAGAAAGGGCTCTACTCCAAAATTTGTAAGAGCAGAACCAAAAAACACGGGTGACAGCTTTCCGGCCCTTACCTTTTCCAGATCGAATTCATCTGCTGCGCCGTCCAGAAGCTCTATGTCCTCCATCAGCTTGTCATGATTTTGAAAGCCTATGATGTCTGAAAGAGTTTCATCCTCTATGGAATAGGTATGGGTCTCCAGCTCCCTGGCTCCGCCCTGCTCCGCTTTGAAGGTCATGACCTCCTTGCTGCCTCTTTCATATACGCCCTTAAAGGACTTTCCGCAGCCTATGGGCCAGTTTACGGGACAGGTATGTATGCCGAGCACATCCTCTATATCAGAAAGAAGCTCAAAGGGATCTTTGGCCTCGCGGTCAAATTTATTCATAAAGGTAAATATGGGTATGCCTCTCATGACGCATACCTTGAACAGCTTTATGGTCTGGGCCTCCACACCCTTTGACCCATCTATGACCATGACAGCAGAATCTGCCGCCATCAGCGTACGATAGGTATCCTCGGAGAAATCCTGATGTCCCGGGGTGTCCAGTATATTTATGACCTTGCCGTCATAGCAAAACTGCATGGCAGAGGAGGTAACGGATATGCCCCTTTCCTTTTCTATGTCCATCCAGTCCGATACCGCATGCTTCTGTGCCTTGCGTCCTTTCACCGTGCCGGCCAGGTTTATGGCTCCTCCATACAGCAGAAGCTTTTCCGTCAGCGTGGTCTTTCCGGCATCGGGATGGGATATGATGGCAAATGTACGTCTCTTGTTTATCTCTTCTTTCAATGCTTCTCTCTGATCCATCTTGGCTCCTTTATACACAACGTTAGAGTTTATCAAAAACCTGCGTCTTTATCAAGGAGCTCTCAGGATAAGTTTTCCTTATATATCATAAGAAGGCCCTTCATAAGAAGCTTGTCATCCATTTTTATATCATGAGTGCAATAGGGTATGACAAACCTGGCCAGCCCACCGGTCGCTACGACGCTGCAGCTCTGTCCTATCTCCTCCTCCATGCGCCTTATGAGTCCGTCAAGCTGGGCGGCATTTCCATATATGATGCCGCTACGCATGCTTTCCGTCGTATCTATGGTCACCACAGAGCCAGGGTGGTTAAGGTCTATCTCCGGCAGCTGGGCTGTGCCCTGGGCCAGGGCGGAAAGGCTGGTCTTCAGACCAGGCAGTATAAGTCCGCCTTCAAATCTGCCGTCAGCACCTATCAATGACAAGGTGGTGGCAGTGCCCATGTTTATGGCTATGACCGGAGGCTTATATAGCCTGTAGGCGGCCTCTGCGCCTATGATCAGATCAGCTCCCAGAAGGTCAGGTATCGGGAGTTTCTGAAGGCTTATGCTCATCTTCATGCTCCCGTTTACGATCATGGGCTCTATGGACAGGGCTTTTTTTACTGCCGTGGCTATGACACCGGTCAGGGGAGGCACCACTGATGATATGACCGCTCCCTCAAAATCCTCCTTTTTCAAACTGTAAAAATCCATGATGGACATGATCATGAGAGCGTATTCCATGCTGGTCTTGTTATAGTCGGTCATGAGCCTCTCCTCATATATGGAGCTGTCATCTCTGAGAGAGACCATGCCTACCTTTATGTTTGTGTTGCCCATGTCTATGGCAAGTATCATATCGTTATCGCCCGGAGAAATATCCCCGGCTCCTTTCCCTTTTCTGATCAGTTTATCAGGTTTCTCTGATTACACTATATCATGGCAATGAACAGCGTTCAATCAGGTATGGACATAAAATCAGAGATGGAAACCCGGCGTATATCGCCAGAGGATCCATCTCCTTTGATCATTTTATTGAGCTGTCATTTATCAGGAATTCCTTACGGCCGTCTCTGAATATCTGATGATGTCCGAAAGTCCGGTATATCTTGCCACGGAACCATTTCTGACCTCTATCATGGTAGGAGCCTGCATGATATGCAATGATCTGGCTATATCTGCATTTTCCTCAGCATTTATGACCTGATAGTTTATGCCGGAAGCATTGAGCCTTTCCTTTGCGGCCCTGCAGTTGGGGCAGGTACTGGTCGTGAACAGGTACAGCCCGTCTCTCAGCATGCCCTTCCTGATATCCTCGGCATCCTTTGTCTTTGCCGACTGTACTATCTCCTCGGCTTCCTTGTGGAGCTTGTGCCTGTGCTCATAGGATGAGGATATGTCATAAGTCTGTCTGTCCTTGTACTCCTGGGTCTTTCCATCGTTCCAGTTCTGAACCGGTCTGTAATATCCGGTGATACGGCTGTATACCTCTGACTTCTTTCCGCACTTGGGGCAGGTGAAATGCGCGCCTGCGATATTTGCATGGTCAGAACATACTGGGTAGGTAGGGCTGATGGTATAGTAGGGAAGCCTGTAGTTCTCTGCTATGGTCTTTACCAGCTTTGCTGCCGCCTTCCAGTCCGGAAGCTTTTCTCCAAGGAAGGCATGGAATACCGTACCTGAGGTATAAAGGGTCTGAAGCTCATCCTGTATATCCAGCGCATCAAATATGTCTGCCGTAAATCCTACGGGCAGGTGCGAGGAATTCGTATAATAAGGCACTCCGCTGGCTTCATTTGCCGTGATGATGTCAGGATAGTGCTTTTTGTCATGCTTGGCAAGCCTATAAGAGGTAGACTCGGCAGGTGTAGCCTCCAGGTTATAAAGGTCACCGTACTGCTCCTGATAATCGGAAAGCTTGTTCCTCATATGGTTCAGCACTGCCTTTGCAAACTCCTGGGTCTCAGGATTGGTAAGATCCTTTTTCAGCCACTTGGCATTGAGGCCGACCTCATTCATGCCTACCAGACCTATGGTGGAGAAGTGATTGTTGAAGGTGCCCAGGTACCTCTTTGTATAAGGATACAGGCCTCTCTCCAAAAGTCTGGTTATGACCTCACGCTTCACCTTCAGGGAGCGTGCAGAAATATCCATCATGTGATCAAGTCTCTGATAGAAATCCGCCTCATCCTTTGCAAGGTAGGCTATGCGGGGAAGATTGATGGTCACTACTCCCACTGATCCCGTGCTCTCTCCAGATCCGAAGTATCCGCCTGACTTTTTGCGCAGCTCGCGAAGATCCAGCCTCAGCCTGCAGCACATGGAACGTACGTCCGAGGGCTCCATGTCTGAATTTATGTAATTTGAGAAATAGGGCGTTCCGTACTTTGCCGTCATCTCAAAGAGAAGCTTGTTGTTTTCAGATTCGGACCAGTCAAAATCCTTGGTTATGCTGTAGGTAGGGATGGGATACTGGAAGCCACGGCCATTTGCGTCTCCTTCGATCATGATCTCGATGAAGGCCCTGTTGACCATGTCCATCTCCTTCTTGCAGTCCTTGTACTTGAAGTCTACCGTCTCTCCGCCTATGATGCAGTGCTGCTCAGCCAGATCGGCAGGCACTGTCCAGTCCAGGGTTATGTTTGTAAATGGTGCCTGAGTGCCCCACCTTGAAGGGGTATTGACACCGTATACGAAGGACTGAACACACTGCTTGACCTCCTTGTAGCTCAGATTATCTATCTTTACGAAGGGAGCAAGATAGGTATCAAAGGAAGAAAAGGCCTGGGCTCCGGCCCACTCATTCTGCATGATGCCAAGGAAGTTGACCATCTGATTGCAGAGTGTGGACAGATGCTTTGCAGGTGAGGAGGTTATCTTTCCGGGTATGCCTCCAAGTCCTTCCTGTATAAGCTGCTTTAAGGACCAGCCTGCACAGTAGCCCGTGAGCATGCTGAGATCATGAAGATGTATGTCAGCATTCCTGTGGGCATCTGCGATCTCCTTGTCATAGATCTCTGAGAGCCAGTAATTGGCAGTCACAGCGCCTGAATTTGAAAGGATCAGTCCGCCTACTGAGTAGGTAACCGTGGAATTCTCCTTTACGCGCCAGTCATTGACCTTGAGATAATTGTCTATTACATCCTTGTAGTCAAGTACGGTCTGAGATACGTTTCTGATGGATTCATGCTGCTTGCGGTAAAGGATATATGCCTTTGCCACCTCGGTATAGCCTGCCTGCTCAAGTACATGCTCGACGGAATCCTGAATGTCCTCGACGCCTATCTTTCCGTCAGTTATCTTATCCTGGAAATCCGCAGTCACTCTGAGGGCCAGAAGCTCCATTATGTCGTTGTTATATTCTTTTTTAGTAGCCTTGAAGGCCTTCTTCATCGCGTCACTGATCTTGGAAAGATTGAACTCCACGATGCTTCCGTCTCTCTTTATGACCTGCATTCCCTTAACTCTCCTTATTCTGTATATTTTCTTTTTAATGTCGTTGATAGTTTATAGATCGCAGCTCTCTTTGACACTCAAAAGTGCAGAGATCCCCCCATGTATAAAATAAGCTGCAAAGCTAATTATAATATATAATAAAAAAAACACAATATATATTGTGTTTTTTCTTTGTATTTTTACAATATATGGTGTATCGCTTATAACCTAAAAACTTTTGCCGAAACAGCCTGGCTTATCCTACAGCCTTATCTTGTGCGAAGGAAATCGGCCTCTTTTTTTGCCTCTGCATCATCAGGATATAGCTTCAGATACTCATTGAACAGCTCATAGGCCTCCTCATAATTTCCAAGATATTCCGCGCTGACTGCCTTATTGAACCAGGCCAGCTTGCCGGTAAGGCTGCCGTCAAGTGCAGCCAGCTCAGCTGCTGCATCATAGGCCTCCTGATAGCTGCCCTCAGCTATGGATGCGGAAATACCCGAAAGACTGTCCAGGCTGCCAAGCTCTGAAAGGAGCTCCTGATATATCTCCTTATTGTCCGCTGTCTCATCTGCGTTCAGGAGCGCCTCATAGGTATCTGCAGCCTCTCCGTATTTTCCCTGCCTGAGCTCACACTCTGCCCTGTATCTGAGTATGTCCAGCTGTACCTCGGATACCCTGCCGTAATCTGCTGACAGAGCCTCATCGAAAAGCTGTTCCGCAGCCGCATAATCACCGCTCTTAAACACTTCTATGGCTGATGAGCGCAGCTCCTCCACATCCTTTCCGGAGCATGCCGAAAAAAGCAGAGCCCCTGAAATAGCCAGAGCCAAAAGGCAGTGCCGCACAAAGCTTTGCCTCTTTATACATGCAGTTGCCTTACTGATGCTCATCCCTGATCTCCTCTTGATCTGTCAGTGCTTCCGATTCCGCCGTTTCTGATATCTTCAGTATCATCATCCTCGGTTATGCCATAGCTCACAAATATGCCCTGGGCCAAAGCCTGGCCCCTGGAGATGCGAAGCACGGCACCAGTCTTGCTGTCATTTGTAAATCTGATGAATATATGTCCCTCGTTGTCGGAGTAAAAATAATCGCTGTCTATCACACCCACCGTATTGTTGAGCTGAAAACGATATTTAAAGCCCAGGGAGCTGCGAGGCACTATGAGCAGCACCACATCCTCGTCCATGCAGCAGCGCATACCCGTGGCTATCTTTATCTCCTCACCCGGAGCAAGCTCAAAATCTATTGGCGAGTATATATCATATCCTGCGGATCCCCTGGTAGCTCTCTTGGGCAGCCTGAGCTCCTCGTAAATCTTTTCTGCAGCCTCTCTTGAATAGATGCCCTGCCCATCACCCATTGAGCAGTGATCCTCTATCCATCTTTCTCTGCTGATCTTATAAAATCTGGCAACTCTCCTCATACACCTACCTCTGTCCCATCTGTCTCTGCTTTCTGTGTATCCTCGTCAAAGCTCTTGAGCTCTGCCCTGACCTCCTCGTCTATTTCAGCCTGTATCTCAGGTCCCGGCACTGGAAGCCCATCCTTTCCGGACACATCGAAGCGTCTGTAAAACTCATCTGTCGGAGCAAAGAGCGCTGGCCTGCCAGGTGCATTCAGCCTGCCGGTCTCCTCCACAAGCCCGTATTCGATCAGCCTGTTTACGGCATGATCAGATTTCACTCCCCTGATCCTTTCGATCTCGGCCTTGGTCACTGGATTTTTGAAGGCTATGATGGCCAGGGTCTCCATCACCACCTCCGTAAGCACAGGCTTTCTTTCTATCTTCAGTACGTTTAAAAGATTGGGATAGTACCTGGATTTCGTGCACATCCTGTACTTTCCGCAGAGCTCCTTTATGCAGAGCCCTCGGTCCTCGGCCTCATATCTTTGCATCAGTCTGCCAAGCTGCTTCCTGACAGTCCCAGGATCACAGTCACAGGCCTTTGCCAGCTCGGAGACCTCTACAGCCCTCCCAAAGGAAAAAAGCACTGCCTCAAGTATATTTGAAAGCTCCCTGTCTCTGACTGTTTCATCCTCTATCAAGCTGAGCTGTTCATACATTTCCATTGTCGCTGTGGCATCCCTTTCTATAGATCCTCTATGCTTCCGAGGCTCTGTTCCGCCTCATCTATATGCTCTCCGCATACTACTTCCATATCTCCGCCGGTCTCGTCCTGTCTGACCTTTACGGCACCCACCTTCATAAGCTCCAGCACTGCGAGGAAGGTGACCACCACCTCCTCCTTTCCTGAAGCGCTGCTTAACAGGCTCCTGAAGGAGAAGCTTTTCCTGCTCCTTGCATAGGAGATAAGGGAGCTGATCCTGCTCTTTACCGGGATGCGGTCTCTCTTAATGATGCCGAAGCTCTCTCTTCTCGTATCCCTGCGGTATTCCTTTCTTCTCATGACCTCAAGGAAAATGCTGCGCAGCTTCTGCATGTCCACCTCTGAAAGCAGGCTGTCCATATCTATGGGCGGGGTATAATCCAGGACCTCAGAGGGTAGGTCTGCCTCCTTGTATATATATCTTGAGGCCTCATCCTCCTGCTTTTCCAGCTCCTCCGCCATGTATCTGAAGCGCTTATACAAAAGGAGCCTCTGAACCAGCTCTTCCCTGGGATCTGACTCCTCTTCCTCATCCTCATCAGAACCCTCCTGCGGAAGCAGCATCCTGGCCTTTATGTCAAGAAGTGTCGCTGCCATCAAAAGGAAATCGGACATCGTATCCAGATCCTCCTCCTTCATCAGCTCCAGATAATTCAGATACTGAGATGTGATATCGGCTATGGGGATATCGTAAATATCTATCCTGTCCTTTTCTATAAGATGGAGCAGCAGATCCAGAGGTCCATCAAAATTCAGTTTTTCAAGCTTATAGGTAGGCTCCTCCATACAGATCAGTCCAAGCTCCTCGTAAGATCTCTTATATCTTTTATTATATCCTTGATTTATTATGTCCTTGACCAATCATATCCCTGATCGCTCATATCCCTGGTTCCACATACCATTGATCTTATGCCCTCAGCTGCCGTCTCCCTTTGGAAGGATGTCTATCACGCTTAGCTCAGGCCTGTCATTGAGCCTGATCCTGATGCTGTGAGTGCCAAGTCCTCGGTTTACTACCATATGTGTCTCTCCAAGCTCAAAGACCCCGGAGCACTCTCTGACAAAGAACTGCAGCTGCGGTGTCATGAGCCCTCCAAGCCACGGAAGCCTGATAGTGCCTCCATGAAAATGTCCAGACAACACCAGATCGGCCCCAAACTCCGCCGCCTGCTCAAGATATAAGGGACTGTGAAGCATAAGTATATTGAAAAGGCAGCTGTCAACAGTGCCTGATCCATCCCTTTCTTCCTGAAAAAAGAGTCCTGGAAGATATGAGCTGTCCATGGGCTCCTTATTTCCAAAGCCCGGCTTCTGTCTCATGAAAAAAACAGGATCTATGCTGGCGCCATAGATCTCAAGCCTGTCCTCCTCGTCGGTCAGCTCTTCTTTTTTTATAAAATATCCTTTCTGATCCTTGAGATACTGAAGGCCGGTGTTTTGCTCAAGATGCTGTATAAAGATCTGAAAATCCTCGGGAAAGCGCTTTCTGAAACGCTGTTCATGATTGCCCTCGGCATAAAAGACCGGATATATCTCACTCAGCTGCTGGCAAAGACGTATACAGGCCGAGGTATGAGGAGGCTGCTCATGCTTTTTTCCACAGGTTATCATATCTCCTCCCATAAGGATCAGGTCAGGAGAAAGCTCCTTTATCTTTGATATCAGCTCTTCATTGTCCGTGCCAAACTCCACCCCGTGCATGTCGCTGATGAAGATGAGCCTTGTACCTATATGTATCTTGTCGCTTTTAAAGCTATAATATTCTGTCCTGAAATGCTGTTTTTCCCACTCGCTGCGAAGCAGCAGCAAGATGACGATAAGTACAGCTGAAATGAGCAAAATGCCCGCTGGGTGCATATGACCTCCCGTATAGATCCTGTCCAAATAAGCTGCATAAATGCTCCCAAGCGGAATCGAACCGCTATCTACGGCTCCGGAGGCCATCGTTCTATCCATTATACTATGAGAGCTTGTTCATGTCCCTCGGACATAGCCTATTGATTTTAGCATATTTTCATGGCTTAGTAAAGGAGCGGCATGGCCGATACACACCAAGCATCCTGATGCATACCTGCCGCTGCCGCTCCCAGTCTTTATTTAAGCCATTCGATATTCGGGTCTGTTACCGCTTGAACAGGGTCCCCAGGATGCTCCTTCCAAGGCTCGCTCCCAGATTTCCTCCAAGCTTTTTGCCAAAGCTTCCACCTACGGTATTTCCAAAAATATTGCCAAGCTCTCTGCCTACAGTTCCTCCAGCCGTCGAAGCCACTGATTTGATGCTCTTTTGGATCTCCCTCTCCTTACGCTCGGCTTCCCTTTCGGCCTCCTTTTCGGCCTTGAGCCTTTCCTTTTCTGCTTCTTTTTCAGCTTTCAGCCTCTCTTTTTCAGCCTGCTCCTGAGCCTTGAGCTCCTCCTCCTGCTTTGCAAGCTCGGATTTGCGTCTTTCAAGGAATTCATAGGCCGAATCCGGATCCACAGGCGTATTGTACTTGAGATACAGATTTGAGGACTTTATGACCTTTTCCCTTTCGCCCTCTGAAGCCTGTCCCATCTTTGACTGAGGCGGCAGCACAAAGACATGTCTCGCCACTCCGGGCACACCGTCCTCGTCCAGCAGTGATACCACTGCCTCACCGGTACCAAGCTTTGAAAGCAGCTCTTCCGTATCGAACTCATCGGATTCCCTGAAGGATTCCGCTGCTGATTTCAGGACCTTTCTTTCAGCGGGAGTATAGGCCCTGAGGGCGTGCTGTATCTTGTTTCCAAGCTGTGACATGACTCCGTCGGGAATATCTCCCGGGGACTGGGTAACGAAATAAACACCTACTCCCTTTGACCTGATCAGTTTTATCATCTGCTCTATCTTCTGCATCAGATCATCACTGGCATTGTCAAAGAGCAGATGTGCCTCGTCAAAGAAAAATACTATCCTGGGCTTTTCCATGTCACCGACTTCGGGCATGATCTCAAAAAGCTCGGACAAAAGGTAAAGCATAAAGGCCGAATACAGCTTTGGCTTGTTTATCAGGCTGCTGCTGTCCAGTACGTTTATGGTGCCTCTGCCTGAAATGTCAGTGACAAAGAAATCAGCCACATTGAAGGCGGGCTCTCCAAAGAATATATCTCCTCCCTCGCTCTCAAGGGCTACCACGGCTCTGACTATGGCCGCCACAGACTGCTTTGCAATATGGCCGTAATCCAGTTCAAAATCCGCAGCATTTTCTGACACATAGGCAAGCATCGACTTGAGATCCTTTGTGTCAGTAAGCAGCAGCTCCTGATCATCTGCTATCTTGTATACGACGGAAAGTATATCCGTCTGTGTGTCATTCAGATCCAGCACGGATGCCATGAGCTGAGGGCCCATCTCGGAAATGGTGGTACGCAGGGGTATGCCCTTTTCTGCAAATATATCATAGAATGCCGTAGGATAGGTCTTATAGGAAAAGCCGTCAGCCTCAAGGCCGAAACGCTTTTTCCTTTCTATCATATCCTCACTGTCTGCACCGGCCTCTATCATGCCGGAGAGGTCGCCCTTTACATCAGCCAGGAATACCGGTACTCCCATGTCTGAAAAGGATTCAGCCAGCACCTTCAGCGTGATGGTCTTTCCGGTACCTGTGGCACCGCAGATAAATCCATGCCTGTTGGCCATGTCAGGCCTCAGATAGAGCTTTTCTGAAAGATCCTTGCCGGCCTTTGCAAAATATACTTTTCCGTCATTAAACATAATATCTTCACTTAATAATTAACGATCTTTCCAAAATCTGCCTTGAGCGATGCTCCGCCTACAAGTCCTCCGTCTATATCCGGCTGCGCAAAAAGCTCAGCAGCATTTCCAGCATTCACGGATCCGCCATACTGTATACGGATAGCCTCTGCAGTTGCATCGTCATATATCTCTGCTATGCACTCCCTTATGGCCCTGCATACCTCCTCTGCCTGCTCTGTAGTGGCAGTCTTGCCTGTGCCTATGGCCCAGATAGGCTCGTATGCTATGACTGTTTTTGCAGCATCAGCGGCAGCTATGCCCTGATAACCCACCTTGACCTGCTGGCGTATCCAATCCAGGGTAATGCCCTGTTCCCTCTGCTCAAGGCTCTCGCCGCAGCACATGATGGGAGTCAGTCCATGCTCTATGGCCTTTTTCATCTTTTTGTTGACATCCTCAGAGGTCTCCTTGAAATAATCTCTTCTCTCGGAATGTCCAAGGATCACGTACTTTACGCCTGCATCCACCAGCATGGCAGGAGCTATCTCTCCTGTATAGGCTCCGCTCTCCTCAAAATACATGTTTTCAGCGCCCACCTGTATGTTTGTCCCCTCACAGGCCTTTACCACAGGCACTATATCTATGGCAGGAACGCAGAAAACAACATCCACTGCCTCATTCTTTACCAGGGGCTTGAGCTCCTCCACAAGCTTTATGGCTTCGGAGGGAGTCTTGTTCATCTTCCAGTTACCGGCTATGATCTTCCTTCTCATCGTACTAAAACCTCTTTTCTGAAATAGCCGCTCCTGCCCACGCATGATACCATACAGGCGGCAGGAGCGATGCATGCATTATTTATCCTGTACGGCAGCTACACCAGGCATCTCCTTGCCCTCAAGGAACTCAAGGGAAGCTCCGCCGCCGGTGGAGATATGGGTCATCTTGTCTCCAAAGCCAAGGGTATTTACTGCAGCCGCAGAATCTCCTCCGCCTATGATGGTAGTTGCATCTGTCTCGGCCAGAGCCTTTGCAACTGCTATGGTGCCCTTTGCAAGCTGAGGATTCTCAAATACTCCCATGGGGCCATTCCATACCACTGTCTTTGCATCCTTTACGGCAGCTGAGAAGAGCTCAACAGTCTTGGGGCCGATATCAAGGCCCATCTGATCCTCGGGCATCTTGTCTATATCCACATAATCCACCTTGATCTCTGCATCTATGGGATCAGGGAAGGCAGGGGCAATGGCAGTATCTACGGGAAGCATAAGCTTCTTGCCGAGCTTTTCAGCCTTTTCTACCATCTCCTTGCAGTAATCCAGCTTTGTGTCATCTACAAGTGACTTTCCTACACTGAAGCCCTTTGCCTTTATAAAGGTGTAGGCCATGCCTCCGCCGATCACCAGGGTATCGCACTTTTCAAGCAGGTTTGAGATGACATTGAGCTTGTCAGCCACTTTAGCGCCTCCAAGTATGGCCACGAAGGGTCTCTTGGGATCCTCAACGGCATTGCCAAGGAAGCGTATCTCCTTTTCCATCAGATAGCCTACTGCAGATACAGGCGCATACTTTGCTACGCCTACGTTTGAACAGTGAGCCCTGTGAGCCGTACCAAAGGCATCATCCACATATACGTCACAGAGAGAAGCCAGCTCCTTTGAGAACTCATCCTCACATTTTGTCTCTTCCTTCCTGAAGCGTGTATTTTCAAGAAGTACTATATCTCCATCTTTCATGGCCTCTACGGCTGCTCTGGCATTTTTGCCTACCACCTCGGGATCTGCAGCGAATTTCACATCACACTGAAGGAGCTCTGAAAGCCTCTTTGCAACGGGAGCAAGAGAAAACTTTTCCTCGGGTCCATTCTTGGGCTTGCCAAGATGTGAGCAGAGGATGATCCTGCCGCCCTCTGACTGGAGCTTCTTGATGGTGGGAAGTGAAGCCACGAGCCTGTTTTCGTCGGTTATCCTGCCGTCCTTGAGGGGCACATTGAAGTCACATCTGACCAGGACTCTTTTTCCCTTTACATCTATATCGTCTACTGTTTTCTTGTTTAATGTAGCCATAGTAAATTCCTTTCTTATAAAAAAGGCCCGGCCCCACAACAGGGCAGAGCCTTTTCTGATCAAGACTATATTACTTTACAAATCTCTCGAAGTACTTGATGGTCCTTACCATCTGTGAGGTATAGGAGTTCTCGTTGTCATACCATGAAACAACCTGTACCTCATAGGTGTCCTCGTCAATCTTTGCAACCATGGTCTGTGTAGCATCAAAGAGTGATCCATAGGTCATTCCGATAACATCGGAGGAAACGATGGGATCCTCGTTGTAGCCAAAGGTCTCGGGCATCTTTGCAGCAGCAGCCTTCATGGCAGCATTTACACTGTCAACGGTGATATCCTTGCCCTTTACAACTGCAAAGAGAAGTGTGGTAGAGCCTGTAGGAACGGGAACACGCTGAGCTGCTCCGATAAGCTTTCCATTCAGCTCAGGGATAACAAGGCCGATAGCCTTTGCTGCTCCTGTAGAATTGGGAACTATATTTACTGCAGCAGCCCTTGCACGGCGAAGGTCGCCCTTTCTGTGAGGTCCATCCAGAACCATCTGGTCTCCGGTGTATGCATGGATGGTAGCCATGATACCTGTCTCAATGGGTGCGTAGTCATTGAGAGCCTTTGCCATGGGAGCAAGGCAGTTGGTGGTGCAGGATGCAGCTGAAATGATGTTGTCGTTCTCTGTAAGGGTCTCGTGATTTACATTGTAAACGATGGTAGGCAGATCATTGCCGGCAGGGGCAGATATAACTACCTTCTTTGCACCGGCATCGATATGAGCCTGAGCCTTTTCCTTCTTTGTATAGAAGCCTGTGCACTCCAGCACTACATCTACTCCAAGCTCGCCCCAGGGAAGCTTTGAAGCATCGGGCTCCTTATATATCTTTATGGTCCTTCCGTCAACGGTTATGCTGTCCTCGCCTGCGCTGACCTTGTCTGCAAGAGCATAACGTCCCTGTGAAGAATCATACTTGAGAAGATGAGCAAGCATCTTGGGATCCGTAAGGTCGTTGATAGCTACTATCTCTGTTCCCTTGTCCTCAAACATCTGACGGAAAGCCAGACGTCCAATACGTCCAAAACCATTGATAGCTACTTTAACTGCCATGTTTTTATCCTCCTCATACATGAACTGTTGCTTAGCTTATAATTTATGCATCACAACTAATCATAACCTTTGAGCACTTTTTTTTCAAGTAAATTATCGTTAAATAAATGTCATACCTTGTACTTTTTATGTATTTTCATCCCTTACATAACCAGCCACATTGACTGCATGGTCTCCTATCCTCTCCAGGTTGGTAAGTATATCCAGGAAAACGACGCCGGCCTGGGGATTACACTCACCGTTGCTGAGCCTCTCGATATGCTTTTCCCTGAGCTCCTCGGTGATATTGTCCACATCCTCCTCGCAGCTTCGGCATTCCTTGACCAGCTCAAGGTCTCCGCTCTTCTTTGCTTCCACAGCCAGGTCAAAGGTCTTGAGGGCTGCATCATTTGCGATCCTTATGTCCCTTATGCCGGTGTCGGAAAACTCTATGTTCTTATCGACAACATAGTCGGCAAATTCTGCAAGATTGTTTGCATGGTCTCCGACCCTTTCAAAATCGCTGATGGTATAGAAGAGGTTATTGACATGCTCCTTCTGCTTCTCGGTAAGCTGGAGCTTGTTGATCTCGATCAGATAGTCGGTAAGTATGCCTGCCATCTGATCCACTGTCTCCTCTTCATATTCTACCTCTGCAGCTCTTTCCTTGTTGGATTCAAATATGGACTGCATGGCGTTTTTAAGCTGTCTTGCAGCCTTTTCGCCCATGCTTATGATCTCGTCATCCGCAGTCTGTATGGCTATGGCAGGAGTAGTGCCGAGGATACGAAGATCCAACCTCTTTTTCATCTCGCGGGCCTCGCCCTGGAGATCTTCCATGACCTCGGCAGCAGCGACGGGCTTTTCCCTGATCATCATGCCTGAAAGCTTGACAAGCACATCAGCCATAGGATACATGATAATGGTGCAGAGTACATTATAGACCGTATGGAAAAGGGATATGTCCACTACAGTCATGGGTGAGTTTGCAAAATCCGGGAACAGAAGCTGTATGCCGAACATGACTATGCCGAATACGACTGCACCGATGACATTGAACAGTATGTGTATGTTTGCCGCTCTCTTTGCGGTAGTATTGGTACCGGCAGAGGAGATAAGGGCCGTGGCACAGGTTCCTATGTTCTGTCCAAGGGTTATGTATACGGCAGCCGCCTTTGTGACCATGCCGCCCATGGCCAGGGACTGAAGTATGGTGACCGAGGCCGTGGAGGACTGGATGATGGCGGTTATGACCGTACCTGCCAGGATACCCAGTATGGGGTTGCTGCCCAGCACTCTGAATATCTCTCCGAAGATCGGCAGCTCCGTATAAGGAGAAACCCCGTCAAACATCATATCCAGGCCCACGAACAGCATGCCTATACCAGTCAGGACCTCTCCCAGCAGATTGTCCTTCTTGCTCTGGAAAAGGAGCATGTAGGCTCCTACACCCAAAAGCAGAGGTGAGAAGAAGCTGGGGCTGAATATCTCCATGGCACCGCTGACATCTACCTGTATAAGTGATACGAACCAGGAGGTGACCGTGGTACCTATGTTGGCACCCATGATGACTCCCGTCGCCTGCATAAGGTTCATTATGCCGGCATTTACGAGTCCGACTACCATGACCGTGGTAGCTGAGGATGAATGGATGATGGCAGTTATGAGAGCTCCCACCACTACACCCATGAGCCTGTTATCCGTTACCTTTCCAAGATAATAGCTGAGCTTTGATCCGGTAGCCTTCTGAAGGCCCTCTGACATGATGTGGATACCATAGAGGAAAAGGCCAAGACCTCCTACCAGATAGAAAATATTACCTACAACCGTTAGATCCATGTCGACTCCCAAAAAGATTTTTTACTCATTTTCCCGTTATTTTCTGTGTCCTGTGTCCAATGGACAGTCAGACATCATACAAAGTCACTATAACATAAAACAGGACAGGCTCACAAGCCTGTCCTTGATGTTTTTATACAAAATTTATACAGAAAATTTACATAGTAGGGGATCAATAGGTAAGCATGTCTCCGAACTCTCCATCCCTGCATACCTGAAGGAGCATGTCCTTTTCGCTTTTCGCATCCTTGAGCCCGTCATAGCTCAGGCTCAGCTCAATGGCCGAGAGGGAATCACTGTAAAGCCTGTCCCGATCCAGCAGATTTTCCACATTTGTCTCATCGAATACGGGATACCAGCTCTGGTCATCCTCTATGTCTCCCTTGTCGTAGACCTTTACCGTCTCCCTGAGGGACATGGTATTGTCATCATTTTCATATATAAGAGAGATCTCCACGGAAAGCCTGTCCATGCTGAATCCGTATTTTGAAGTCCCTGTCGTCTCTATGCGGAAAGAGGTGTAGGGCGCTATGGCATAGCCCTCCTTGTACTTTACTCCTGAGGAAGAATGTCCTGCATAGCAAAGCCTTTCACATACCCCGGTATCAAACTCTATGAGAAAAGGGAAATCGCTCTCCTCCTGTGCTCCATATGCTCCAAAAGCCATCAGGAAGCACAGCAGAAATGCGGATATAAAAGTTTTCATTCCTCTGTAAATACCCACAAAGCTCTCCGATCCTAAAAAACTTCAGACTGCCTGACCTATGTCTGTTCAATCAGTTTAACACAGAAGTCTTACCATATATGAGACAAAAGCTTACGAAATCCTTACAAAGCCGAGATCCTGATAAAGTTCTTTTTGCCTCTGCGGAGTATCATGCCATCCTTGAGCTCTTCCCTGGAATATGTCCTCTTGGGATCAGTCACTTTTTCATCACCCATGGTCACACCGCCCTGTTCCACATTCCTTCTGGCATCTCCTCTTGAAGCACAGAGGCCGGAGCTGACAAGTAATGTCACTATGTCTACCGCACCATCTGTAAAGTCTCCCTCTGAAAGCTCAAGACTGGGCATATGCTCTGAGGCAGCTCCTGAAAATACTGCCCTGGCAGCTGACTGGGCTTTTTCTGCTTCTTCATCTCCGTGGACCAGCTTGGTAAGCTCAAAGGCCAGTACCTCCTTTGCCTCATTGAGCTTCTGACCCTCCCAGTCCTCCATCTTTTTGATCTCATCAAGGGGAAGGAAGGTGAGCATCTTGAGACACTTTATGACATCGGCATCGTCGATATTCCTCCAATACTGATAGAAATCATAGGGCGAGGTCTTTTCAGGATCCAGCCATACAGCTCCGGAGGCGGTCTTGCCCATCTTCTTGCCCTCTGAATTGAGGAGCAGGGTTATGGTCATGGCATAAGCATCCTTGCCCAGCTTTTTCCTGATCAGATCCGTGCCGGCAAGCATGTTGGACCACTGATCGTCTCCTCCGAACTGCATGTTGCAGCCGTAATCCAGATAGAGTCTGTAAAAATCGTAGGCCTGCATGATCATATAATTGAACTCAAAGAAGGTCAGGCCCTTTTCCATCCTCTGCTCATAGCACCTTGCGGCAAGCATATGATTGACTGAAAAATGAGCGCCTATCTCCCTCAGGAATTCGATGTAGTTGAGATCCAGAAGCCAGTCTCCGTTATTTACCATGATGGCATCGTTCTTTCCGTCGCCGAAATGAATGAATCTCTCCATCTGATGCCTGAAGCAGTCACAGTTGTGGGCAATGGTCTCCTTGGTCATCATCTTACGCATGTCAGTACGACCCGAAGGATCTCCTATCATGCCGGTTCCACCTCCCACTAGGGCTATAGGCTTATTTCCGGCCATCTGAAGCCTCTTCATAAGGCACAGGGCCATGAAATGTCCTACATGAAGGCTGTCAGCCGTAGGATCAAAGCCTATGTAAAATGTGGCCTTGCCCTCATTGACCATCTTCCTGACCTCTTCCTCGTCAGTGACCTGAGCCAGCAGCCCTCTTTCTATCAGTTCCTCATATACTCCCATCTTTAACTACCTCATCTTATATGATTTTTTTCTATGTAATCCATATAGGTATCGACCATAAGTGCTATCTTGAGCGTCATGGCATCATCAAAATTCCTTATGTTAAGCCCCAGGGTCTTTTCCAGCTTGTCAAGCCTGTATACCAGTGTATTGCGGTGGATGTAGAGATTCCTTGAGGCCTCTGAGATATTAAGGGAATCCTCGAAGAACTGATCTATGGTCTGGATGGTCTCTTCGTCCAGATCATCAGGATCGTTCTTTCCAAATACCTCATTTATGAACATCTTGCACAGGCTTATGGGCAGCTGATATATCAGCCTGCCTATGCCCAGCTTGGAATAGGCCATGATCCTGAGATCATTATAGAAAATGCGTCCCACATCCATGGCAAGGCCCGCCTCCTTATATGAGCGGGAAAGATCCTTGAGCTCTGGGGCGGCATTGCCATAGGAAATGCATGCCTCTACGCTGCACTCGGTATTTATGAGTTCCAGCATGCCCTCTGCTATGGCAGAAAACGCCTCGTCGGAGGTCTCGTCTCCTATATCCCTTATATATATGATATGCTGCTCATCGACCTTGAATACATAGCCCCCTGCGTTTTCTCCATAAACAGGCCTGATGGCGTCGATAACGGTATTGTCGCTGTCGTCCTCCACATTTATGATGTAAACGAGACGCCTGAGCTCATTTTCAACATGGAACTTCCTGGCCCTCTCCAGTATGTCTATCTGAAGCAGATTGTCCAGTATTACATTCTTCAGGAAATTGTCTTTATCGAACCGGTCTTTGTCAGAGCTGATCATGTTTTGCAGCTGAAAGGCAGCAAGCTTCAGGAAGACCTGGGTCTCATCTCCCGCTCCCTTTGCCGCAAGCACATATACCGGTGAGCCCTTGTCTCTGATCTTGACGAAATAGATCCCCGACATGCTCTGGGTATCAGCCTCTGATGCAGCAAAATCCTGGGCCCAGAGCTCGTATTTCTGTTCCGGCTGCTCAGTGGAGCATACCTGACTTCCATCCGGATCAAAAAGATAAAGATCGACCCCCGCGATCGCCTTTATCCCGTCAAGAGTGTTCTTCAATGTCGTATTCGATAGCATATCGCACCCCTCTCCATAACTATCATACCTTCTGCTTGTGCGAGTTGTAAAACAGCGGCAGAGCCGCTGAAAGCCGCAAAGCGGCTTTGTCCGCACCTTGTGCGGATATTATACCATAGTTTTTCACATCCGTAAAAAAAATTTGAGGCATACCACAGCATGGTATGCCTCAGTCTCAGCCTAAAGCTGACATATCCTTTAAGGATCACTTATTTGAAAGGTATTCATGGATGCCCTTTGCACCCTTCTTTCCTGCCTCCATGGCAAGGATGACTGTAGCCGCTCCGGTGACTGCGTCGCCTCCGGCATATACGCCCTCCTTGGTGGTCTTTCCGGTATCCTCTTCAGCGATGATACATCTGTGCTTATTTACCTCAAGGCCCTTTGTGGTGCTGGAAATAAGCGGGTTGGGAGAGGTTCCCAGAGACATGATGACTGCGTCGCAGTCTATCTCATATTCTGAGCCAGGGATCTCAACAGGCCTTCTCCTGCCTGATGCGTCAGGCTCTCCAAGCTCCATCTTGATGATCCTGATGCCCTTTACGTTATCATTTTCATCAGTAAGGATCTCTACGGGATTCTGAAGGAGATCAAAGATGACTCCCTCCTCCTTTGCATGATGTACCTCCTCGACTCTGGCAGGAAGCTCTGCCTCGGAACGACGATATACTATATGAGTCTCAGCACCAAGACGAAGGGCTGTACGTGCAGCGTCCATAGCAACGTTTCCTCCGCCTACGACTACTACCTTCTTTGCTCTCATGATGGGTGTATCATAGTCCTTGAAGGCCTTCATCAGGTTGTTCCTGGTCAGGAACTCATTTGCCGAGAATACTCCGTTTGCATTCTCGCCGGGTATGCCCATGAACTTGGGCAGTCCAGCTCCTGAGCCTACAAATACAGCATCGAAGTGCTCCTCATCGAAGAGCTCATCTATGGTTATGGACTTTCCTATGATGACATTGCAGTTTATCTTTACTCCCAGATCCTTTACCAGCTCTACCTCTTTGGCAACTACCTTTTCCTTGGGCAGACGGAACTCAGGGATACCATATACAAGCACTCCTCCGGGCTGATGCAGGGCCTCAAATATCGTCACATCATAGCCAAGTTTTGCCAGATCTCCGGCACAGGTCAGTCCTGCAGGTCCGGCTCCGACTACTGCTACCTTCTTGCCGTTGGGCTCGCCCTTTACGGCAGGCACTATATCATGCTCGTGGGACCAGTCTGCTACAAATCTCTCCAGCTTGCCTATGGAAACAGGCTCGCCCTTGATGCCCCTTATGCACTTGCCCTCACACTGAGTCTCCTGAGGGCATACACGTCCGCATATGGCGGGAAGTGCTGAGGAAAGCCCTATGACCTTTGCAGCCTCCTCGTAGTTTCCAGCCTTTACCTCTCTGATAAAGCCCGGGATATCGATGCTAACGGGACAGCCGATGACACACTGGGGCTTTTTACAGTCTATGCATCTCTGAGCCTCAAGCTGGGCCTCTTCCTCATTATATCCGTAGCATACCTCTTCAAAATTAGTAGCCCTGACCTGGGGATCCTGCTCCCTGACGGGCACCTTGTGCAATACATCTACAGCCATTATTTATCACCTCCGCAGTTTCCGCATCCACCATGGTGGGTCTCGCCCTCCTGGGCCTTGAGCATGGCTCTGCCTTCCTCGGTCTTATATGTGTTCATACGCTTCATAGCCAATGACCAGTCTATCAGATGTCCGTCAAACTCGGGTCCATCGACGCAGGCAAACTTGGTCTCTGTGCCTACCTGAAGCCTGCAGGCTCCGCACATGCCGGTACCGTCCACCATGATAGGGTTCATGGATACGATGGTAGGGATATTGTATTCCTTTGTAGCCAGGCATACGAACTTCATCATGATCATGGGGCCTATGGCTACTACTATGTCATAGTGCTTTTTCTGATTTTCGATAAGATCCTTGAGCACTACGGTAACATTGCCGTGGGCCTTGTAGCTGCCGTCGTCGGTGCAGACATAAAGGTTAGTGGCTACGGACTCAAGCTCCTTTTCCATGATCAGTGTGCTGTGGGTCCTGGTGCCAAGGATGACATCACAGTCTATGCCATGCTCCTTGAACCACTTTACCTGAGGGTATACGGGAGCTGCTCCTACACCACCTGCGATAAAGCAGTAATGCCTCTTTTTTACCTCTTCAATGGGCTCCTTCACAAAATCAGAAGGGTTGCCAAGGGGGCCAACCACATCCTCAAAGGCATCTCCTGCCTTGAGCTCAGCCATGCGGAGGGTTGAGGCTCCCACTACCTGGAATATGATGGTGACAGTTCCCTTTTCCCTGTCAAAATCACAAATGGTAAGCGGTATCCTCTCTCCACGATCATCCAGCTTCGTGATCAGGAACTCGCCGGGCTGACAGGATCTGGCTACAAACGGCGCTTCGACTACCATTTTGTATATCTTGTCCGCCAGCATTTCAGCTTCAAGTATCTGATACATAATGACTCTTCCTCCTAAAGAATTTGCGGTCGACGTAACCTCTTCTGCGTCAAAGCCCGCTATTGTTACTATTTTAACACAAAATACGCTGTATATACAATTACCAAAATATATTTATTTTAAAGATTTTCCGCCGGATTCTCTCATATGCTTGCAGGGCATCACAGTCTAAAAGTTTGCATATATGAATGCCGAGGAATCATAGCCCCTTCCATAGCATCCAAAAAGGATCACAAGCAGCATAAGGAGCAGCACGAGATCTTCCTTTCGCGATTCCATCAGCCTGTAAAGGCTCCCCTGCTCCAGGGCAACCTGATGATCTCCTTTTTTCGTCTCCGTCACCTCTTTCTTTTCCTGACCCAGGGAAAGAAGGAAGATAAAACATAGCCCTATGAGGATGATCGCCACATCAGATGGAGCCAGCCCGAACATATAAAGCTCAAGTCCCTCATAGGCTCCACTCTGGAAGGAAACTATACCCTTGAGATATGCCATGGCCTGGGCCAGGCTGTCCGAACGGAAAAGCACAAAGCCTATTGTCACAAGCAGGAATACCCACAGGCTCCTGATGATCCTCAATGCAGTACAGTCCTCAGATACGTGAAGCAATGAAAGCAGGCTGCGTCTTACAGGCCTCAATATATCCCCCAGCAGCATGTAAAAACAGTGGAGCAGTCCCGTGCCTATGACAAAGGTCCAGTTCCCTCCGTGCCAAAGCCCGCTCAGGAAAAATACTACTGCCATGTTAAGCTGCTTCCTGGTCCAACCCTTTCTGTTCCCTCCGAGAGGGATATAGATATACTTCCTGAAAAATGCACCAAGGGTGATATGCCAGCGCCTCCAGAATTCTGCGATGCTTTGCGAGAAGAAGGGCTGCCTGAAATTCCTGGAAAGCCTGATCCCAAACATACGCATGATGCCGGTCACCATGTCCATGCATCCGGAAAAATCCGTATAAAGCTGCAGCGAAAAGGCTGCCGCAGAAAGTATGAGTATATAAAACGGAAAGGAAGCCTGATCAGAAAATACCGTATTCACGAAAAGGGCCAGCCTCTCGGATATGATGAGCTTTTTGACAAGTCCTGCAAAAAGCTGAAGGCTCCCATCCAGCACATCGCTGTAGCTTATGCCTCCTGGCTTTTGCATGTCTCGCCCCACTTCATCATAGGCATCGATGGGACCCTGCACTATATGCCCGAAACAGGAGCCATAAAGGGCATAGCCTGTAAAGCTGGGCTCCGGAGCGTATCTTTTCATATATATGTCTGCCGTATAGGAAATGAGCATAAGGGTATAAAAGGATATGCCCAAGGGAGCCTGTCTTTCTATAAGATCCGGCTCATACTCAAGTCCCCTGATCTGATATATGAGCTGAACGGTATATTCAACAAAATTCTGATATTTAAAATAAAAAAGAGGTGCCAGCAAAAGCAAGAGGACACAGAGAAAAACTGCTGTCCTGGCAATACTGCTGCCGGATCTGCTTATAGCCCTGGCTCCAAAAAAGCTTATGGCGATACCCGTCAAAAGGAATCCAAAGGAAAAAAAGCCGCCCGCAAGCCATACAAAAAGAAGGCTTGCAAACAGCAGTATGTATTTTCCCAGGTATTTAGGAAGCAGGGCATATGTTACAAGCCCTGCCGCCACAAATAATATAAAGCTATATGATATATATTCCATTACTTGGCCGCATACTCATAGGTGATGGCTATGACCTTGCTGTCGTCAAAATCACAGTCGATGACCAGCCTTGTATCTCCAAGCTCTATGGTATAAAGCCCCATCTCTCCCTTTATTCCGCTGTAGAGCTTTTTGACCGTAGCCGGCAGGTCACCTATCTCAAGGCCCTCTTCTGTGGGGATATCAGCCTTTGTGATGGTTATCTCACTTACGATCTCCTTGCCGTCCTTCTTTGTGGTGATCAGCTCAAAGCCATCATATATATAGCAGATATCATGGCCGCTGTCATCTGCGCAGTTGGTAAGAGGCTGCTCGGACTTTGCCTTGCCAAGCTTCTTGAGTGCTGAAGCTGCTGCCTCTCCAGGCACAACTGTCTCTTCCTCATAGGTAAAGCTGTAAGCCTTCTTTTCCTCCGTCTGAGCCGCTGCTACGGTAACTACCGTTGTCATGGACATGACACCGATCAGCATAAGGGCTGCTGCCTTTTTTAATACTTTCATCTTACTATCCCTCCATTTTGCATGGCCCCCTTGATATGACGGAGCCTTATATCCTGTTTATGCCTATGTTATAACAGAAAAATCCCGGGTTTTCTACCCTTCATTTCTGTATTTGCTTATATAGCCTATGGCCTCGAATTCCTCCTTCTGAGCCTTCTTTTCAGCTTCATAGGCCTGAAGCCTGCTTTCATAGAGCTCAGAAAGCCCCTGGTCCCCTCTGTGATCCGAAAGGCCCAGCTCCTCTGTCAATATATCTCCGAGCCACGATGATACCTTTTCAGCTCCATATACATTAAGATGCAGTCCGCCGTCATAGGTATCCCTGCTCAGGTCTATGCCTATCTCGTCATGCTCCAAAGTGTTCAGATATAACAGCCCTCTTTCCTCTGCAAAGCTCTCTATCTGCTGCTCATAGGGCTCTACCCATACCGGATAGGCCGAGGGTGCCTTCATCAGCACAAGCTCTATCCCTTGTTCATCACACAGGTCAGCTATCCTGTTCAGATAATCCATATTTTTCTCGGAAAAGCTGTAATCCTCCCTGCGTCTCTCATGGGGAAAGGCAGCCTCATCATAGGGCCTGATATCGGCTCTCAGATAATATCCGTTGTAGCTTTGTACAGGCTTCTGCGAAAAAGCATATTTTATATCATCTCCCGAAAGCTCCAGTATCCTGTCTTTGTATCTGAGCAGTGGGAAAAAGTATTCCACCAGGCTTTCATCCTCCATCATCGAAGCCCTTATGCCTTCAAGCTTGTCCACGGACCATCTCATACCGTCAAAGACCATCCTGTTATATTCCTCTGTGGTCTGCTCTGGCACTGTCATGGCCTGGATATTCAGCAGCACCACCTTTGGCAGCTCATGTCTCAGAGTCTCCCTGAGTATATAATAGGATTGGGGGATAAGCTGGTTTGCATTGCCTCTGATGTATGAGGTTATGCCAAAATCCCTCCAGAGCACCATGGGAGAGATGTTTTCATAGGATTCGCAGTTTCCTATGACGATGAGATCATGCGGTGTTGTATCCAGATAATACTCTTCCGTAAAATTCCCCTCTATTACCGATCCGGTATATTTGGGCATCAACAGCCGCTGAAGCAGGAAAAGCAGAAGAAAGAGCAGTACAAGCTTGAGTACGAGCCTGAGCAGCCTTGGGATATTCTTTTTTTCTCTATGGATCTCCGAATCCATCTGTATTTTCTTTGCCCTTCCTTATTAAATCTTATAGTTCTTTAATAGATCCTATAACTCTTTATTAAATCATTTAGCTCTTTATTAAATCGTATGGCTCTTTGGGCTCATGCAAGCGGATAGGCTGACTTGTCAAAATTATGGGTGTCCCAGTATTTTTCCTCCAAAAGCTCCGTATCAGCCATGCATATACGCTCCACCTGTTCCCAGGGAGTAGTATCGAAATGCTTCCATCCCTCATTTATCCTGACCAGATTCCAGAAATGGTTGTTGTCGCTCTCCCTGGAAACTATGATGTCATCAAAGCCTGCCGCCATCAAAAGATAATGAGATACTGCCGCATACTCAAAGCAGTTTCCGCTTCTGCGCCTCAAGCCGTAGGCAGCGCCATAGGCACAGTCTTTAAGGGGACCTGAGACCGTATATTCCATATTTGATCTGACATAGTCAAATATGGTTTCGATCTTTTCGGCTTCATCCATGTCCTCGTTAATGAGCTCTGAAACAATAAACCTGGCCTGCTCTGAGGCAAAGCTGTCATATTCAGACACCTCGGAGGCCTTGACAAGCCTGCCGTCAGAGCCTGCGATATAGGCTGTCCCATCCACGCAAAGCTCCCTGGAAAAAAGCATGTGCCCTCTGTTATCCAGCCAATACAGGTCTCCATCCTTTTCCGCAATACATTCAGACCTGCAATACCCATTTTCATCGAAGCAGTACCAGTTTCCGTCTATCATCTCCCACTGATCTATGGCATAGCTCCCGTCGTGATATCTGAAGCAGCGCCCCTGCTCTGTCTCTTCCCATTCTCCTCTCCGTATCCCCGGGCCAAATCCCTCCCTGGCATTCCCGTTGACATCGAAGGCCCTGTCCGCCGTAAGGCCATGATGGCCCTGGTGTCCATGGGCATTGGCAATGATCCCCCAGCCAAGGCTCAGGGAAATGACCATAAAAAGCAGGATGACATTTTTTCGATGGCTTTTGATCATGGCTCCTCCTTAAATATATCATGGAGTGGCAGGATATGCCGATACATCAAAATTATGTGAGCCCCAGGAGTTGCGCCTGAGATAATCTGTAGTTACCAGGCACCAGTTACCGCCAAGTCGCCTTGGCGTGGCATCAAAATGATACCAGGTGCCGTCTATATCCACCAGATTCCAGTAATGTCCTCTGTCACTGGCCCTGATCACCGGGATATTTGGCATGCCCGCTGCTTCAAGCATGAAATGAGCCATTGCATAGTACTCATAGCAGCAGCCGCTGCGGCGCCTGAAACCGTAAAGAGCAGAATATGCCTCATCACTCTGAGGCCCGCTGCTCGTATATCTGATATTGGACCTGAGCCAGTTATATATGGCAGCTGCCTTCTGCTGCTTCGTCATGGAAGCATTCGTGATCTGGGAAACTATATTTGCGGCATAGGCCTCGGCAGCCAGTTCATTTTCTGTCTTTGGCGGTGCCTTTGGAACTGCCACGCCCTCGGAATCCACTGTATAATCCACTCCATCCAGGCTAAGCTCCGTATCCTTTACCGGCGTTCCATCATTTCCAAGATACCTGTAGGTGCCATCGGGAAAGGACACAAGCCTGTCCTTTTCCATATAACCCAAGCTGTCAAAATGATACCAGGTGCCGCCTATATTTTCCCATGCATCCACGGGATAGCTGCCGTCAGCCTTTACGAACCAGGAGCCTGTGTCATCACTCCTCCAGCCCGGTGAGCCCGTGCCTGCTGATGTATTTCCACTGCCCTGTAAAGTTGTCCCATCTGAGGATCCGCCCATGCCAACCGAGGCATAGTATATGGCAGCCGTTACCGCATGTCCCTGGCTGTCTATGACATACTCGGTCCCATTCATATGGAGACTTGTATCCTTCAGCATGCGGCCATCCGAGTCAACGATATAAATATAACCGCTGTCCGCCACAAGACAGTTTGTGACCAGATAGCCCTCGCGATCAAAATAATACATATCACCATCTATGTATTCCCAGCCTGCAGCACTGTAGCCTCCATCATCAAGCAGATACCACCAGCCCTTTGTATCCTGCTGCCAGCTTCCCTCAGCCGAAAATGCTGTGATCCCGGTGGCGAAAAACATTATAACGCATAAAAATAAAGCCGCAGCAAACGCCGCAGCCCTATGACAGAACGATCTACCAAATGCCCCCACACTCATCTTAACTGCCCCTTAAAATTATAAATATGGTTTATATTTTACTGATTCCATCAGCCCTGTGTCAAGCTTTGCCGAGCTTATCCAGGCAAGTAATTATTACGATTTTGGGACAGCTTGCGTAATGAATTTGTAATGTAAGAAGAGACCGACAGCTTATTCGCTGCCGGTCCCTCCTTATGTCAGAGTCAAATGTATCTTTTTTAGATCTTACGATCATTCTGGATTTAGAAATCCACTTCCTCGTCATAGTAGCAGGCCTTGAGAAGCTTCTCCATGACCTCAGGTGTGATGGCACGAGGATTGGAGCCTGTGCAGGCATCTCCTACTGCATTCTTTGCTACCTCGGGAAGCTTGTCGAGGAATTCCTTCTCGTCTATGATGCCGCCCTTGTAATCCTTGATGCAAAGAGCTATGTTGAGCTCCTTGTCAAGCTCTCTTACTCTTGCGATCAGGGCATCCTTGAGCTCCTCATCGGTATTGCCCTTGAGTCCAAGATAACGAGCTATGATAGCATACCTCTTGCAGGCTGTCTCGTCCTTTGCATTGTAGGCTATTACCTTGGGAAGGTACATTGCGTTTGCTGCTCCGTGAACGATATGTCCGCCGCTGTAGGCTGCCCGGTCTTGTGAGCCATTGAATGAACTATACCAAGCAGAGCATTTGAGAATGCCATACCGGCAAGGCACTGAGCATCGTGCATCTTCTCACGGGCTTCCTTATCACCATGATAGGACTTTACAAGGTACTCGTTGATGATCTGAAGGGCACGGATAGCCAGAGGATCTGTGTACTCGCAATTAAGTGTGGAAACAAATGCCTCTGTAGCATGTGTGAAGGCATCCATACCTGTATTTGCGCAGAGCTCCTGAGGCATGGTCTCAGCTATCTCGGCATCAACTATGGCTACATCAGGAGTGATGTTGAAGTCAGCCAGAGGATACTTGATTCCCTTAGCGTAGTCAGTGATAACTGCAAATGCTGTTACCTCTGTAGCTGTACCGGAAGTTGAAGGGATGGCACAGAACTTAGCCTTTGTACGAAGTGTGGGGAAGCTGAAGGGTGTGATCAGATCCTCAAACTTTGCATCGGGATACTCATAGAATACCCACATGGCCTTTGCTGCGTCTATGGGTGAACCACCGCCGATGGCAACGATCCAGTCAGGCTGGAACTCCTGCATGGCCTTGGCACCCTTCATAACTGTCTCAACTGAAGGATCGGGCTCAACTCCCTCAAAGGTCTGAACCTCCATGCCTGCTTCCTTGAGATAATTGATGGTCTTGTCAAGGAAACCAGTAGCCTTCATGGAATGTCCTCCAGTAACTACTATTGCCTTCTTGCCGGGAAGATTCTTCAGCTCAGCAAGGCAGCCTGCTCCATGATAAACGTCTCTGGGTAAAGTAAATCTGCTCATCGTATCATACCTCCTGATCAGATAAAAAAAGGAAAAAAATATGTATGTGTTAATTATTTAACATTTATGTTAATAATATCACAAGCCGCCATTTTTATCAACTGCAAAAATATATTGTTTCTTAATTTGTACAAGAGATCGCTTTTTTCATGGCAGTGCTGAATATCACAGCGCTTATGCCCTCTTTCCCAAGCAATTTTTCCAGAGACATCCTGTATAGCTCCAGCTGTCTGCCATACCTTTTTCTGAAGGCGGCTTCGTCATATAGATGATCTGTTTTATAATCTACTATCACGATGCTGCCATCCGGCCTTTCATAAAATGCGTCCACTATCCCCTGAAGTATCTGAGGAGCTGAGGAGCCCTGCAAAGGATCCAGTACATCAGCAGGGAAAAGTGCCATAAAGCGCTGCTCTCTTTTAAGCCTTCCATGCGCAGCAGCCTCGGCCATCTCTGCTGCAAGCCCGCTTCCGAGGAAGGAGCTTATATCCCTGGCATCAAGCCTTTGAAGTTCTTCAGAGGATAAAAGCCCAGATGCAGCCATACGCTCCCTTTCTTTATCTATGAATTCAGCCATGCAGGCCTGCTTATCCTTTTTGTCTTTTCCGGCACTTTTTTCTTTTTCGACGCTCTCCCGTATATCTGATACGGCCAGTCCATAAAATCCCGCAAGATCCAAAAGCTCAAAAAATCTATGCAGCAAGGTACCATAGGAGCTTCCCTCGTCCCTGCCCTTTACGGAGCTTCCGGCTTCAAGGGCATCAAGCCTGCTCACAAAAAGGTCTTCCTCCACGATCTCATCATCTAGCCCCGCCCTGCCTGCGTAGTCTTCTGCCTCGCCATTCCTCAGCTCGGATACCGAGAGCTTTGGCCTGAGCCTGGTCTCCCTTTCATAAGGATAAACAAATTCAAGTCCGGAAATAACGGCCTGAGTATATCCCGGGTCCCTTATCTCTCTTATATCAGCCTCCAAAAGCCTGTCTATATCCTCTCTCCTGTCAAGCTCCCTCATAAGCTCCCTGTCCGAAAGCTCAGGTATGCTGCTGATCCTAAGCTTTATGCTGCCACCTTGACAGGCTCCGCTCATAAGCAGGACATCCAGCATCGAGGATGCAGCCATAAGCTCAGGTACATATGCCTTTGCCCCTTCTTTTCTGAGGATGCTCATGGAGCCATATTTTTCGATACGGGAGCCAGCATTTTTGACGGCCCCTGTGACGATCAGCTTTTCCCTGGCCCTGGTCATGGCAACATACAAGATCCTGAGCTCCTCTGCCAGGCTCTCCTCCGTGGTCCTGAGCTTTATAGCCGTCTTTTTCAGCCCCGGATATCTGATCCTCTGCTCAGTATCAATGTGATCTGCTCCCATGCCAAGCTCACTGTCCATCAGTATATCAGCCCTGGTATCCTCTCTGTTGAACTGCTTTTGAGCATTTGCAAGTATGACCACCGGATATTCCAGGCCCTTCGATTTATGTATCGACATGATCCTGACCAGATCCGCCGCCTCGGATTCTCCCGCTTCACCATAGTCAGTATCATATGATCTGATGAGCTCTATATATCTGACAAAGTCAAAGAGGCTGCTTTCACCGGCAGCTGCATAGGTCTCTGCCCTCTGAAGCAGCATGTCCAGGTTTTTGATCCTGAGATGTCCCATGGGAAGCAGCCGCACATGATCATAATAGCCTGTAGAATTATATATCCTGTCTATGAGCCTGCTTACGGACAGGATCTCAGAAAGCCTGCGGAAGCTGTTCAACAGTTTTATGAAGTCAGAGCATTTCCTTCCAAGGTCAGTCTCTGCTCCTGATGTCGAAAGCAGCGAATCATAAAGCCCGTAAAGTCCTGTGTCCTGTATATCCCTGGCTCTGGCCTCATATACATCATCCTGGTCCGTATCCTCCATGGCCTCTGTATAAACTGATCTCTCCTGACTGATGTCCTCTGATCTAAGCCTCGCAAGGTCCTCATCCGAAAAACCACCTATAACGCTGCGCATCACTGCAGCAAGAGCTATGTCCTGCCTTGGATTATCTATGATGCTCAAAAAGGACAATACGGTCTCCACCTCTACCGAAGAAAAATACCCTTTTGTAGCCTCAGTATAGGCAGGTATGCCCTGAGAAGAAAGCACATCCACATAGGTCTGGGCTCTGGAGCCTGGAGCCCTCAGCAGGATGACTATATCTCTGTATGACAGCCTTCTGCTTCCCTCCGGGGATGTAAGCTTCAATCCCGTAGCCGTGCCCTCTCCCATAAGCTCCTTTATCCTTTCAGCTATCAGCCTGGCCTCCAGCTCGTCAGTGCCTTCCGAAGCCTCCTCAGAGCCCTCCTCGGGAAGATCAAGGATGGAAAGCTCCGCTCTGTACGCCTCATCTCCCTCGTCCTTATATTCAGCTCCCGGATACAGTCTTGCCGCCTCGTCATATTCTATTCCGCCAAGCTCCCTTTGCATTACCACTGAAAAGACGGAATTTACTGCATCAAGCACTGCCTTTCTGCTTCGGAAGTTTTTGTTGAGGTCTATCCTGACACCCTTTGACTCCCCTGCTATCCTGCCTGAAACTACGGTTTTCCCACCTGACTCTATGGTTTCCCCGCCTGACTCTGCGGCTTCCCTGCCTGGCTCTCCATAACTACGGTATTTTGACATGAACAGCTCAGGCCTGGCCAGCCTGAATCTGTATATGCTCTGCTTTACATCACCCACCATAAATACATCCGGATGTCCAAAGCGTTCTCCAGAAAGCGCATATATGATAGCCTCCTGCACCAGATTGGAATCCTGATATTCGTCTACGAGTATCTCATCGTACTGGCGGCTCAATTCATCTGCAATGGCTGAAGGCATGAGCTTTTCTCCATCCTCATCATAAAGAAGGCTGAGACACAGATGCTCCATATCGTCAAAGTCCACGATATTCCTTTCCTTCTTTGCCGCAGAAAATCTGTCCATGAAGCTTTCCGTAAGCTGAATGAGGGAGCTTATATAGGAGGCGCTTCCTGCAGTCGTGATCTGCAGGAGCTCAGTGGAAAGAGGAACTGAAGCTGCCAGGCCCTTTATATATTTCCTGGCCATTTCTATGCAGCGCTTGACACCATCCTTTTTGACGGGATCCGCATCCTTTTCCCTGACTGCCTTGAGCCTTTGAGGCGTAAATCCATTTAACAGATCCCTTAGCTCTTTGTAGTCCTTAGTCTGTCCAAGCCTTTGGAAAAACGAATGCAGCTCCTCTGCTGCCGGAAGATATGCCGCAGGACCGTCCTCTTCCCGGCAAACATCCATGCAGTCCTCCATCATGAGGCTGTATTCCCTGCAATCCCTTGAGCTGCGATCCATAAAATAGCTGAACCAGGGCAGAGCTTCATAATCGCCTTTTTTCTCACTTTCAGTCTCCCTGAGCATACGGGCAAGGAAATGCCTGGGCCAGGGATCGGACTGGATGAAGTCATAGGTGTCCTCGATGACCTTTGAGAGCTTTTCATCGCTGCGCCGGCTGCTCAGAGCCTCGGCAAAGCTCATGAAGCTCTCGTCTGCCTCAGCATATTTTTCCTCCAGGAGGTCCCTGAGCACGTCCTCCCTTATCAACTTGAGCTCTCCCTCCTCAGCTGTTCTGAATCCAGGATCTATGTCTATCTCCTGATAATAATCCCTTATGAGCCTGCTGCACAGGCTGTCTATGGTCGAGATGTCCGCATCCCTGAGTAAAAGCTCCTGGTGCCTGAGCCTTTCAAGCACAGCCTCAACTCCTGATCTCTCCTCGCCGTATGAAGCCTCGGCAAGCTGTCTTTTCTTTTCCTGAAGCTTTGCCTTTAAGCCCGAGGATATCCTCTCCTTCATCTCCTCAGCCGCTGCATTTGTAAATGTCATGACCAGCAGTCTGTCAAGGCTCATTGGAGCATTTTCATCCACAAGGCGGCTCAGTATCCTTTCACAGAGCACGGCAGTTTTTCCACTGCCTGCGGCGGCGGAGACCAGTATGTTGCTGCCTCTTTCGTCTATGACTTTCTGTTGTTCCTCTGTCCAGCGCATACCAATTCTCCCATGCTCACTGTTTTTCCTCTGTCATACGATCTTTACTGCCTGAATCCGTTGATGAAAACAGCTCCTTCCTGAGTCTGTCCTCAGAAACGGCAGAAAGATTTTTATAACTGAAGCCCGGAAGCCTTGTGTCAAATCCGCATATTCCATGATACGGGCAATGATCGCAGCCCGTACGCCCTCCGTATCTGTAGGGACGGATATCCACGCGGCCCTTCATTATTTCCTTTGTGTCCCTGCGTATCCTTTCCATCGTATGGTCCATGAGCTGTTTAAAGCCCTCCGTACCGCAGGCCGTAGCCATGCCTGACACCACCTGGCCTGATCTGAGCCTTACCGGTATCACATCAGAGGTAACAGTGGCAGTATCCGAAAGCTCACCGTCCAGGTATTTAAGCACGCCCTCCTCACAGTTTGAAAGTCCGCTCATCCTGAGATCTGAGAGTATGGCTTTTTCTGTTTTTTCCTTCATGTCGCTGCCGCAGCCAACGTCGGAATAGGGCACCAGGGGGTCATCTATATTGTAATAATAAAGTCCAGCAGGCCTTGGAGCCTCAGCATATCTTCTTCCCACCTCATGAAGGGCGGCGTCCATATAAGTTATAAGCTGAAGCTGAAGCCCGTGGTATATGAGCGAAAGGTCGAACCTGGCCTTTCCCGTCTTGTAGTCTATGACCCTTACATAGGTACCTGAGCTGCACCGGCAGGTATCCACTCTGTCTATCCTTCCATGAAGCTCTATTCCGTCCTCTTTTATATAAAAAGGAATCTCGCAGCCAAAGGTGCGGAAAGCGCCTTTTTTGGCCTGTAGGCTGAGGGCCCACAGACTGCGGGCAGTGACCTTCGAGACCCTGTCCCCAAGAAACATGTTCCTTTTACTTGATTGAATTATGCTGTCATTATAGCCTTCTATGACCTCTCTGACAGCCTCGTCTCCAATGGCACAAAGCTCTGATCCAGACACTTCAGAAAGGTCCAGTCCTCGTTCATCAAGACGCCTGAACACAAGCTCCAGGGCGGCATGATACAGATTCCCTATGTCCGAAGCCTCCACATCATACTTTTGTCTTTCCCTGAGCCTAAGCCCATGTCTGATAAAATGAGCATAGGCACAGCGCTCATAATCCTCTATCCTGGTCACAGTACCATAAAGCCTGTCTCCGTAAAGGCCTGCCGCCGTTTCCGGAGATATGATGTCCTCGGTATGTTTAAAGCCCATCCCTTTTATAAGCCTTTGACAACGATCCCTGGTATCCCTTCTCCGACACAAAATAGAGTAAAGATCAAGTGTACTGTCGTCTATGGTCCTTCCTTCGGAAAGCTTCTCGGAAAGGCTCAAAAGAGCATCCTCAGGAGATACGAAAAAGCCTTCCACAGCCGCATCCGGTTCTGATACCTCCATTTCAAGAGCTGATATGAACTGGGCAGGTCTCAGGCTGCCGCCCTTCCTGTCCTCTTCAGGCCAGGATATGCAAAGCCTCTTCTGCGGCTTATGCAGCAGTAGATATAAATAAAAATTCTCCGAAGAGATGAGCCTGACTGACTGAGGCGCAAGCTCAATGCCAAGGGCCTGAAGCTCGTCCCTCTCTCTCCTGGTAAATATGCCAGGTACATCTCCGCTCCTTGGAATGTATCCGTCATTGGCCCCAAGTATATAAAGCTCCTTTACGGTCCCAAAGCGGCTCCTTCTCAGATCACCTACCACCACCGTATCCATGCTCTGAGGTATGGAGCCTGTTTTCAGGGCGGCCACGCCAGCATCAAACAGCTCCGAAAAATCCCTGAGCTTGGCAGTCTCGGCTCCCAGAAGCTCAGACATCCTGTCAAGAAGCGTAAAGCAGAGCTCCCTCAGAGACCTTTCATTTGCCGCCTCGTTTATAAAGCCCAGTTCCTCCATCTCCGAGCAGAGCTGGTCGTCACACTCCGAAAGGCCTATCTCTTCAGTGTAAAGCCTTAAAGCCTCTACATAGCCTTTTATGTCTCCCTCCTCTCTGATGCGGTCATGGAGCCTGAAAAGAGGCAAAAGGAGCCTTTTTCTGTATGTCTCAAGGGCCGGGATGTTCAGCTGTTCCGCTCCTCTGTAGGTATTTTTAAGCTCCGCCTCACAGGCACTGCGTCCCCTCAGTCCCCTGGCCCTTATATAATTGTCAAATATGTCCGAATATGGCTCAAGCTCCCCGGAATATATACGCAGTATCGGATTTTTTATATAACGGCTCAGGTCCTCATAGCGATAGCCCTTTGCTATGACCTTCAGAGCAGCCCTGAGGAGCATGGCAGCAGCACTCTGTTCAGCGCCTGTGTTTTCATCCAAGAAACAGGGTATGCCGGCACGATCGAATTCATTTTTTATAAGCTCACGATATGTCTCCATATCTGATACCGCTACCGCCAGCTCCGAATACCTCAGACTGCCGTTCTTTCTCATCAGGCTGCTTTTTACTGCCCTGGCCAGTTCATGGACCTCCTTGTAGGGATCCTTTGCTGTCCTGACGCAGAGCCTGGGCTCCAGTTTACAGCCCTCCATTATCGTATCTCTTCCATGGAGTATGCCTTCTCTGTCCGCAAGCTCTCCTATGCTGGAGATCATATCCCTGCTCATCCAGAAGATGTCTGTATCATGCCGGCAGGAGGAAGCGGCAGAGGCCCCAAGCCTCAGCTCCTCCCAAGGTATGGTCACCGCAAAGCTTACATTGTCAGCACGGCTCAGTATATGAGCTATGATCTTCAGCTGTATGGGAGTAAATCCGGTGAAGCCGTCAAAATACACCTCTCCCCCGGAAAGATAGGATGAGGCAGGCAGATAACGCAATAAAAGCCTTGGAAGCTCCTCAGGTATGACTGCACCCTCGCCAAGCAGAGAATTGAAGGTCTCATATATCAGGCCTATGTCCGAAAGCTTTGCCGAAAGTCTCCTTGAGGCCGTGGATTCGGAAAGCTCTCTCAGCTTTTCCACATCTATGTCATATTGGCAAAACTCAGCTATCGCCTGTCTGAGCTCTGAAATGAAGCCCCTTGAGCTGACCTTTTTTGAATAAAGCTTCAGCTCATTTTTTTTCATGCCCATGGCCTTTCTGAGGAGCAGGGATTTGGTCATGTCGTCCAGCACATCCGGCTTTTTTATGCCCAGCTCTGAAAACACCCTATAGGTGAGCAATCTGAAGGAAAGCACGTCCACATTGAGCATGCCGCCTCTCTCACTCCTCCTGCACAGCTCCTGCTGGGCCATCAGCGTATACTGTTCCGGCACGAACAAAAAATACTCTCTGTCTGGATGGAGCAGGCTTTCCCTGACTATCCTGTCATATATATAGCTTGTCTTGCCGGAGGCTGCACCTCCGATCACAAAATCATACATATCCGCATCCTTTTTCAGAAGCTATCTGAGTTGTACTGCTTTCGATGGATCTGAGTTAAACATAAAATCGCCGAATCGCAAAGGCGGTTCGGCGATGGTCTATCTTGATGGTTTATATCAGGCCGGCGGCCCGCTGGTCAATCCAGGTATCAGATTGCCATAGCTGTCATAGGCATTGCTCAGATTGGAGCCGCTTACTATGCCTGAGGATCCTGTGGAATTTATGTACGGCGCAGTTGCCGTTGTAGCATGGGATCCGCTGGACACCGTAGTCCCGCTGTTTACATAGCCTGGCCCATAATTTGAGCTGGGTGCGGAGGTAGTGCCTGAGGTATAGGTAGGTGACATGTTGGGCCCGCTGGGGCTGCTTGTCTGACTGCCTGTGGGGCTGGTGTTCGTAGTACCGGATACATTGCCCGAAGGAGCCGTGGTACTGCTCATTCCACTCTGGCTGACCGTACCTGTATATACTCCGTTCTGATCGAAGGCATAATTGACTCCGTTTATGTTCAGTGTGGTATTTGCAGCCATCACACCATTTGACTGGAGATAGTAATATGCTCCGGTGGAGTTGTTCTTGATCCATCCGGTCTGCATGGCTCCGCTGCTGTTGAAGTAGTACCAGCTGCCGTTTATCTGCTTCCACTCAGTGGCCATGATGCCGGTATTGGGATCACAGTAATAAAGTATATTCTGAGTGTTGTCACGAAGCCAGCCTGTCTGCATGGCTCCTGTGCTGTCCAGATAATACCAGCTGCCATTCTGATCATGCCAGCCTGTCTTCATCTTTCCGTCACTGCCGCAATAGTACCATTTTCCATCTACCTGGACCCAAAGATTGATGACACAGACACCATCATCCATGAAATAATACCAGCTGCCGTCTATCTGGCGCCAGCCTATGGCCATGGCTCCGGAATCCTTCAGATAATAATAATCCGTCGTTCCGTTGTTCTGCTGATTGTGCCAGCCTGTCTTCATCTGTCCGCTGGTGGGATCCAGATAATACCAAAGTCCATCTATCTGCTGCCAGCCTGTGGCCATGGTACCATTTGAGGGGAAGAAGTAATACCATACATTGTTTATCTTCTGCCATCCCGTGACCATGTAGCCATTCTGTCCGATATAATAATATGTATATCCGCCTCCGGAATTCGCCATGCGAAGCCAGTTTGAATATACTCGATTGGTTCCGTCAAGATAATAATATCCGTTTGTATCCTGCTGCCATCCGGCAAAGGCAGGAAGGGCTGCAAGCATGGAAATTGAAAGCGCCGCTGCAAGCAAATATGACCTTTTCTTCATAATCTTAAAATGCCCCCGAAATCACATAATATCCAAAAACTCATATAATGAGCGTATAACTCTTATCATTCGTTTATACATTATAATACAAACGAAAGACTTATGTATATCTTTTTTTGTTAGCTTTTATGAATATTTCATTACAACGGTACCTCAGACTGCAAATTGCAGTCCGGAAACGAGCTTCAGTCCTTTATGCTCATGTCCACCTTTTTGAAATAATCCTTGAAATATCTGTACATCCTGAGGGTATAGTCAGTAAAGGGCACTCCAAGATTTTCCTTGTAGACTCCCCAAAGGGCCCATAAAAGGCCGCCTAGTGCCATGTAAGCATAGACCAGGCTGCGTTCCAGGGCTGAGGGCTCCCTTTCAAAATAGTAGCCCATGAGCCTTTTTGCCTTTTCCTCATCCATGTATGAGTAAATGGCACACATCCCTATGTCTATCAGGGGATCACACATTCCTGCATATTCCCAATCTATGAGCTTTATCCTGTCAATATCCCTCTCAGTGTCTGAGCTGTCCGCCCCCGGAAGGAACAGAAAATTATCCTGTACGGAATCGATATGTGAAAGCCTCTTTTCTCGTCCAAGCCCCTTTATATATGCGCAGAGCTCATCCTTTTGCCTGCGGATGAAACTGTAATCAGAAAAGGGGATGGCCCTTTCAAGCTTGTCCTCCGTGATCTCCTCTGAGCTCTGTCCACTGCTTTCGACACACAGTCCCTCATAATATGCTATACGCTCTTCTATGTCGAATTCATGGGAGACCCTGGCCCCGGATTCATGGAGCATGCGAAGCTTCTTCATACAGTATCTGAGATCAGTCTCATTTTTGGCATCTGCATTCCTTGAGCCCTTGTAAAAGCGGGAGATCTTATAGCCAGTAGCCTCATCCAGGAAAACAAGCTCCTCTGAAATATCCAGCCCTGCTATGGCATCATATACTGCCTTTTCCGCTCTGCGGTCGATCAACTTTTCAGTGCCCTCTCCGGGGATGCGGCAGATATAATCCTCGCCATGGACAGAAAACAGCCAGGAATTGTTGGTCATACCGGCCTTGAGCCGTTTGATCCTGACTATGTCGGATTCAGGTACGGAAAATACCCTGCTCACAAGCTGCATGGCCTCGGAGCCAGAATCATTTTCATACCTGGGGTCAAAGGCCCTGAGCTCCTCCAGGTTTTCAAATTCCTGCACCGTGCCCTTTGGAAGCAGGTTTATATACATACGTATGTCCTTCCAGCGCTCCAGTCCCTTTATAGCACCAAAATAAGCCCTGGCTCTCTTTTCCGCTCTGCCGTTCAGCATCTCCATGAGCACATGCTCCCAGTAATACTGCTCCGTGCCAGGCAGCTCGTGATAAAGCCTGAGTACAGGTATGAAGTCCCTGGAAAAGTCCCTGGAAAAATAGGCAGGCCCGTACATATAGTCACAGTCCACCCCTCCGGGATAGGTATCAGTGATGCGTCCGCTGCCGTCGGTCTCCAGCACCCATTCCGAGCAGGGACCTTCGGCATGCTGAGCACAGTACCAGGCATCTGCCTCATACAGGTGATATATGTTTTCGCTGAGCCAGTTGTCAGAATTCAGTATATAAGTATTGTGGGAAAGGAACTCCTCGGCGGCATAATACACCGTGGAAATGGTGTTCCTTGATGCAAATTCCGGATTATATATGAGCCTGACCCCGTATTTATCCGTCAGATATTCAAATTTTTCCTTGAGATAGCCCACCATGATGCTGATGTCCCTTATGCCCGCCTCATGGAGCTGCCTGATCTGTCTCTCTATCATGGGCTCTCCGAAAACCGGAAGCAGGCCCTTTGGAGTCTCATAGGTAAGAGGAACGAAGCGTGAGCCAAAGCCCGCTGCCAGTATAACAGCCTTTTCAACACGATAGGGCTCAAGAAAGGAAAGCCCGGCCTCTGTAATGACATAGCCCCTGCTCTCATCCGTAGCTATGAGCCCGTCCTTCCTGCACTCGGAAAGCAGCCTGTTGGCCTTTCCCAGGGAAACTCCGGCAGAGCTTGAAAGCTCTCTTTGGGTAAGCCTTGATGCAGAGCTGCTGTTTTCATTTTCATATATGCGTCTTAAAATAAATACTCTCCTGTCCATGGCCCGAGTATAGCACAGTCACGGCAGGCTTTCCATAGTTTTTGTTCAAAAAATTATATTTTTAGATTAAAATGAACATCCGATGTGCCTTTCTTTGAGCTCTGAGCTATATCAACCCTATATCAGAATAAAGAAACTGTCGGAACTATGTTTTTATTGCCTTTAGCTGACTGCCGCTATATAATGTCTTTTACAGATATTGAAGTATTCAATTCATCTATTTGGCAGAGTAGGGATACATGTGTAGAAGTGCCGAAAAGACGGGGAGTTGCTTTTCGGACGAAGGAGTTTTCTGCAGAAGGCCTCTTAAAAGGCAGACGGCAGCTCATCCTCCGCAGTATGGATCCCGCATCCCGCTGCCGCATAAAGGAAGGACCCCGGATCCGTGGGCTGCTGCGCCATACAAAACGCTGGCCCAAAGATCAGGCAGAGGCCATATAGCTCTCCTTCATGCGGCATAGCTGCCGTTATGAAAGGAGGTTTTTTATGTCCAAAAACAACAAGACTCTCAGGATCTGTCTGGTGGCGCTTTGTGCAGCCATGTATGTACCCATGTCCATGTATCTGGCAGTAAATCTTGGAACGCTGCGTATATCCTTTGCCTCACTGCCGACTGTCACCATCGCAATGCTCATGGGGCCTGTGGATGCAGTCTGCACTGCCCTCATCGGTGAGTTTTTAAAGCAGCTCCTGACCTATGGGATCACCTACACGACGGTGTTTTATCTGATCCCCCCTGCACTCAGGGGCCTGACGATCGGTCTTTTTACTCTGTTTATGAAAAAACAGGCTAAACGCCCCGAGCAATACAGAGCTGCCCTGTATGCAGTTTGCTCTCTGGCAGCCATACTGACCACCATAGGCAATACCCTGGTAAACTGGCTGGACAGCATACTGTTCAATTATTACAGTCCGGCTCTGATATTTGGCGGCATGATCTACAGGCTGATGCTCGGAATCATAACTGCCATCATAGTAGCCACCGTAGCCATACCCCTGGTAAAGCTGCTGCGGAGACAATTGGCAAAAAGCTGATCGCTTAATTTGTAATTTGATACAATTTTTGTCGAACAACCGGCAAAGCATGATTTATGAACTCTTCAAAAAGATATGACCCACTGTGAGCCTTATATACTTGGCTCTCAGTGGGTTTTACCAACACGTTTTGTCCTAATTGTAAGCTCTTATCTTTCTAATGATGTTCATAGTAGATCCTCCCCTCTCAGATATTGATCAGACCTTTAGCATAGTCATTGAGGTGATCGTATATGGCACTGTAGGGAACGCATACATCTATATTGCCGTCCGCATGGCTTGCTATCTCATATGTCGTAAACAGTACATGGAGGCCGTCCGGAAGTATCATAAAGCCGAATCCGTCCGAATAATCCACGACGATCTGCTCCGGCTCCTTGCTGAGATACAGCCCTTCAGAAATATTCCTGTCACGCAGCTGGGACTGTACATTTGCATTGATCGCATTTATAAGCTCCTGACCTCCAAGATCAGTGATCTGCAGAGGCCCCTCTGCCGTTATCGTAAAATAATGATCAGTGGTCTCTCCATGGGCACCGCCGCCGTACCAATAGTCCTGAATACAGCCGGAAACATAATTGTCGTTTCCAAGGAACAGATCATAATCAAGCGTGATCTCCTCCGGATAGCTGCTGTCAGCAGGGATAAGTCCTAATGCATATGCATCTATGAGCCTGCTGACCTCTGCCGAAGCTTCTGCGTTTTGCAGCTCAAATTTGGGATATCTAAATCCTTCCTTTAAAAGCACATCCCGATATCCGGCCCATGCAGGGACGGATCTCTGCTGTATAGCTCCATCAACGGTCCAGCGGCCTTCACCATCGACAGTATAGCCCTCTATCGTAGTATTAAGTGCAGCAATGCCGTCTTTAAAATAGTAACATTCAAAGACTCCGTTTTTATCGTCGTCCACCCACTGCCAGTCTGAGCAGTCACAGTATGCAGAAAAAGCATACTCTTTTTCAATTCCGTTTTCCGAGCTTCTCTCATACCAGGTCCCGCCAAAGGCCATACCTGATACGGTAAAACTAAGAGCAATAGTCATAGATAATAAACATGCAAGCTTCTTCATATCCTTTTCCTCCATTTTGGTCTCTACTTATTAGACGTAATAATTCCCTGGCAGGTTTTATCCTTATAAAACTGCGGCCAAACGATGATCAACTATCATTTAGCCGCAGCTTCAATCCTTAATGAGCTTGTTGTCTTAAAGACTTTTTACTTTGCAGCGCTTCCTATGCTGCCGAACATCTCGCACTTTGTTTTTACCGTCTCCATGATGGCCTCTGTGCCGGGCTTCAGGAGCTTGCGGGGGTCAAAGCCCTTCTTTTCGTGGTCCTTGCCTGCCTCGATATACTCTCTTGTAGCCTTTGCAAAAGCCAGCTGGCACTCAGTATTTACATTGATCTTTGATACTCCGAGAGAGATGGCCTTCTTTATCATATCCTCGGGGATGCCTGTTCCGCCGTGAAGTACCAGAGGCAGATCTCCTATCTTTTCCTTGATGGCAGCCAGGGTATCAAAGGAAAGTCCCTGCCAGTTCTCGGGATAAACTCCATGGATATTGCCTATTCCTGCAGCCAGGAAGTCAACACCAAGGTCTGCTATCCTCTTGCACTCGTCGGGATCAGCACATTCGCCCTTGCCTACTACACCATCCTCTTCGCCTCCGATGGCTCCAACCTCGGCCTCGATGGACATGCCGTGCTCATGAGCCAGCCTTACCAGCTCCTTAGTCTTTTCTATATTTTCATCTATAGGGAAATGAGAGCCGTCAAACATGATCGATGAAAAGCCCGCATCTATGCATTTAAGACAGCCTTCATAGGTACCATGGTCCAGATGAAGGGCAACGGGCACGGTGATATTGAGCTCATCCATCATGCACTCCACCATGTTGGTGACGGTCTTGAAGCCGCACATATACTTTCCGGCTCCCTCGGATACTCCAAGTATGACAGCTGTGTTGAGCTCCTGAGCCTCGGTAAGGATCGCCTTGGTCCACTCAAGGTTGTTGATGTTGAAGTGTCCGATGGCATACTTTCCTTCCAGCGCCTTTTTAAGCATCTCTGTTGCAGGTACTAATCTTCCCATAATAAAAACCTCCTCTGAATGTTTCAGTTTTATTTCAGCGCCGCTTGCAGCAGTTAGCGACCGCAGCGGCCATCATTTAAATCCCCAAATTACCATGGAGCGATCAGAGCCTCTTTCTGAGCTCTGCGGAAAGCTCTTCGTAGCCAGGCTTTCCAAGAAGGGCAAACATATTTTTCTTGTAGCTCTCGACTCCGGGCTGATTGAAGGGATTTACTCCCAGTATGTATCCGCTTACGCCGCAGGCAAACTCAAAGAAATAAAAGAGCTCGCCAAGGCTGTGGGCATCCTGCCCTGGAACATTTATCTTCATGCAGGGCACATTGCCGTCTGTATGGGCCAGCAGTGTACCGTTCATGGCTGACTTGTTGACAAAATCCACGGTCCTTCCGGCAAGATAATTCATGCCGTCGGTATCCTTCTCCTCTTTTTTAAGCACCACCTCTGCGGGACTCTCATTTATATCAACTACGGTCTCCATAAGTATACGGGAGCCGTCCTGTATGAACTGTCCCATGGAATGCAGATCGGTAGTCAGGTCAACTGTCGCCGGGAATATGCCTCTCTGATCCTTGCCCTCAGATTCGCCGTAAAGCTGCTTCCACCATTCTGCAACATAATGGAAGGAGGGTTCATAGTTGGCCAGTATCTCCACTGATTTGCCTTTTCTGTGCAGCATGTTCCTGATGGCGGCATAGAGCATGGCATCATTTTCATGATAAGGTCTGTTAAGGCAGAGCTCTCTCATGTCCTGGGCGCCTTGCATGAGCATGTCTATGTCACAGCCAGCCACTGCTATGGGCAGAAGCCCTACAGCTGTAAGCACGGAATAGCGTCCTCCCACATCATCAGGCACGACGAACTCCTCATAGCCCTCTTCATCAGCAAGGTTTTTCAAGGCTCCCCGAGCCTTGTCGGTAGTGGCATATATACGGGCAGCTGCCTCCTTCCTGCCATATTTCTCCTCAAGCTTTTCCTTCAATACCCTGAAGGCTATGGCAGGCTCTGTGGTAGTACCTGACTTTGATATGATGTTTACGGAAAAATCCTTGTCTCCTATGGCCTCCAGCAGATCAGAAAGGTACTTTGAGCTGATGGAATTGCCTGCGAAAAATATCTGCGGATATTTCCTCTGCTCTCTGCCGAGAACATTATAAAAAGAATTCGTAAGGAACTCTATGGCAGCCCTGGCTCCGAGATATGAGCCTCCTATGCCTGTCACCACCAGCACCTCGGAATCTGACTGTATCTTCTGTGCAGCCTTTTTTATACGTTCAAACTCTTCTCTGTCATAATTTACGGGCAGGTCTACCCAGCCTATGTAATCATTGCCTGCACCGGTGCCATCTACGAGCTCCCGGCGGGCCGCCTCAGTGATCTTTTCAAAATTATCTATCTCCTCTTTTGAAATGAATCCTGCCAACTTGGAATGATCCAGATTCAGATGCTTTGACATGCATGTCCTCCTGTCCCTGAAATGATTTTTGATTTACTAGGATATTATACCACAGCCGCAAGCGAAGGAAGCACAAGCGCAGCGAGTATTTACTTCGACCGGCTGTGGTATGAGCAATCTCCGATTGCGAATAGTATAACCAGCGGCAGAGCCGCTGAAAGCCGCCAAGCGGCTTTATCCGCACCTTGTGCGGATATTATACCATAAGTACGGTAAATTTGTATTCCACTTCTGCTCTATTTCATATATAATTGATGCGAAAGAAAATCTTCTGATGTAAATGTGAGGTATCAATGGACGACCGTACAAATTATATGAGCCCCCTTTCACAGCGCTACGCCGGCAGGGATATGCAGTATCTGTTTTCCCAGGAGCACAAGTTCCGCACCTGGCGCAGGCTGTGGGTGGCTCTTGCAGAGGCTGAGCAGGAGCTGGGCCTTGATATAACTGATGAACAGATAGCTGAGCTGCGCAGCCATGTGGACGACATAAACTATTCTGAGGCCGAGGCCAGGGAGCGTGAGGTCCGTCACGATGTCATGAGTCATGTTTATGCCTATGGGATCCAGTGTCACAAGGCAGCTCCCATCATACATCTTGGAGCCACCTCCTGCTATGTGGGAGACAACACGGACATCATAATCATGCGGGAGGCCCTGGAGCTTACCCGAGCTTCCCTGATCAATATCATAGCCAGACTTTCTGATTTTGCTGAAAAATACAAGGATCTGCCCACTCTCAGCTACACCCACTTCCAGCCAGCCCAGCCTACCACTGTAGGAAAGAGGGCGACACTCTGGATACAGGACCTGATGATGGATCTTTCAGATCTGGAATATGTCATGGGCAGCCTTCGTCTGCTCGGTTCAAAGGGCACCACAGGCACCCAGGCAAGCTTCCTGGAACTTTTTTCCGGCAACGACGAAAAATGCCGGCAGCTGGACAGACTGATTGCAGAAAAGATGGGATTTTCCGGCTGCTATCCTGTCTCCGGACAGACCTATTCAAGAAAAACAGACACAAGAGTGCTTTCCATACTCTCAGGCATAGCCCAGTCTGCTCATAAGTTTTCAAATGACATCAGACTGCTCCAGCATCTGAAGGAGATCGAGGAGCCCTTTGAAAAGCATCAGATAGGCTCGTCAGCCATGGCCTACAAGCGCAATCCCATGCGCTGCGAGCGTATGGCAGGGCTGTGCAATTTCGTGATCAGCAATATCACCAACCCTCTGATCACCGGCTCTACCCAGTGGCTCGAGCGTACACTGGACGATTCTTCAAACCGCAGGCTTTCCATAGCCGAAGGCTTTCTGGCCACGGACGGCATACTCCGTCTTTACCTGAATGTCTCAGAGGGACTGGTGGTCTATCCCAAAGTCATTGACAAGCATCTCCGTGCAGAGCTTCCATTCATGGCTACGGAAAATATCATGATGGATGCCGTAAAGGCCGGAGGCAACCGCCAGGAGATACATGAAAGGCTGAGACAGCTCTCCATGGAGGCAGGAAGGCGAATCAAGGAAGAGGGCCGTGATAACGAGCTTGCAGAGCTCATTGCCAGTGATCCGGCCTTTGGACTGAGCGAAGCAGACATCAATTCAGGCCTTGACCCCTCACGCTATGTGGGCAGGGCCCCAAAGCAGGTGAGCGAATATATCTCAGAGGAGGTAGCGCCTGTACTTAAAAAGAATCAAAGTTTACTTGGAGAAAAGGCGGATATCAATATATAATAGATGCTGTCTTATGAGGGGCCTCCCATTTATGGCTCCCCACCCATTTACGGGCGGATAAAAAAGATCAAAACGGAGGAATGAAATGGTACGAGCAATTGTAGGCGCCAGCTTTGGAGATGAAGGCAAGGGCAAGATAACCGACATGCTGGCGGAGAATTCTGACATAGTTGTACGTTTTCAGGGAGGAAGCAACGCCGGTCACACCATAGTGAACGGCTATGGCAAGTTTGCCCTGCATCTTCTGCCCTCAGGTGTATTTTATGATCATATCACAAATGTGATCGGAAATGGCGTAGCCCTCAACATCCCCTATCTGGTAAAGGAGATCAAATCTCTGACAGACAGGAATGTACCTGCACCTCATATATATGTATCGGATCGTGCCCAGGTGCTTATGCCCTATCACGTGCTGCTGGATACCTATGAGGAGGAAAGGCTTGCAGGCAAGTCCTTCGGCTCTACCCGCTCAGGCATAGCTCCGTTCTATTCTGACAAATATGCAAAGATCGGCATACAGGTAAGCGAGCTCTTTGACGATGCGATACTCAGAGAAAAGGTAGAGAGAGTATGTGAGCTGAAAAATGTCCTGCTGGAGCATCTCTACCACAAGCCCCTTCTTGATAAGCAGGAGCTGATGGATGAGCTGCACAGCTACAGGGACATGGTCGAGCCCTATGTGTGCGATACCTCTGCATTCCTGTGCAAGGCACTGAAGGAGGGCAAGTCCATACTGCTGGAGGGACAGCTTGGCGCCCTCAAGGATCCTGATCACGGCATATATCCCATGGTCACCTCGTCCTCCACTCTGGCTGCATATGGAGCCATAGGTGCGGGCATACCTCCCTACAGCATCACCGATGTGACTGCAGTGGTAAAGGCCTATTCCAGTGCCGTTGGAGCAGGTGCCTTCGTAAGCGAGATCTTTGGTGATGAAGCCGAGGAGCTCCGTCACAGAGGCGGAGACGGAGGCGAATACGGCGCCACCACAGGACGTCCCCGCAGGGTCGGCTGGCTGGATACAGTATCAGTGCGTTACGGCTGCAGGCTCCAGGGAGCCACAGAGGCAGCCTTTACAGTGCTTGATGTACTTGGCTATCTGGACGAGATACCAGTATGCACTGCCTATGAGATCGACGGCACAAGGACCGGAGATTTCCCTGCCACCAGGCTCCTTGAAAAGGCAAAGCCTGTTTTCACAAAGCTTCCAGGCTGGAAATGCGACATACGCGGCATCAAAAAGTATGAGGATCTTCCTGAAAACTGCCGCCGCTATATAGAATTTGTGGAAAAGGAGATCGAGACTCCCATAAAGCTGATCTCCAACGGTCCCGGCAGGGATGACATCATCTTCAGATGATAAGCTGATAAGCATATATCCAATTAAAATACGATAGCTAAAGAGCCTGTCCCAGAGACAGGCTCAAATAATGAATGGAGAAAGGATAATAGAATGTTAGGAATCATAGGTGCGATGGACAGCGAGGTAAACGGCATCATAGCAAGGCTTTCAGATGTGACTGAGCTCAGCTCCGCCGGTCTCGTTTTTCACAAGGGCAGCTATCAGGGCCATGAGTGCGTGATAGTAAAGGCTGGTGTCGGCAAGGTAAATGCCGCCATGTGTACCCAGCTCATGATAGATAATTTCAAGGTCGATGCCATCGTAAACAGCGGAGTGGCCGGCTCACTGAACCCCAAGCTTGGCATTGGAGACATAGTCCTTGGAAAGATCGCCATAGAGCATGACATCAATGGCTGCGGCCTTGACTATCCCCAGGGAATGATACCGGATATGGAAACAAATGACAGCTTTGACGGCATACGCTTCTATGCCTCAAAGGAGCTCCTTGAAAAGGCTGAGCTGGCAGCAAAAAAGGCCCTGCCAAAGACCCATGTACACATCGGAACGGTGCTCACCGGAGATATATTCATTGCCTCCGGAAGCAAAAAGGACAAGCTTTCCCAGCGCTTTGAGGGTGACTGCTGCGAGATGGAGGGCGCTGCCATAGCCCATGTATGTAATCTCAACGATATTCCCTTCCTGATCATCAGAGCCATCTCTGACAGTGCCGATGACAGCGCCGAAATGGATTATCCAAGCTTTGAAAGGCTGGCCGCCGAAAATTCCATAAAGCTGAGCCTTGAACTGATCAGTATGAGCTGAGCTCCATGGCTCACAGGCTTAAAGACTTATAGCTCAGAGTTCCAAGCTACTAAAACGCCCCTGTCACGCAGACCTAAGATTGCGGGACAGGGGCATTTTTACTTTGTCATGCCACAGTTCGTCTTTGATATTTTCTGACTACCACACTCAATGTAAAGCATATGGCAAAATAGCACAAAGCTTCAAAACCGTATAGCAGCATCATTCCTCTGACATCGTAGATGGTGGCCATGACCACTTGGCAGTTTCTCATGAACTCCGGTATGTCTATCATCCTCAGGAAGGAGGTATCCTTTATGATGGTGATCACCTGGCTGAGCAGAGCCGGTATGACCTTTCTGAAGGTCTGGGGCCATACTATGTAAACGATGGTCTGCAGAAAGGAAAAGCCCTGGGATTGAGCAGCTTCAAACTGGCCCTTGGGTATGGAATTAAGCCCTCCTCTGAATATCTCTGCCACTACAGCCGATGTAAAAAGAGTTATGGCTCCTACTGACACGATTATCTTGTTTCCGCTGACAGTAAAATATATCCACAGTATCCAAAGCAGGTTGGGAGTGCATCTGAAAAACTCCGTATACATGCCGATGATCCTGGAAAGCCATCTGAAGGGCCCGTGGGCATAGGTCCTTATAAGTGCCAGTATGCTTCCGAATATGACACTGAGGACGATGGCTCCCAGGGATATAAGTATGGTCATCCACAGTCCCTGCATCATAAAGCCAAGGTTTGCCGAGGTGAATATCTGTAAAAATAGCTCCTTCATGATACCGCCTCCTCTATCTCTTTTCTAAGGGAGGCCTTTGCCACCGGCTGTCTGATGGCTTTTATCTCCAGATAGCGGGCAAGCCTTGCAAGAGGATAACACATGATGAAATACAGCAGTGCAGAAAAGAAATAGGCCTGTGCAAAGTATCCCCTGGAGGTAGCCCAGGAATCCGTGTAGTACATAAGATCCATGCCTGCAACAAGGGCCAAAGCCGAGGTATTCTTGACCAGATTAAGGGCCTGGTTTGCCAGAGGAGGCAATATGATCTTTAGGGTCTGGGGAAAAATGATCCAGGCCATGGTCTGCAGATATGAAAAGCCCTGGGACTGGGCGGCCTCGGACTGTCCCCTGGGCACAGCCTCTATGCCCGTCCTGATGACCTCTGATATGTAGGCTCCGTGATATATTCCAACGCCCATCATGCCAAGGATGAATTTAGGCATGCGAAAGCCTGTACCCCCAAGAAGTATGGGCAGGCAGGAATAGTAAAACACCACCTGAAGGGCCAGCGGAGTATTTTGAAAAAACTCCACATACACCCTTGAAATGGCCCTTAAAATTTTGTTATGGGAGGTGGACATGAGGCCAAATATGACTCCCAGTATCAGAGCCAGCAAAAGCCCTGCCAAAGCGGTCCTCAGGGTCATGAGAAATCCCGGAATGTAGTTTTCCGGGATCACCTCAATGAGTGCTGTCCATCTTTTCAGATCAAATAAGCCTTTAAGCATAAATTATATCCTTCTTATTCTACACTGATGTCATGCTTTTCAAGCAGTGCCGTGATCTCGCCGTTATCCAGCATTGTCTGTATCTTTGTGGATATGAGCTCGGCAAGCCCTGTCTTTTCCTTTGCTGAGCATACTCCATAGTCCTGGAATCCGTATCTTACGTCTAGGAACATGTTTGAATCGTTCCTGTAGCCCTCAAGTATGGCCCTGTCTACTGAGAATGCATCTATCTGCTTTGCGGCAAGGGCCTGGGCCAGTTCCGGATAAGTAGCAAATTCCTGGAAGCTGGGTGCCACATCTATGCCGTTTTCCTCTATGTACTTGTTGAACTCCTCCTGAGAGGTAGAGCTCTGGGCAACACCTATGATCTTGCCATCCAGATCCTCTATGGATGCTATGCCTGAATCCGCATTGACAAGTATGCCTACGGCATCCGTATAATATGCCGGAGAGAAGTTATAGGTCTCCTTGCGCTCATCAGTGATGGTAAAGGTAGCTATGACACAGTCCAGCTCTCCATTTTCCACAAGCGGTCCCCTGGTCTTTGCATTTACGGCCTGGAACTCCACAAGGCCCTGCTCCTTGGCCTCGTCAGCGGTAACACCAAAGATCTCTCCTGCTATCTCATAGGCCAGGTCATCCTCAAAGCCAACATATTCTCCCGTGGCAGTATCCTGGAGAGAAAACTTGGGCACATCGGCCTTTACTCCGACCTTCATCACACCTCTGTCCACTATATCCTGGACCGAGGTATCCTCTCCGGAAGCAGAAGTTCCTGAATCTCCTGAGCCTCCACAGGCCGAAAGGGAAAATACCATCATTCCTGCTAAAACAAGTGCCGATAACCTTTTGATCTTCATAATCTACCTCCTCTGAATTTTTATTTTCAGTTAGATCTCTCTCTGATCTTTATTTTCAGTTAGATCTCTTTAATGTATTATCTTGCTCAAAAATTCCTTTGTCCTATCATTTTCCGGGTTCGTAAAGAAGTGCTCCGGTGTGCCCTCCTCTATGATCTGGCCTCTGTGGAGGAATATGACTCTGTCCGCCACCTGTCTTGCAAAGCCCATCTCATGGGTCACCACCACCATGGTGATATTGTCCTTTGCCAGCTCTATCATAACGTTCAGGACCTCCTGCACCATCTCCGGGTCCAGAGCCGAGGTGGGCTCGTCAAAAAGTATGAGCTTTTGCCTGGTGCACAGCGCCCTGGCTATGGCCACCCTCTGCTGCTGTCCTCCTGAAAGCTGATTTGGATACATATAGGCTTTTTCCTCAAGTCCTACCCTCTTTAGACATTTCATGGCCTCCGCCACCGCATCCTTTCTGGATACGTGCTGCAGCTTCATTGGAGCCAGTATCAGATTTTCCAAAACCGTCAGATGCGGGTAAAGATTGAACTGCTGAAAGACCATGGCCGAATATTTCTTTGCCAGCTCCCTGCGGTTCTTTCTGCTAAGCACCTCTCCCTCTATGGTGACCGTACCGGAGGTTGGCTCCTCAAGATAATTCATGCAGCGTATCAGCGTGGATTTTCCTGAACCTGAGGGACCTATGATGACCAGCTTTTCCCCCTCCTTTACTGTCAGATCTATATCCTTCAGAGCTTCAAAGTCTCCAAAATTCTTGCTCAAATGCTCTATCTTTACAAAATCAGCCATAATCTCCTGTCCTGTTCTCCTTAATTCATATGGATCTGTCCTGATCCTCTGCGGGCTTTTGCCTGAAGCAGCACAAAAGGGGCCCGAACCTTGGTTCGAGCCCCTTTGCTCATGCGACATACAAAAATTATATGCTGCATATTATAAAGGCTGTTTCAATATCTGTCAAGCATTTATTTTTATATCATTTATGCCATATTTTCAGATCACCACATGGGGGTTCTCCTCTATGCCAAACATCTTTTTTGCCGTCGTTACTATCATGTCAGCCACATCCTCTATCTCCATGATGGAGGAATTTATCATAAGATCCATGTTTTCCGTATCCGAGGGCAGTGTGCCTGTATAACGCTTGTGGTAATTGTTCCTTGCCTTGTCAACAGAGGCTATCATATGCTTTGCCTCCTCTGCTGTCATGCCGTACTTTTTGATACAGGTATCCAGCCTGTAGGAATAGGGAGCATAGATGTAAATATTGAGATTGTCCTTCCTGTCTCTGAGCAGATAGTCTGCACAGCGTCCCACTATGATACAATTCTCCCTCTCTGCCACATCAAGGATGATGTCCTTCTGCACCTGGAATATCATGTTCTGCATATAGGCATCGTCCGTACCCAGAGGGAACTTGGCCATGATGTATCTGAGTCCGCTGCCGGCCTTTTCCTCTTCCTCGGCTATCTGTGATATGGGCAGTCCAAGGGTGGTGGCCACCTTTTCAACTATGTCCCTGTCATAGAATTTAATCCCCAGCCTGTCTGCTACGAGTCTGGCTATATTGCGGCCCTGAGATCCGAACTGTCTCTGAATCACTATGGTGTAATGCTTATCCATATATGCCTCCTCCTGAAAATATCTTCTCCTTTGATAATTATATCCTATAACGGTCTTGAATAAAAGAAAAACCTGTGCTATAGTACATTTTACGCAATCAAATACTGAACCTTGTTTCGAGTGGTGGAGGTACATAGGACCTGTGAAGCCACGGCAACCCCTTCAGGAATACGCAGCCTGAGGAAGGTGCCTGCCTGAGCGAAGCGCTTGCTTTGAACAACAAGGCGATCTTAGATCATTCGCCCGTGTTCAAAAGACACGGGCTTTTAAGTGCAATAAATCAAAGGGATTTAAGATCCGGGAAAAGGTTCACGAGATCATTGGCTGCCATGAAGCAGCGAAAGGAGCAGGATTTGGAAAGACGTTTGTTTACTTCAGAAAGCGTAACAGAGGGACATCCCGACAAGATATGCGACCGCATATCAGATGCCATACTTGACGCCTACCTGGAAAAGGATCCCATGAGCCGGGTGGCCTGTGAAACGGCATGCACCACCGGCCTTATAGTCGTCATAGGAGAGATAAGCTCCAAGGCTTCCGTAAATATCCAGGACATCGTCAGGGAAACAGTCAGGGAGACAGGCTATGACAGGGCAAAGTACGGCTTTGACTGCGAGACCTGCGGAGTCATAACCGCCATCGGACAGCAGTCCGGCGACATAGCTCTGGGTGTCGACAAGAGCCTGGAGGCAAAGGAAGGCCAGGAGGACATATCCTCCATTGGAGCCGGCGATCAGGGCATGATGTTTGGCTATGCCTGCAATGAGACTCCCGAGCTCATGCCTTATCCCATAATGATGGCTCACAAGCTGACACGCCGCCTCTCGGAGCTCAGAAAGAGCGGAGAGCTCACCTATCTGCGTCCGGACGGCAAGTCCCAGGTCACCGTGGAATATGACGATGCAGGGCATCCCATCCGCATAGATGCCATAGTAGTCAGCACCCAGCACGATCCCAATGTGACTCATGAGCAGATCGAGGCAGATGTCATGGAAAAGGTCATAAAGGCCGTGGTGCCTTCAGATATGCTGGATGAGGATACCAAGTATTATATCAATCCCACAGGCCGTTTTGTCATTGGAGGCCCTCATGGGGACAGCGGCCTTACAGGACGCAAGATCATCGTGGATTCCTATGGCGGATATGCCCGTCACGGCGGCGGAGCTTACTCAGGAAAGGATCCCACAAAGGTGGACAGGAGTGCCAGCTATGCAGCCAGATATGCGGCAAAGAACCTGGTAGCCGCAGGACTCTGCGACAGAGTAGAGATACAGCTGAGCTATGCCATCGGAGTGGCTACACCTACCTCTGTCATGATAAATACCTTTGGCACCTCAAAGGTACCTGAGGAGCTGCTCACCGAGGCCATAAGGAAGGTCTTTGATTTCAGGCCTGCCGGCATAATCAAAATGCTGGATCTGAGGAGGCCTATATATAAGCAGACCTCTGCATACGGACACTTCGGACGCACAGATGTGAATCTTCCCTGGGAGCACACGGATAAAGTCGAGGAGCTCAAAGCAGCTGTAGAAGCACTGCAATAAGGATGAGCTATTGCTGAGATATACAAAGCTATATGATGTCCTTAGTTAAAGAAGGATTTGATTTTCTGACAAAATGTATTAAAAAATAATGCGTGCCGCAGGATGTCTTTTGTGACCCTGCGGCATTATTTATGTTTTATTGAATTATCACATAATACAGGATAAGCTTTTTATTTTCTTTCATCACCGCCTTTTCAAAGCCGATAGCACGGCAAAGTATGCCCTATCTGCTCTTTCAAGGCCAAGGGAAAGAAGTTCTTCCCCTTCAGCCTCAAGCTTCTGCGCATAAGCTCTATCCTGCATGGAGGAGGTATTGATGCAGACATTGAGCCAGGCGCTTCTGAGGGATGCGGAAAAGGCCGCTGCCGCACAGCCTGCATCACTGAGCACAAGCCTTGAGCCCTTCTCTGACAGCTCCAGTGCCATATCTATTCCGGCACAGCAGGCCTTCATAAGCTCCAGAGGCACCAGAGCACTGTCTCTCAGACACTGCTCCATGACCCTTGTCTTTTCAGCCTTTTCCTCCTCCGTGTCCGATGGAAGCCTGTAGGCCCGGCTCAGAGGCTCAAAGGCCTCAGCGTCCCTGTTCATAAGGGAGATGAGCCTTTCTCTGAGTCCTTCGCAATCTGCAAGGATCCTGACCATGTCGTCATTTACCCCGGCATACTTTGGCTTGCCCACGGTCAGATTTGCCACCATGGAGGAAAGGGCAGCTCCTGTGGCCGCTATGAGCCCTGCAGCTCCCCCGCCTCCCGGCACTGAGCTTTTTGAAGCAAGCTCTGACATAAAAGCCTCTATACTCTGCTTTTCAAACTCATATTTCAAGATCTCTACCTCTTTCTTTTCCTGGGCTCTGTTTCTGCTTCCCTATATTTTAATCGCTGCCTTCCCCTTCATGCATCCTTTTTTCAGGTCCAGGGTGCAACTCAGAACAAGGCTGTGATTTTTGAAAGCTTGATGAATAACTCAGAACAGTCCTGTGATGATTCCCTCATCCGTCACATCTATACCCTCTGCTGCCGGTACCCTGGGCAGCCCGGGCATGGTCAGTATGTCGCCGGTGTAGCCAACTATAAAGCCGGCCCCGGCTTTTACCTTGAGATCCCTGACAGTGATCCTGAAGCCCTCCGGCGCTCCAAGGAGAGACGGATCGTCAGAAAAGCTGTACTGCGTCTTTGCCATGCATATAGGAAGTGACGAAAATCCGAGCTCTGTAAGCTCTTTTGCCGCTGTCCTGGCCTGGGGCGTGAGATCCGCCCCGTCGGCATGATAGATGCGCCTTGATATGGCATCTATCTTTTCCTCTATGGAAAGCTCGTCGCCATAGGCAAAATGAAGCTCTGAGTCCTGCTCACAAAGCTCTGTCACTGCCTTTGCAAGCTCTACGGCTCCGGCTCCTCCTTGAGCCCACACCGTTGAAAGCACAGCTCTGAAACCTCTTTCATTGCAGCTGTCCATGATGAGCCTCTGCTCTGCCTCAGTATCCGTGGGAAAGGCGTTTACCGCCACCACTGCGGGTATTCCGTAGACCTTAGTCATGTTTTCCACATGACGAAAAAGATTTGGCAGACCTTTTTTCAGAGCAGCAAGGTCCTCCTTTGAAAGCTCGTCCTTGCCTGCGCCTCCGTGCATCTTGAGGGCCCTGACCGTGGCCACTACAACCACACAGGAGGGCCTAAGCCCAGACATACGGCACTTGATGTCCATGAACTTCTCGGCTCCAAGATCAGCTCCAAAGCCAGCCTCCGTCACGGTATAATCAGAAAGCTTCATGGCCATGCGTGTAGCCGTCACACTATTGCAGCCATGGGCTATGTTTGCAAAAGGCCCTCCGTGTACAAAGGCCGGTGTATGCTCCAGGGTCTGCACGAGATTTGGCTTGATGGCATCCTTTAAAAGCGCAGCCATAGCTCCCTGAGCCTTCAGGTCTCTGCAGGTCACAGGGCTGCCATCATGCCTGTAGGCGACTATGATGCGCCCAAGCCTGTCCTTTAGATCGTGCAGGTCTGCGGCAAGGCAGAGCACAGCCATGATCTCAGAGGCCACCGTTATCTCAAAGCCGTCCTCTCTTGGCACACCGTCTGTACGCTTTCCAAGGCCGTCCACCAGATTTCTCAGCTGCCTGTCATTCATGTCCACGGCACGCTTCCACACGACCCTTTTTACATCTATGCCTAGGCTGTTTCCCTGATATATATGATTGTCCAGCATCGCTGCCAGCAGATTGTTTGCAGCCCCTATGGCATGAAAATCTCCCGTAAAATGCAGGTTGATATCCTCCATGGGCACTACCTGGGCGTAGCCTCCGCCTGCCGCTCCTCCCTTTATGCCAAATACCGGACCAAGGCTTGGCTCACGAAGAGCAAGAACGCTCTTTTTACCGATCCTGCGAAGCCCATCGGCCAGGCCTATGGACGTGGTGGTCTTGCCCTCTCCCGCAGGAGTGGGCGTAATGGCAGTCACCAGTATGAGCCTGCCATCTTTTTCATCCTTCATATCGGAAAGCAGTCTGTTATCTATTTTTGCCTTATATTTTCCATACTGCTCCACATATTCCTCAGCTATACCAAGAGAATCTGCTATCTCCCCTATGGGGCACAGTCTTGCCTCCTGAGCGATCTCTATGTCTGTCCTCTGCCTTGTCATATCTCCTCCTTGGCTCACATGGTCTCTTCTCCGTTTCCCTCTCAAACAGACCAATCCTCATTTCCGACAATTATATCATAAAAAGCTCATATATGCTTTAGGAGATGTATGCTCTAAGTAACTTCATAAAAAAAGATTGATCATGTCAAAAATATGGTATAAATATATACATGGAAGAAAGAAAAAGAAAAGGCTATATAGAAGGAGACCACAGGATCTTCTATCTTAAAGACAGGAGCGAGCTCGAGATCTCGCCTCATTACCATGACTTTCACAAGCTGCTGCTTTTCCTTAACGGCAATGTCAGCTATTTTATAGAAGGCAGAAACTATGATCTTAGGCCCCTGGACCTGGTGATAGTCCCAGCAGGACAGCTGCATCGTCTGACCATCCACGATGCCCAGGACTATGAGCGGCTGATAATATATCTTGCTCCCGATTTCATATCAGGAATCACCGAAGATGGGAACGGCCTCTCACGGCTTTTTACGGAGCTCTCCGAGAATGTGTATCATCTTTCCGAGCTCAAGGGAACAAGGGAGGCGGAGCTATCAATGTTTTCCTCACTGCTTGTCGGCTCCCGGGATACGGCAGCCTTTTCAGAGCTCTACCAAAGATCTCTCATACTGGCCTTTTCCATATGGCTAAGCAACCTTATGGCAGAGGAGCTTTCAGGCAGTGCCAGCCTTTCCTCCTCAAACCCGGTGATACTTGAAGCCCTGGCATACATAAATCATCATATGAGGGAAGGACTCTCCATAGATATGATAGCCGAGGGCGTCCATGTAAACAGGACCTATCTGATGCATCTTTTCAAAGCTGAGACCGGTTATACTCTGCATAAATACATAACAGAAAAAAGGCTCTATCTTGCAAGACAGAGCCTGCTTTCCGGAGCCTCCGTCACAGATGCCTGCTATGAGGCTGGCTTCCGTGATACTGCTACATTTTATCGAGCATTCAAAAGCCGCTTCGGCACAAGCCCCAGCAGCTTTAAGAGTACATCCCAAAGCCGTCCGTAGGCTCGTTTGACAGGCATATCCCATTATAGATAAAAGTCCTTGATTTCACTGATCTGCGCATATCTTTTTCCTCTTTGATTTTTGTGTTGATTTGGGCTATGTCCCCATATTCAGTTTTAATTTATTTCATGATCTTAAAATGTACAGATTTTGCGCAATAAGAGGCGTATTCTTCACGATTTTTAATTCGATCTTACTTCATTGAAAGGGATGTTATTTTTAGGATAAAATAAAGTACACCTTATATTTTCCTAAAAAAAAGGAGAGTGGTATCTGAGAGAGATGTGAAAGAAGCTATTTACTCGAAATTTGACTATAAAGACCTGATGGCCTTTGGTATGTTTATCATTGCATTGCTGACCTTAGTCATAGAACTTCGGCAGCAGACGCATCCTTAGCCCTTCTGGGCATAAGAAAGCCAGACTTGTACTCTGATGAGACTGACGTCTAAATTTTAATATATCTGATCACGTGGTTGTGACCCAATCCTCAAGCTTGATACCCGGGACTCTTATAAATTCATTTGTATTGTGTGTTACTATGATAAGACCACGGGATATCCCTTGGGCTGCTATCAACGTGTCATACGGTCCTATCGGTCGTCCGCTTTTCTCAAGCTCCGCCCGTACCTGTCCTGCCGCAATGGCATCCTCCGTGGAAAAATGCAAAATCGTAAATGGAGATAAAAACATGGCAAGCTTTCTCTTCGTTTCTTCACTCCATTTACTTTTGGCTGCTCCATACTCAAGCTCAAATACTGTGACCGAAGATATGGCTATATCCGAAGGCTCGTATGAAAACACTTTTTTCGTCATGAAAGGATAAGAGTTCTTTATAAGATAAATACAGATATTTGTATCAAGCAAATACATCAAATGTCCTCCCTGCTCTGAACATCCTGCCAAGAAGGCTGCTCTCGGTCGCCCATAAAATCTTCAGGGAAGGTCCCTACGGTCAAACATGCTGCCGCCCATGGATCATCTGTAGGAACGGCAATGTAAATGTCTCCGATCTTATTCATGTAATAATCTTTTTTTTCCGTCCTCATTTCCTGAGGTATGCGTATTGCCTGACTGTTTCCGTTTTTAAAAATTTTCGTCATTATCATAAGCTTTCCTCCCATCACATCGTACACACCAATGTATGTACAACTATATTATATGCTATGTGTAAAGATCGTGCAACAGCAATATGCGAACGGAGTAAACTTATCATCAGTCAGAAAAGAGCAGGAAAGCGTGACTTTCCTGCCCCATCCTCACCTTTACTCAAGCTCAAAGGCTCCCGTATAAAGCTGATAATAGGTCCCCTTCTTTGCGATGAGCTCATCATGGCTGCCGCGCTCGATTATGCGTCCATGGTCCAGGACCATGATCACATCTGAATTCTGCACAGTGGACAGCCTGTGGGCTATGACAAAGGTGGTGCGGCCCTTCATGAGCCTGTCCATTCCTGCCTGGACCAGGGCCTCAGTATGTGTATCTATTGAAGATGTTGCCTCGTCAAGTATCATGACAGGAGGGTCTGCCACCGCTGCCCTGGCTATGGACAGCAGCTGCCTCTGTCCCTGGCTCAGTCCTGCGCCTCCGCCCTTGAGCAAGGTATTATAGCCCTTTGGCAGCATGCGTATAAAGCTGTCCGCATTGGCAAGCTTTGCCGCAGCTATACACTCCTCGTCAGTGGCATCCGGCTTTCCATAGCGTATGTTTTCCATTACAGTACCTGTGAAAAGATATACATCCTGGAGCACCACGCCAAGGGAGCGTCTCAGGTCCTGCTTCTTTATCTTGTTTATGTTTATGCCATCATATCTTATCTTTCCGTCATCTATATCATAGAAGCGGTTTATCAGATTTGTGATAGTCGTCTTGCCTGCTCCGGTGGCTCCTACAAAAGCAATCTTTTGTCCCGGTTCTGCATACAGCGTGATGTCATGCAGCACCTCCTTGCCCTTGACATAGGAAAAATCCACATGATCAAGGACCACCCGCCCCTCAAGCTTTGTATAGGTAACAGTGCCGTCTGCCTGATGAGGATGCTTCCAGGCCCAGGTACCGGTGTGCTCCTCACAAGGGATGAGCTGTCCATTTTCCTCCCTGGCATTGACCAGGGTCACATAGCCGTTGTCCGTCTCAGGCAGCTCGTCCATGAACCTAAATATCCTTTCGGCTCCTGCCAGAGCCATGATGACTGAATTGAACTGATTGGCCATCTGGGATATGGGATTTATAAAGTTTCTGGACAGGGTCAGGAACGAGGCTATCACTCCAACGGTGATGGTGCCCGTGCCTGCAAAGCCCAGATTAGGTATCTGAGATATGGACATATATGAGCCTATGATAGCTATGGCCACATAGGTGGCATAGCCAAGTCCGTTCATCATGGGCATCATGGAGTTTGCACGTCCGTTTGCATTAGTGGCTGCCAGACGCCAGTCCTCATTTTTCTTTGCAAAGCCCTCTAGGTTCTTATCTTCATGACAGAATACCTTTATGACCTTCTGTCCGTTTATCATCTCCTCGATATATCCATTCAGAGCGCCTATGGACTGCTGCTGCTTTACAAAGAAGAATGCAGTCTTTCCGGTGATCTTCCTGACCAGCAGGAGTATCAGCACCACGCTGAATATGACTATCAGAGTAAGCCATATGCTCAGATAGATCATGCAGCAGAACACCGCTATCATCGTACACATCGAGGATACAAGATGTGGCAGCGACTGGGCTATGAACTGCCTAAGCGTATCAGTATCGTTTGTATAAAGGCTCATGATCTCGCCATGGGTATGAGTATCGAAAAAGCTGATGGGCAGATACTGCATGCGTGAGAACATGTCATCCCTTATTTTTTTCAAGGTCGCCTGGGCTATGGTGACCATCAGACGATTATATGCATATCCGCATATGACACCTACGGCATATACTGCGGCCATCATGCAGAGTGCTTTGACAAGTCCGGAGAATACCGGTGATGCCTCAAGCAACAGGGGTGTGATATATTTATCTATCAGTATCTCAACAAACATTGCCGAGCCTGCCGATGCCAGCGCTGACAGCAGTATGCATATCGTGACTACTACCAGAGTTTTTTTGTAGGCCGTCATATATGAAAGCAGTCTCTTTACCACATCCTTGTTGAAGCGCTGCACGGGCTTTGTATTTACTGTTTTACTGCTCATCCTCTGCGCCTCCCTTCTGCTGCTGCATATATATCTCCTTATATATGGGACTGGTTTCCAAAAGCTCCTCATGAGTACCGCAGGCTATGATCCTGCCGTCGTCCATAACTATGATCTTGTCAGCATTCTGTACGGAGCTGATACGCTGGGAAATGATGATCTTTGTGGTCTCAGGTATATATGTCCTGAAGGAGTTCTGGATGATGGCGTCTGTCTTTGTATCTACAGCACTGGTGGAATCATCCAGGATAAGTACCTTGGGCTTTTTCAGCAGAGCCCTGGCGATACAGAGCCTCTGCTTCTGTCCGCCGGAAACATTGGTCCCGCCCTGCTCGATATAGGTATCATACTTGTCAGGGAACTGCTCTATAAACTCGTCTGCGCAGGCAAGCCTTGCAGCCTCACGTATCTCCTCATCCGTGGCATGCTCATTGCCCCAGCGCAGGTTTTCCGTGATCGTGCCGGAGAATAGCTCATTTTTCTGAAGCACCATGGCCACTGAATTTCTAAGGACCTCAAGATCATAGTCCCTGACATCCACATCTCCAATCAGCACACGGCCTCCCGTCACATCATAGAGCCTTGGTATCAGCTGTACCAGAGATGACTTTGAGGAGCCGGTGCCCCCTATGATACCCAGGGTCTGCCCGGATCCAAGCTCCAGGTTTATGTCTGAGAGCACCTTTTTGTCAGCAGACTTGTCATATAAAAGGTCCACATGCTCAAAGCAGACATCCCCGTTTTTGACCTCCATCACGGGATCAGCGGGATCTGCAATGTCACTGCGCTCACTCAGCACCTCTGAGATACGCTCTGCAGATGAGCCTGCTATGGTCATCATTACAAACACCATGGACAGCATCATCAGGCTGGAGAGAGTCTGTATGCTATAGGTGATAAGGGCAGTCAGGTTTCCTGTCGTAAGTCCCACAGCGGGATCATTTCCGCTCAGCACTATGGCCTGGGCTCCTATCCACGAGATCAGTATCATGCACAGATACATGCATGACTGCATAAGCGGCATGTTGAGGGCAGTAAAGCGCTCGGCCTTGGAAAACAGCTTATAAATGCGATCCGACACAGCACCAAACTTTCCTATCTCATGCTCCTGCTGATCAAAGGTCTTTACCACACGTATGGCCTGTACATTTTCCTGTACCACATTGTTTAGCTCATCATAGGTATGGAATACCTGCTGGAAGAGCGGCATGGCAACTCTGATGATGGCAAAAAGTCCTATGCCAAGTATCGGTATGCATATCAAAAACAGTGAAGATATCTCTGAGCTGATCCTGAATGCCGCAGTCATGGAAAAGATGAGCATGAGCGGTGAACGGATTACCATGCGTGTCATCATCTGATAAGCCATCTGTACATTTGTCACATCCGTGGTCAGTCTGGTCACCAGCGAGCCGGTGGAGAATTTGTCAATATTTGAAAATGAAAAGCTCTGGATGTTTTTGTACATATCCATGCGCAGGTTTGAGGCAAAGCCTGCCGAGCTGCGGGCTGCAAGCCTGGCGGCTGCCATGCCGGTAGTAAGCTGCATTGCCGCAAAAAGCACCAGCATGGCTCCATATCGCCATACCATGGAGATATTTCCGACATTTATGCCGTAATCTATCAGCCCTGACATGGTAGTCGGAATGACTATCTCAAAGCATACCTCAAGGGCAGAGAGGCATATGGTTATGATAGCTCCCTTTGTATACTGCCTTGAGCTTTTAAACAAAGTCCTGATAATGTTCATATAGGTCTCCTGAATCAAAGTCTCGTCATATGCTTTTCGCTCAGATTTGTATAGATGCGGAAAAGGTAATCGTCAAATCTCTGTCTGTCCTCATCTGAAAACCCCCTGAACATGGCCTGCTCCTGGAGCTTCATGGAATCCAGCATGCTGTTCCCTGCCTCCTTTGCCTTTTCCGTCAGAGATACGATCTTGTTCCTGCGGTCAAGCGGGTCAATATGGCAGGAGATGAAGCCATTCTGCTCCATCCTGTTTACAAGCCCTACCACCGTCGGATGGGACACATCCATGAATACCTCTATCTCCTTTTGTGTGGCACTGCCTCCATTCTGGGAAAGGAAAAACATGAGCCTGCTCTGGGAAAAGGTGAGTCCCTTTCTGCTGAGCATGTAATCCGTATCCTTTTTCAGCCTTTCGGTAACGCTTTTCAGCAGATAGCCTGTGCGCTTCTTTTCCATGATATCCTCCATATCCAAGCTTCAAGCTGATATGACACATATGAAAATGTGCAGCATATGTTTCAGCAACAAAACTGTAGCACGCGACACATTATAATGTGTAGCGTGCTACAAGTCAATGAATCCTATCCTTATTTCACAAAATTTTCATAAAGCCAAGGCTCGGGCTTCCTCTCAGGACTCTTCCTCTGAGGAGCTGCTTTCCTCCTCTGCCGCAGCAACTTCACTCTCCTGCTCCTGGCCCTCGTCGCTCTCCTCATAATCTGTGGTGGCACTGATGGTACCCATACGGGCATTGCCAACCATATCCTCAAAATGAAGCTCTATGGTATCCGAATACATGGGGATGGTGACCGTCCCCGTAGCCGTATCCATCCTTGTAGGCTTTACCTGCTTGTCTCCGTCATATATACCGTATATGGAATCAAAGTCCACCCCTGACTGGCTGTCCTCTATGGTAAAGGTCAGATAGCCCTCAGATATGACACAGGTCTCTTCGTCAATGGAGGGAGCCGTATCATCAAGGACGCTGACATCCACATAATTCGTGGTCTGCATGCCGTTCCAGGACTTGACTGTCACATAGAGCATACCGTTTTGATCTATATCACATACATAGTGGTGTCTTGATGATTCCGTATATTCCACATCCTCGGACTCCATGTTTACAGACAGCTCGCTTATGGGCAGGATGCTCTTGATCTCAAACTCCACCTGGGTATGCTGGTAATCACTTGTATCCAGGACTCTCATATCCACGCTGGGAGTTGCAGTCACGAAAAAGAATATAAGCCCGTTGAGGACTATATAGGGAATGATATAGAACAGCAGGGCCCTCTTTATCTTCATTGGAATGCGGCTGCCCTTGATTCTGACTCCATTGGCATCATAAAGTATCCTCTGGCTCCCTGATCCCTTTCTGCGTCCTGACACATCATGCCTGGCCCTGTCTCTTTTATTTGATGGATTTGAATTCATGTTATCTGTCCTCAGATCATATCTGCTTCATTTACGTCTTATGGCCAAACTGCCATAAGACCGTACAATGGAAGGACAGCATTGGCTGTCCTTCCACGATATGGATTTAGAAATTAAGTTTAACAGAAATCTGCCCAAGTATCAAGCTTAGTCTGCAAAGAGCATGAGCTTTGCGGCATAGGCATCGGCATCGCCTGCCTTTTCCGTTCCGGAGGTAGTGGTCTCTGAAGCCTGTGATACTATGCATCTTGTACCAACTGCCACATCATCAAGCGTAACGATATTCCTGGTCAGATAGGGGCTTACCTGGGTATCAGCGTCTGCCCTCCACTTTACTCCGTCCTGGTCGGTGATGATGATTCCATCATCGGTCTTTTCCACGTCCTTTGCGATCACATACATGGGAGCCGAGGCATCCTCAGGCACATTTACGATCAACACCTGAGCCGTGGTCTGGGGAGGCAGGCTCATGGTCATGGCCATGGAGGTCCATACATATACGGGAGCCGAGGTGTCGATGTCAGAAAGCGCCACCGGCATCAGCGTGGTCCCATCCAGCACAGGTGTGGATGAAGGCACATGCAGTATGATCTCCATCACTGTTTCACTTTGATTTCCGTCCTCATCGACCATATACTCGTTGCTGTTGAAGCTGATCCTCTGGTTTTCCTCATCCACAGAGGCTATGTATCCCCACTTTGCTACAGGCTGCATGTCTATATAGGTCTCCTCCTCTCCGGCATCCTCTGTTTCTCCAAGCTCTCCCAGTGTCTCCATGGACACCTCGCTCTCGCTTACCTCTGATGACCTGTCCTCAGTCTCTGCGGCCTCAGACTCGATCACTATGTCTGTAGCAGCATCCGCTCCGCCTATCAGGGCCTTGTCCCCGCAGCCCGCAAGCATTGATGCTGAAAGCATGAAAGCAGCTGCCATGGCTATGATCCTTGTATATCTCTTCTTCATAAATTTTATTCTCCTCTTTTGACTTATTTGAGCCATTTTGATCTATCTTGTTGGCTCTTACATAAGATATACGATATGATTCACGAAAAGCTTTCAAAAATCAAGAGGAGTTTTGCTTATTTAAGCTTTAGATAAGGCGGCCGTAAGAAAAAAGTAAAGAGAGCTTTTAAAAGCTGCATAAAAAGAGGGGCTCAATGCCCCTTCTTTTTTAGGTTATCTTTGGTTTTCTGCTTACTGCCTTGCTCTTTACCGAATGGCCCGCTGTTTTTCCTGCCGATGCAGTCCTTGTGCCCTGACGCTTGGACTTAGGCGGCTCCGGCGCACCGGAGGCCTTTTTGGAGCTGAGCCTGGTCTTTACTGCTTCTGCCTTTGCTTTGGAGGGCCTTGCCTCCTTTTTAGCAGTCTTTTCTTCCTTTTGGGAAGGCTTTTCCTCTTTTTTCTCTTCCTTTTCTGCGATAGGGTGACAGCTGAATACCATGGTGGAAAGAGGCGGGATGTTTATCTCTATGGAATTTGCCCTTTCATCCCAGGCAAGCTTCTTTGATCTGAGGCTCCTTGGATTGCCTATGCCCTCGCCTCCGTATTTTTTGTCATCGGAGTTCAGTATCTCCTTAAATGTGCCCGCAAAAGGCACTCCAATACGAAAACCCATATGAGGCAGGGTATCAAAATTGGAAACTATGATCAGTGTATCCTCCGGCTTTTCTGTCTTTCTCATGAACATGACCATGGAAAGCTCTGGATATGCACAGTTTATCCACTCAAAGCCCTCGGGCTCATAATCCAGCTTCCAAAGCGCCGGATGGCTCCGATAGAGCTCGTTCAGATCCCTCATGAAGCTTTGCATGTTTTTATGCACGGGATACTCAAGGAGCTCCCACTCCAGGGACATGCACTCCTGCCATTCATCATTCTGTCCGAAATCCTGGCCCATAAAGAGCAGCTTTTTGTCCGGATGGGTCATGAAATAGCCATAGGCGGCCCTCAGGTGTCTGGCCTTGACGTCAAAATCCGGTGAGGGCATCTTTGAAAGCATGGACCCCTTCAGATGCACTACCTCGTCATGGGAAAAGGTGAGTATAAAGTCCTCGCTGTAATTATAGAACATGGAAAAGGTCAGGGCTCCATAGTTATCCTTCCTGAAATACGGATCAGTCTGCATATAGTGAAGGAAATCATTCATAAAGCCCATGTTCCACTTGAAATCAAAGCCCAGGCCTCCGTCCTTGGGATCGCCGGTGATCATTGGCCACGCCGTGGATTCCTCAGCTATCATCATGACACCGGGATTGCGCTTATGCATGATGGAATTGAGGTGCTTGAGGAACTCTATGGCATCCAGATTTTCGTTGCCTCCGTATATGTTGGCCACCCATTCTCCGTCGTTGCGGCCATAATCCAGGTACAGCATGGAGGCCACAGCATCAAGACGTATGCCGTCAGCATGATAGCGCTCGGCCCAGAACATGGCATTGGAGATCAGGAAATTTGTGACCTGAGGCTTTGCATAATTGAATATCAGCGTTCCCCAGTGGGGGTGCGCACCCTTTCTCGGATCTGCATGCTCATATACATGGGATCCGTCAAACTCGGCCAGAGCAAAGGCATCTCTGGGGAAATGGGCAGGTACCCAGTCCAGTATCACACCTATCCCGTTTTTATGCATGTAATCCATAAAGTACATGAAATCATCGGGAGTACCATAGCGGCTGGTGGGAGCAAAATATCCCGTTACCTGATAACCCCAGGATCCGTCAAAGGGATGCTCCATGATGGGAAGCAGCTCTATATGGCTGTAGCCCATGCTCTTTACATATTCGCAAAGCTCAGGAGCCAGCTCCCTGTAATTATAGAACTGAGAGCCATTGATCGTGTTGCCCTCGGCATCCACGGCCAGGGGCTTCTGCTTCCAGGATCCAAGATGCACCTCATATATGTTCATGGGGCTTTTCTTCATATCCTTTTTTTCACGCTCGGAAAGCCAGTCTTTATCCTCCCAGTGGTACTTGTCTATATCCCATACTATGGAAGCCGTGTCCGGCCTGAGCTCGGAATAAAAGGCATGGGGATCGGCCTTGAGTATCAGCTGGCCTCCCTTTGTCTTTATCTCGTATTTATAAAGATCACCCTGCTTTACACCCGGAATGAAAAGCTCGAATATGCCTGAGTATTCATCCCTGTGCATCTGATACAGGCGTCCGTCCCAGAGATCAAAGTCTCCTACCACACTGACACGCTCAGCCTCCGGAGCAAAGACTGCAAAATTAACTCCGCTGCAGCCCTCCATATTCATGACATGGGCCCCGAGCTTATCATAAAGGTCATAGGCTATCCCCTCAGAAAGCCTTTTATAATCCTGTTCCGTAAATACACTGCGGAACTTGGGGTTATATGCATCCTCTATCTCAGCCTTGAAGCCGTTGTCGTAGGTGACATTGAAGCGATAATCAAAATCCTCCTCCGGCACCCACAGCGCAAAAAAGCCCTCGTCATCACAGGCCTCCATGGGCACCGGCTTTTTGCCGTCATCCTTTATCAGATCTATGGCCATGGCATGAGGGATGTAGGCCTGTATCAGGCTTCCGCCTCCATCAGCGGCATGAGCTCCCAGTATGCGCTTTGGGTACATGGATTCTGAATATTCTATCTCTTCCACGTCCGCCCAGTTGATCATATCATAGAGTTTGTCTGTCATTTTACATAACCCCCATATCTATCTTCCTGTCAGCAGGATGATGCTTCTTGCAGGCAGGCTTATGCTGTCCTGAAGCTCAAGCTCCTCAGGCGCCTCCTCATCCACAAAAGAATCTGGCCTCGACGTATCCATCAGCAGATACCAGCGCCTGTCCTTCATAAGCTTTGGCAGGTAGAACCTGTGGCTCTCCCAGTGCATGTTCACCGCCAGATAAAAGCTGTCATCAGCCTTTCCAGAGGGAAGCTTTGCATAATCTCCGTTAAAGCAGATGCCAAGCTGTCTGCGATAATTCTCCATATCCACCTTCCATGCACTTTTTCCATGAAAGGAAAGGTCAGGCAGGCCTGTATAGAGATAATCCGTTCCCCTGACCGCAGTCCGGAAAATGGGATGTTCCTTTCTGAGCCTGATGAGCCTGCTTACAAAATCAAAAATATCCCTGTTTTTTTCTATATCCTTCCAGTTTATCCACTCGATGGGTCCGTCCATACACCAGGAATTGTTGTTGCCTTTTTTTGTATGGCCCATCTCATCTCCGGAATTTATGAGAGGCGTTCCCCGGCTGAGCAATGTCAGTGTCATGGCATTTTTATAAAGCCTGCGCCTAAGCTCATTTACACGCTTTTTTCTGGAAGGCCCTTCCTCTCCGCAATTCCAGCTGAAGTTGAAATCCGTACCGTCAGCGCCCTTTTCTCCATTTGCCTCATTGTGCTTTTGATCATAGGAATAAACATCCATCAGTGAAAAGCCTGAGACATTCGCAATATAATTTATGCGTGCGATACGGTCTCCGTTTTCTCTTATGAGGCCCATGGCCTCAGGTATCATACCCTCGTCTCCCTTGAGGAAGCGCCGCATGCTGTCCTGAAAGCCGTCATTATATGTGGCTGCTGTGCCGGGCTCTGTCACTTCCTCGCGCTTTATCGGAAAAGAAGCTTCATCCTCTCTCCTGCAGAGATCATTTTCATTTATGCTGTCCGCCATAAGCTTCATGCCCCTAAGATAGGGGTCGTTTAAAAGAAGCTTTATGGGGGCATAGCCCACGATATGTACTCCGTCTATGCCGTATCTGTATCTCCAGCTGCGAAGGACTGACAATACATAGTCCTCTGACTCGTTGCCGGTAAAATACATATCCAAAATAAGCTCCATACCCTGACGATGGACTGCTTCTATAAGCTCCCTCAGTCCCTGTTCTCCACCAAAAGCCGCCTTGGGCGCAAATCTCAGAGCCTCGGGGGTAAAGCCCCAGTAATTTACTCTGTCATCGGGGGACATGGCCCCTGACTTTGAAGCTCCTCTGCCCTGGAGCTCGCAGAACTCATAGGCCGGCATGAGCTCTATGGCCGTAACACCAAGCTCTTTAAGGTAAGGAAGCTTTGAGCAAAGCCCAAAAAAGGTACCCTTCTGCTGAGCCGGGAGCTCTGAGCTCCTGTCCTCTGTAAAGCCTCTCACATGGAGCCTGTATATGATGCTCTCTTCATAGGGGATGAGATGCTCAAGGGGCTGCAGGCCCGTGGCCATGGAATCCCTTATGACAGCCCTCGGCGCCTTCTCGGCCTGCCTTTTGTTTTTGAACTGTTCTCTTCCCTCAAAGGCCGTCCCAAAGCTATCAGGAAATTCCACTCCATCTGCCTCATAGACATAGGAGATGCTGCCATCCAGCGGTACTCCCTCAAGCCTCAGCCGCCATACATCTCCCATACGCTTTGAAACCGGAAAGTCTATTTTTTTGAGCCTCTTTCCATTTTTAAAAAGAACAAGGCTCAGGCTGCCACAATGCCTTGGGACATGGAAGGATACTGTCTTGTCACTGGCCACGGAGCAGCCAAAATCATGGATCACATCATTTAATCCATCTATGCTTTTTATATTCATACCTGTATCCATATGCCCCTGGGCCCTGCCTTTTAATACTGATATGGTCATTGTACCACAAAAAACAGGTACTGTATATTGACATATTGGCATGGTTGCATAAAGAAAGGCCGCAAAGCCTTTTTCTTTGCGGCCATCAGATATCTATCATAAGTCCCACCGGGGCATGGTCCGATCCCATAACATCTGTATAGATCACGGAATCCTTTACCCTGTCTCTTATGTCATCTGAAACTATGAAATAGTCTATACGCCAGCCCACATCCTTGGCCCTGGCATTCATCCTGTAGGACCACCAGCTGTACTGCTCCTTTTCAGGGTAGAGATACCTGAAGGTGTCGGTAAAGCCGCTGTCCAGAAGCCTGGACATCTTTGCCCTTTCCTCATCGGTAAAGCCGGCATTTTTATGATTGGTCCTGTCATTTTTCAGGTCTATGGGCTCATGGGCCACATTGAGATCTCCACAGAATATCAAGGGCTTTTCCTTTGCCAGGGAGGTGATATAGCTTCTGAAGTCGTCCTCCCACTTCATCCGGTAATCGAGCCTCTGAAGCTCATTTTGAGAATTGGGAGTATATACGGTCATAAGGAAATGATCCTCATATTCCAGGCACACTACCCTGCCCTCTCTGTCATGCTCCTCAAAGGGCATGCCCCTTCTTACTGAAATGGGCTCCTCCTTTGTAAATATAGCCGTTCCGGCATAGCCTTTTTTATCTGCGTAATCCCAGTAGCTTTTGTAGCCCTCAAAGCTCAGCTCTATCTGGCCCTCCTGAAGCTTTGTCTCCTGAAGGCAGAAGGCATCGGCCTGCTCCCTTTCAAAGAATTCAGAAAAGCCCTTGTTCATCACAGCCCTGAGCCCGTTTACATTCCAGGATATGTATTTTTTCATGTAGCCGTCCTCCCGTAAAGCCAGGTAAGCCTGTGCATCCTCTTTATCAATTTTTTGCCAAAGGCAGCCTTTTCCATCCTCCAGCACCAGTTGCCTCCAAAGGTGGAGGGCTCATTTATACGGGCCTCACTGCCCAGGGAAAGCCAATCTGCCATGGGGATGATGACCGTATCTGCCGCCGACATTAGCACTGTCCTGATCATTCGGTCACCCCATGCGCTCCTGTCTTTTTTATCAAGGGACAGATATTCTGCGGCAAAGGCAGCCTCGTCCTTTGGAAGCTCCTTTATCCACGCCTCCAGAGTCTCATTGTCGTGGGTTCCGGTATAGCCTACGGAATCCTTTGTCCAGCGATGGGGCAGATAATCCGAGCCTCCGCTTGGATCAAAGGCAAATTCCAATACCTTCATTCCGGGAAAGCCGCTCTCCCTTAAAAGTTCCCTTACGCTGTCTGTCATGACGCCCAGATCTTCTGCTATGATGCGCCTTTTTCCAAGCTTCCTTTTTACTGCGTCAAAGAGCTTCATGCCAGGTCCCTGCTCCCAGTGCCCGTGCTCTGCCGTGGCATCCCCTGCAGGTACACAGTAATAGGCATCAAATCCCCTGAAATGATCCAGCCTCAGCTCATCCACCAGCTCAAAGCTATGTCCTATGCGCTTTATCCACCAGTCAAAGCCTGTTTTTTCATGATAGCTCCAGTCATATACGGGGTTGCCCCAAAGCTGTCCTGTGGATGAAAAGGCATCCGGAGGGACACCTGCCACCCACCTGGGCCTGCGCTCTCCGTCCATGGCAAATAGCTGCGGATCCGCCCAAACGTCCGAGGAATCATAGGATATATATATGGGCAGATCACCGATCAGGCTGATCCCCAGTCCATTCACATGCTTCTTCAGTGCACTCCACTGGCTGTGAAATTTGTACTGAAGCCACTTGTGAAAGCGTATCCGGTCCCCAAGAACGCTTTGAAGCTTCGAAAGCTCGGACTCGTCCCGTTCTCTGAGGGGCTTTGGCCATTCATACCAGGGGCGTCCTTCCTCCTGCTCCTTTATGCTCATAAAGAGAGCAAAATCCTCCAACCAAAATGCATTTTCCCTGCAAAAGGGTTCAAAATCCGGAAACTCCTTTTCCAGCCCGCAGTAATTTTCAACCTGATAAGCATGATACAGGAGCTTTAAACGTCCCTCATACAAAAGGCCATAGTCGATCCTGGTCTCGTCAGCTCCAAAATCAAAACCTTTTATCAGCTTCTTTGGAAGAACATTTTCATCAAAGCTTTCCAGATCTATGAAATATGGATTGCCTGCAAAGGTGGAAAAGGACTGATAGGGCGAATCTCCCAGGCTCGTGGGCCCAAGGGGAAGTATCTGCCAATAGCTCTGTCCCGCCTGGCTGAGGGCCTCCGCAAAGTCATATGCATTTTTCCCAAGAGTACCTATACCATATCGCCCGGGCAGGCTGAATACAGGCATCAACACACCGGCACCTCTCATATCCGGTCTCCTTTATATCATATTTTTGATGACGTCATGTATCTGCTGTCGTCATATGCATGCGCTCTTATATCGAACGATCCATGGTATGTCAGCTTACACCACCGTATATATGCCATACAGCAAGGCTGCTGCCACACAGACCTTGTGCAGAATAGCATTTTCAAAGATCCTGAAGGGCAGGAGATTCAGGATTATGACCACCATGGCCACTGGATATATCACGCTGAGTATGGGCGTGGATATGGCCAGTATGGCATTGAGCCCTCTTATGGAGATGCAGAAGCTCCAAGCGGTAACAATCCATCTCCAGGCATCAAAGCTCAGGAAGGTAAGCTTTTCAGCAAAAAACTTTGAACAGCTGGATATAAGACTGACACATACATTGAAGCAGGCTATGAAATAAATGGCCGCAAGGACCAGCGAGCCCGCATCCCCGAAAAAGCTTCCGGCAAGGGCAGTAAGTATCTCTGTACCATTTTGCGCTCCCTCCACCAGGCTGCCGCTTTTTGTGCCGAGAAAACTCAACATCCCGTACATCGAAGCCAGGAATATGCCTGCTATGACTCCTCCACGGATGGTCTCCTTTGCAACATCATTGCTGTCACTTATGCCCAGGTCTCTTATGTTGAGGGCTATGACTATACCAAATACCATGGCAGCAAGAGTATCCATGGTGTTGTAGCCCTCTACAAAGCCTGTGCCCAGAGCAGACTCTGCATAGGCTCCGCTTGCCGGAGACACAGGCAGCTCAGTATGCACGAGCCCTGCAATAAAAAGTATGACTATGAGGGCAATAAGCACCGGCGTCAGGCGCTTTCCAAGCCTGTCCTTGAGCTTTTCAGGCCTTTTTGCCACTATCCCGGCTGCAAGGAAAAACAAAAGGGAGTATATGAAGCTTACCAGAAACTGTATGCTCACTCCGGCAACTGTCCCGTCTCCCAGCCTGTCAGTAAGGAAGGCAAACATGGCATAGCTTGTGCTGGTAGTCCTTGGAATCGCCAGCATGGGGCCTATGCACAGATAGACCGCAAAGGAAAAAAGCAGGGAAAAGCCCGGATGCACTCTCTTGCACAGGTGATCAAGCCCTCCCATCCTGGCCACAGCTGCCACTCCAAGCACAGGAAAGACCACGGCAGTGACCACAAAGCCTACAAAGGCCGGCAGGGCGCTTTCTCCGGCCAGATATCCAAGATACGGCGGAAATATAAGATTTCCAGCTCCAAAAAACATCGAAAATAATGTTACGCCTATCAGTACCAGCTTCCTGAACTCAAGCTTTTTCATACCGTGTCTCCTTTTTTGATATGGCTGTGCAAAATGGCTCTGCTCTGTGTCAGAGTTCCAGCTTCAGTTTACGGGTAATTGTACCCATATTAGTACATAAACAGCTTTTATACAAGTGAAATCTCAGAAAGAAGCATTTTCTCTGATATTTCCCGTCCCTCGTGAGCATAATCTGGAAATCAGATCGTCTTATGTGGTAAAATATATCCTCAGGAAGGAAGTCAAGCTTATGAATATAAAGGACAATCTTAAAAAAGTAAAAGAAAATATAGACAGAGCCTGCAGAAGCTGCGGCAGAGAGAACTCAGAGGTAAAGCTGATAGCCGTATCCAAGACAAAGCCTATAGAGGCTGTTATGGAGGCAGCCGAGTGCGGTATCCTTGATTTTGGGGAAAACTACGTGCAGGAAATAGTTGAAAAATATGATCATATGCCTGAGGGCTGCCGCATACACATGATAGGCCATCTTCAGACAAATAAGGTAAAAAAGCTTATCGGCAAAGTCAGTATGATACACTCGGTAGACAGCCTCCATCTGGCTGAAGTCATCTCCAGAGAATGTCAGAAGGCAGATACCTCCATGGACATACTCCTTGAGGTGAATATAGCAGAAGAGACCTCTAAATTCGGATTTTCTCCCGAGTGTGGCGAGCTCCTTTCCGCTGCCAGAGACATACTCAAGCTTCCAGGCATCCATATCCGCGGACTGATGGCCTCTGCTCCCATCACGGAGGACGGAGAACAAAACAGGATCTATTTCAGAAGGCTCAGGGAGCTGCTTTGCGAGCTCAGGGAGCTTATGACCAATGAAGGTATCTCTGACGAAGAGCTGCCTCAGGAGCTGTCCATGGGGATGACCGGGGATTATATAGCCGCCATAGAGGAAGGCGCAACCATGGTACGTATAGGCACAGCCATCTTTGGAGCAAGAAATTACGGTTAAATCAAGACTCCGGCAGGAACTGCATGATGCAGGACTGCCGGAGCCTTTTTTAGCTATAGATCAGCTTTTCATTTAATTGTCATTTGCATCATCACCGGTAAGAGTAAAGGTAAAGCTCTTTCTGGCCTGTTCGTCTGCTGCAAGATACTCGTCATAGGTGGTCATCTTGTCTATGAGCCTGCCATCCCTTATCTCCATGATTCTATTGGCCGTGGTCTCCACCACCTGATGATCCCTGGATGAGAATATGAGCACGCCAGGGAACTTGATCAGGGCATTGTTGAGGGCTGATATGGATTCCATGTCCAGATGATCCGTAGGCTCATCAAGTATCAGTACGTTTGATCCGCTGATCATCATTTTTGAAAGCATGCAGCGTACCCTCTCTCCTCCGGAAAGGACATTGACATGCTTCATGCCGTCATCTCCGGCAAACAGCATCCTTCCAAGGAAGCCCCTTACATAGGTCACATCCTTTTCCGGGCTGTACTGCATGAGCCACTCATAAATCGTATCCTCTGAAGCGAACTCGTGGCTGTTGTCCTTGGGGAAATATGCCTGGGAGGTGGTGATGCCCCACTTGTAATCTCCCTCATCAGGCTCAAGCTCTCCCATCAGGATCCTGAAAAGCGTAGTCTTTGCCAGCTCATTTGGTCCTACCAGAGCCACCTTGTCCTCTCTGCCCAGGATAAAGCTGATATTGTCAAGTACCTTTACCCCGTCTATGGTCTTTGACAGATTGGTGACTGTCAGCACCTCATTCCCTATCTCCCTGTTCGGCTTGAAATCTATATAAGGATATTTCCTGCTGGAGGGCTTTATCTCCTCCAGCTCTATTTTTTCAAGGGCACGCTTCCTTGATGTAGCCTGCCTTGACTTTGAGGCATTCGCCGAGAAGCGAGCTATGAATTCCTTCAGCTCCTTTATCTGCTCCTCCTTCTTTCTGTTGGCCTCCTTCATCTGCCTGATCATAAGCTGAGAGGACTCCACCCAGAAATCATAGTTTCCGGCATAAAGCTGTATCTTGCCGTAGTCTATATCTGCAATGGCAGTGCACACCTTGTTCAGGAAATATCTGTCGTGGGATACGGTGATGACCGTATTGTCAAAATTTATCAGGAATTCCTCCAGCCAGGCTATGGCATCCAGATCCAGATGGTTCGTTGGCTCGTCCAAAAGCAATATATCAGGATTTCCAAAAAGAGCCTTTGCCAGCAGGACCTTTACCTTGAGGGGGCCAGGCAGACTGCCCATCATGCTGTAATGATGCTCTGTCTCCACACCAAGGCCCTCCAGCAGCGATGCCGCATCGGATTCGGCCTCCCAGCCTCCAAGCTCGGCAAATTCCGCCTCAAGCTCAGCAGCCCTTATGCCATCCTCGTCGGAAAAATCCTCCTTTGCATATATGGCATCCTTTTCCTTCATGATGTCATAAAGCCTCTGATTGCCCATGATGACTGTATCCAGCACATTGTAGGCATCGTACTTGAACTGATCCTGCTCAAGGAATGAGAGCCTCTGGTTCTTTGAGATGACCACCTCTCCGCTGGTGGGCTCAAGCTGTCCAGACAATATCTTGAGGAAGGTAGACTTTCCGGCGCCGTTAGCACCTATGAGCCCATAGCAGTTCCCTTCGGTAAATTTTATGTTTACATCTTCAAACAGGGCCTTTTTGCCTACTCTGAATGTCAGATTGGATGTAGATATCATTTCATGTCCTTTCTTTATGTGGGTTACGGCTGTATCCATCAGGCCGCAGATAAAACTGTATCATGCGGCTTTGGCTGAAACAGCCCCTGCATGCGCCGGCTAATATTATAATGTAGGTCAGGAAAAAATGCTACATGAAAAATATGCTCTCCTGGCCTGTTCCCTGCAGCTCTTTACTGAATGTCAGGCTCCCGGGCCTGCCGCTGTACCTGGGCCTGCCGATCCCTGGTTCTGGGCTCCCGCTGTTCCCGGGCCTGCTGATGCACCTGGGCCTGCCGATCCAGGATCCTCTGAAGCCGCAGCACCGGGCCCTGCCTGGGACTCTATTACCACGGGAGTGTCCTTGTCAAGCTGGGATATGGATTCCTCCATGCTCATGTCTCCTGAGCCGGGTCCCTCAACAGGCTTAGCCGGACCTTCTGTACTGCTTGTTTCCTCTTCCTTTGACTCTTCCTCTTTGTCCACTGTTTCGGTCTCTTCAGCTCCTGTCATGCCACTACCTTCCGAGGTCTCCTCATCGCTGCTGTCCTCTGTGGCCTCCGAGGTCTCATTTTCCTCTGAGTCTGTGGTTTCCTGCTCCTCCAAGGATCCATCGGTCTCGCTTTCCTGTTCCTCCATAGTTTCAGAGGTTTCGGTCTCCTGGGCCTCCGTAGCCTGTACCCCTTCATCCTGTGTCTCTGTCTGTGAAGACGCAGGCTGTGTTGCCGGGGCCTCGCCTGCATTTCCTCCGACCTGGGGCACTGCCGCCGCCTCGCCTGCCTCGGACAAGCCGCTGTCTGCCGAAATGCGTGCACTTATGTCCTTGACTGACTGCGGTGCCTCATAGTCCTCGTCGCCGAAAAGGAACTGATGCAGCATGACCACATTGCTCTCCAGCGTGGTAGGGATGACATAATTTTGAGAGCCTATATCCTCCGTCTGCCTTGAAAAAGGAAAGCCGGAGGAGCCGTCCTCGGGTATGTCGAATCTTGCCACAGTTGCAACCACAGGCAGTATGTCATCTATGCCCACACTTGTAGATACCTCCCCGATCAAAGAGGTGGCCATGTTTATGAGTGCTGACTTTTCTGCTATCTTTGCCTTGTCCAGCATGAGGCTCAGGACCTTTCGCTGTCGGGCTGTCCTCTGAAAATCAGTATCCATGAGTCTGAGCCTTCCATAGGCCACAGCCTGGACTCCGTCCAGATGATTCCAGCCCGGGCTTTGGAGCTGAACAGAGGCTATGCCGGTCGCCTCTACAGTTTCAGTTATAAAGGCATTGATATATCTGAATTCTGCATCTGTGATCTCTATATCCACTCCTCCAAGCAGGTTGATGGCCTTTGCCACCGTTCCCCAGCTGAAGGTCACGTAATCATCTATCTTTATGTCCAGGTTTTCTTCAAGAGCAGCTATGGCCTGCTCATGCCCGCCTCTTTCATACGCAGCGTTTATCTTTGCATAGTCCCCATCCTGGCTCACCTTGAGATAGGTGTCCCTGAAAACTGAACACAGTCTGACCTCGCCTGTGAGCCTGTCCACATTCACCACCATGATCACGTCGGATCTGGTACCGCTTTCAAGCTCCGTACCTCTGGAATCCACTCCAAAAACAGCTATGGTCCAGTTCCTTCCGGTACGGAAATTATTGAACATCAGGACAGCCGCCACTGCGATCAACAGAAAAAGAAGGACGAAAGGCCATCTCCTTCTTTTCTTTTTCCGCTTTTGGGGCTCAGTTTCAGCCTCATAGCCTTCATATACGGATCCTTCTATATCCACGTCTTCAAGAAAAATATCATTTTCTCTATGTTTCAGCTTTTTTTTAGGCATGTATATGATCAACTCCCAGCCTTTTCAGGCTTTAATATCCAAAAAATGCATCTATGCCGTCAAGCAGTCCCCTGGCCCTGAGCTCAAGATCCTCTGAGGTATGAGATGAGCATTGATTGCCAAGCTCGATATCAACTGAAGGTATGGTGCTGTAGGAGGTCTGGGTCAGATCCATGTCCAGAGGATTGGAGCCCCAGATCTTGAGACCCTGACCCTTGAGGCCCTCTATCAGCGCATCTCCCAGAGCCTCATGCTCCTGCCAGTGCTGACTGACGGGATACATGGATTTAAGGCCGTCAGGAACAGACATATAAAAGCAGCCCTTGTCTGAGCTCAGGCCGTCACTGTCCCAGTGTATGGCTATATGACAGTCTGCCTCATTGTTTGCTATCACCGTGCGGGCCACATTGTCAAGCTGTACATCCTCTCCGTCTCTGAGCATGAGTACATCATAACCGTTCTCCAGCAGCAGATCTCTGAGCATACGGGCCATGGAAAGTGTAACGCTGCTTTCCGGTGTTCCGTCATTAAAAGTCATTCCCGAAGATACGGCCACTGCCTTCTGTGCTCCTGCTGCAGTCGTTCCACCTGTCAGCTTAGGTGTCATGTCAGGATGGCAGTAGGTCTTTACTGATGAGCCTCCCTTGGTCCCATGTCCGGCATTGACCGCTATGGTCCTGTCCTTTCGCTCTCCCTTTGCCTGGTAAAATACCGCCTCGCCGGAGCTGATGGCTGCAAAGGATGAAAATTCCCAATCCGAAGAAAGCCCTATGCCTGTGCCATCCTCATGAGGAGCTTCAGCAGCTGTATTGCTGCCTTCGTTTTCCTCCGAAGAAGCCTCTTCATTGCTGTTTTCTGTATCCTGAGCAGAGGTCTCAGCCTCTGTCACATCCGTGCTTCCTTCAGCAGTTTCTCCCTCTTCCAAGGCCTGCTCATCCGAAACTTCGTCCTCTTCCTTTTGCAGCTCCATGCCCGGGCCCTCCTGAGTGAGGTCCCTTATTACAGGCACTGCCCTCAGGGCATCGGCCTTTGCAGTCATCAGCTCTGAAGCCGCCCCGGGCCTGCTGCCTGAATCCATCACATCTATGGACAGACTGATGACCAGGGCGCATAACGCCGTACCTATGATACTGTATATAAATCTGCTGTCTTTCATAAAAGGATCGTACCTCCTCCTAATATACGGCCTTCCTCATCATAGAACACTGCCGCCTGTCCGGGAGTCACTGCCCTGGCAGGCTCATAAAAAGCAAGCTCGGCCTTGAGACGGCCATTGTCTTTTTTCATTCTGATCCGTGCCGGCCTGCCCTTGTCTGCATATCGTATCTTTACCATGGCTTCAAAGCCATCTTCAGTATACGCCTCCGGTGCCTCAGGATCAAGAAGCTGAAGATTTATGTCTACGACCAGGGCATGATCCGAAAAAAGCTCTTCGTCGCTGGAAAGCACCACCTGATTTTTGCCAGGTCTCAGCTCCTTTACAAAGGCTCTCCTGCCCAAGGCTATATTGAGGCCCTTCCTCTGCCCTACGGTATAATTTATGATGCCTGCGTGTTCTCCAAGCACATTTCCCTCGGTATCCACAAAGCTGCCCCTCTCTTCAAGACGGGCGCCGAGTCTCATCATCCACTCATCAGCGGCCTTGTCCAAGTCCTTCATATCCTCAGGGAGCATGAGCTCAAGATGCTCCTTTATAAAAACCGAATAATCGCCAGCCTCTATAAAGCAGATCTCCTGAGAATCCGGCTTGTCCGCAGTATCAAGCCCTATGCGTCTGGCAAGCTCCCTTACATCCTCCTTGAAATATCCGCTTAAAGGCATCAGTGTATGCTTTAGCTCCTCCTGGGTCAGGTTATAAAGAGCATAGCTCTGATCCTTCCTGAGCTGCTTTGCCCTTTGCACATAAAAGCGGCCGCCTGCACCATCCTGTCCTATGGCCGCGTAATGTCCCGTGGCTATGAACGAGGCTCCCGCTTTCTTCATCGCCTCAATGAGAGCCGGCCATTTCACCGTCCTGTTGCAGATACAGCAGGGGTTCGGTGTCCTGCCTTCCATATATGAGCTGATAAAATATCTTATCACCTCTTTTTTGAAATCCTCCCTGCGGTCCACCACCAGAAAGCCTATGGACAGTTTTTCCGCAAGCTTCTCTGCAAGCTCCAGCTCCCTCTTTGATGTATCCGTATCGAAGGATCTCATGAAGCAGCCCGTGACCTCATAGCCCTGTTCCTTTAGCAGAAAGGCAGCTACAGAGCTGTCCACGCCTCCGGAAAGCCCCACGACGATCTTTTTCTCCGTCATTTTATCAACCTCTGTTCTAAGCAAGGAGCCCGAAATAGATAAGCACTATCACTCCCAGCACTATGCGATAGTATCCGAAGACCGTAAAATCATGTCTCCTGATGTATCCCATCAGATATTTGACCGTATACAGCGCTACTACAAAGGAAATGAGCATGCCCAGCAGCAGTATGAAGATCTGGGCACCGGTAAAGGAAAAGCCGAATTTGAGCATTTTTATAAGGCTTGCCCCAGCCATGGCAGGTATACCCAGGAAAAATGAAAATTCTGCTGAGGCTCCCCTTGAGCAGCCCAGTAGCATTGCTCCAAGTATGGTGGCGCCTGATCGGGATGTGCCAGGGATCAGCGACAGGCATTGAAAACAGCCTATCAGAAAGGCCGTGCGCAGGTCTATGGCTGAAGCCTTGCTTATCGAAAAGCTCCTGCCACGGTAATAACGTTCAAGAAGTATGAACAAAACACCATATACCAGCAGAGTAATACCTATGACCGTAGGAGTGCTGAGATGACTGTCTATGAAATCATCAAAGGGTATGCCTATGACTGCGGCAGGTATGCTGGCTATGACTATCTTGGCCCACAGTATCAGCGTATCCTCTGTCTGAAGCCTGCTCTTTTTTCGTGAAAAGGGCCAAAGCCTGTCCCAGTAAAGCACTACTATGGCAAGTATTGCTCCCAGCTGGATGACCACCTTGAACACATTGAAAAACTCTTCAGGCTGATCAAGATGCACCAGGTTCTCGACAAGGATCAGATGTCCCGTTGAGGATATGGGAAGCCATTCCGTATAGCCTTCCACTATTCCAAACAGAATTACCTTTAAAATCTCTATAAAATTCACTGTCATCACCTTTCAAAAGCTCAGATATCAGGGATCTGCCAGTCTATGGGCTCTTCCCCGTTTTTTATCAGGAATTCATTACAGGCCTTGAAATGCCCGCAGCCGAAAAATCCTCTTGATGCGGACAGGGGGCTTGGATGCGGGGCCTTGAGTATCAAATGCCCGGGATTGTGCAACATTTCTGCCTTTTCCCCGGCAGGCTTGCCCCAGAGCATGAATACCACCGGCTTCTGAAGCCTGTCCACTGCTTCTATGGCTGCATCCGTAAAGCGTTCCCAGCCTATCCCCCTATGGGAAAAGGCCTGATGGGCCCGGACGGTCAGCACCGTATTCAGCAGCAGCACTCCCTGTCTGGCCCAGGGCACAAGATACCCATTGTTTGGTATCCGACAGCCCAGCTCAGCCTGGAGCTCCTTGTAAATATTCTGAAGGGAGGGCGGGATATCCACCCCAAGTTTTACTGAAAAGCAGAGGCCGTGGGCCTGGCCATCGTTATGATAGGGATCCTGCCCAAGTATCACCACCTTGACCTTGGACAGGGGTGTAAGCGTAAAGGCAGAATAAAGCTCCTTTCCCTCAGGAAAGACCTTGAAATGCCTATATTCATAGTTTACCCTCTCATAAAGCTCCCTGTAATAAGGCTTTTTAAATTCCGGGCTCAGCGCCGGGAGCCAGTCATTTTCTATACCCATATGTCTCCTCCAGCAATACGGCACGCTACAGGCTGTCAGAATACTGAATGAATCAAAGCATCAGTTTATCAAAGATCATCCACCAGGGCAGTGCTCTTTGCGTAGGCAGTGCTCTTTGCCTCAAAGAAGTCCGTCTTTACCATATTTGCATTTGAATAGCTGGAGACCCATTTCATGTCCTCAGGCTCTGATACCTTGCCCTCGTATATGGGATCGTAGCCAAGAGACATAAAACGCAGATTTCCAAGGTATTCTATATAGTCAGTTATCATCTGCTTTGTCAGCCCGCTTATGTTATCGCCTATAACATAGTGTCCCCAGGCTATCTCCTGGCGAACACCCTCCTTTATCATCTCCCTGAGCTCATCCACAGTCTCATCGGTAAAGAGCTCCGGCTCCTCCTTCTGAAGCTCCCTGATGATGTTCCTGAAAAGCCAGAGATGGGTATTCTCATCTCTGTTGATATATCTTATCTCCTGAGCAGAGCCAGGCATCTTTCCATTCCTGGCCAGGTTATAGAAAAACATGAATCCGGAATAGAAATATATGCCTTCAAGTATGAAGTTGCCCATCATGACCTTGAGCAATGTATGTGCATCCTTTTTGACCTGGAACTCATTATATATATTGCCTATGAATTCATTCCTGCGCAGCAGATGCTCATCCGTTTTCCACTGATAAAGTATGTCGTTCCTTTCCTCAGGAGAGCATATGGTATCCAGCATGTATGAATAGGACTGGCTGTGTACACATTCCTGGAAGGTCTGGATATTGAGGCAGAGATTTATCTCATTTGCAGTGATATACTCTCCTACACAGGGCAGATTGGCTGTCTGTATACTGTCCAGGAAAACAAGGAAGGACAGAATCTTGTCATAGGCTGTGCGCTCATAGCGATCCAGTCCGGGATAATCCTTTACATCCTGGTTCAGATTTATCTCCTCGGGTATCCAGAAATTGTTCATGGCCTGGCGATACCAGTCCGATACCCACTGATACTTCATGTTGTTGAAATCGTTAAGATTGGTTGTATTTCCTCCTATCATGCGCCTCAAGCGTACCTCGGTATCCCCCTGGGGATTGAAAAGCGGCTTGTGGGGCAGGGCCTTGCTCAGATCAAGCTCTGACATATGTTCCTCCTTGCTGTGATTTTATTCAATGCTAATCCCTATCATGCTGAGCAGCTCTCACATTCCTCTACCTCAAGGGAGCGGGAGCGCACATAATATATGGTCTTTACGCCGCACTCCCAGGCTCTGATATAAAGCTCCAGCACCTGTCTCAGCGTATAATCGTTCGTTATATAAAGGTTCATGCTCTGGGCCTGGTCTATATGCCTCTGCCTGACTCCGCAGGCTCTGACTGACCATTCCTGATCTATGAGATGTGCATTTTTATAATACCAGTAGGTATCGGCATCCAGATCAGGCGCCACTCTGGGAAGCATGCTTCCCTTCTTTTCCTCCAGGAAAAACTTTTTCATGACAGGATCTATGCCTGCCGTCGTGCCGGCTATTATGGAGGTGGAGCCTGTAGGAGCCACTGCCAGCAGATAGCCGTTCCTCATACCCTGATTCCTGACCTTTTCCCGGATCCTCTGCCACTCCTTTGAGCTGTAGCCGCGCTTTTCAAAATAAGCTCCACTCTCCCAGTCACTGCCTGAAAAACAGCCATAACGGCCTTTTTCCTCTGCAAGATCAGCTGAGGCTTCTATGGCAGCCTGATTTATGAGCTCAAACACCTCATCTGCAAAACGAAGGTGCTCCTCGGATTCCCATCTGACGGCATTTTTTGCCAGCATGTGATGATAGCCGCTGCAGCCAAGCCCTATGGCCCTGTATTTCTGGTTTGTAAGCCTTGCATAGGGGACGGGATAAAAGTTAAGATCTATGACATTGTCCAGGGCGCGCACGACCGTCCTGACGATCCTTTTCATGTACTCCCTGTCCTTTACCGGCAGCTTTCCAAGGGAAAGGGATGCCAGGTTGCAGACCACGAACTCCCCGGGCCTTGTGGTGTTTACGACCACGGTATCGCCCTCTTTTGTCTTTATGCTTATGTCCACGGTCTCTATGGGCTTCATGTTCTGTGCTATCTCAGTGCAGAGATTTGAACAGTATATGATACCCTCATGCCCGTTTGGATTTGCCCTGTTCACCAGATCACGGTTGAAGGTAAAGGGTGTGCCCGTCTCCACAGCTGATTTGAGTATCAGCCTTACCATGTCCTTGAGCCTGATGACCCGCTTGTCTATCCTGGGATCCCTTACGCAGTCCCAGTACCTTTTTTCCCATTCCTCGCCGTAGTAATCCTCAAGGCAGTAGCCCTTTACCATGTCTATGTCATGGGGGCACATGAGGTACCAGTCCTGATCCAGGCTCTCTCTGCACATGCGCCAGAAAAGATCCGGGTAGCAGACTGCAGGAAATACATCGTGGGCCTTCATCCTGTCGTCGCCATTGTTTGTCCTTAAATTCAGGAATTCGGGCATATCCTTATG
>CALWET010000015.1 GCA_944377385.1 uncultured Lachnospiraceae bacterium | reverse complement strand
AGAGATCATAGGCTCTCAGGAATTCAGAGCCTCAAAGTCCAGGCTCAGCTTTGCCATTGGCCGGGACATACAGGGCAGGATCATGGTAGGGGACATAGCAAAGATGCCTCATCTTTTGATAGCCGGTGCTACAGGATCAGGAAAATCCGTGGGCATTAACTCGCTGATCATCTCCCTTATGTATAAATCCTCTCCTGAAGAGGTCAGGATGATCATGATAGATCCCAAGGTGGTGGAGCTGTCACCCTATAACGGTATACCTCACCTGATGATACCCGTGGTGACGGAATCCAAGAAGGCCCTTTCCACCCTTAACTGGGCTGTGGCCGAGATGAACGACAGATACAAGAAATTTGCGGAGACCGGCTCAAAGAATCTTCAGAGCTACAATGAAAAGATCAGCGCCATGCCCGACACGGAGGACAGGCCTCAGAAGCTTCCGCAGATAGTCATAATCATAGATGAGCTGGCAGAGCTCATGAATGCTACAAGAGAGATCAACTCGAAGGATGTTGAGGCTGCCATAGTCAGCCTTGCCCAGCTTGCCAGGGCAGCCGGCATGCATCTGGTCATTGCCACCCAGCGTCCTTCAGTGGATGTCATAACAGGTCTGATAAAGGCCAATATAACCAGCCGTATAGCCTTCAGGACGGCTTCGGCCATCGATTCCCGTACCATACTGGATTGTGCCGGAGCAGAAAGCCTGATAGGACTTGGAGACATGCTGTTTTTGCCTCCGGGATCCAACCAGCTGATCAGGATACAGGGAGCCTATGTATCTGAGAGCGAGATAGAGCGGATAGTTGATTATGTGTCCAAGGACAGGGAAAATGGATACGAGGAGGCTGTGGAAAACAGCATAGCTGAGCAGCAGCGCCTTGATTTCTCAGGCGGAGATGCGGCCATAGTCCAGGGAGATGACAGGGACGCCCTGTTTTTCGATGCCGGTGCGCTGATAGTCGATACAGGCAAGGCCTCCATCGGCATGCTGCAGAGAAAGTTCAAGATAGGCTTTAACAGGGCTGCCAGGATCATGGACCAGCTCTGTGAGGCAGGAGTCGTTGGCGAGGAGGAAGGAACAAAGCCCCGCCGTGTGCTTATGGATAAGGAAGGCTATGCTGAATTCAGGGAAAACGGAGGACATCAGGCATGAAGCTATGCGAGCTGACAGCAGACATAAAGGGAGCAAGGCTCATCGGAGCTGCAGATATACACATAAGGGACATAGTATATGATTCAAGAAAGGCCGGCCCGGACACAGTATTCGTATGCATGAGGGGCAGCAGGCTGGACAGCCATGAGCTGATACCCGAGGCCTATGAAAAGGGCTGCAGGGCCTTTGCTGTCATGGAGCTTCCTGAAAAGGCAGAGTTCCTTTATCCTGATGCCAGCTTTGTGCTGTGTCCTGATACCAGAGAGGCCCTTTCATACATGTCTCAGGCCTTTTTCGATCATCCGGCCAAAAAGCTCAGGCTGATCGGGCTTACCGGTACAAAGGGAAAGACCACCACGGCCTATATGATAAAGGATATACTTGTCGGCATGGGTCACAGGGTAGGAGTGATGGGTACCGTAGGCTGCGAGATAGACGGTGAGCTTTTTACTACCCAGAATACCACTCCCGAGAGCTACGAGATCCAGAGATACCTGGACATGATGGTAAAAAAAGGCTGCACCCATGCCGTGATGGAGTGCTCCTCCCAGGGCTTCAAGATGAAAAGGCTTTCAGGCATGAGCTTTGATGTAGGAGCCTTTCTGAACATCACTCCGGATCATATAGGTCCGGGGGAGCATGCGGATATGGATGAGTATATGCGCTGCAAGGCCATGCTCTTTCCTGCCAGCAGGAGGCTTTTTTACAATGCAGGCTCTGAGCACCTGGAGGAGATGTTCGATATTTCCAGACGAAAAAGAAACGAGGAAGGAGTCAGCTCCTTTGGACTGGACAGGACTTCGGATTACTCTGCCTTTGACATAAGCTATGACGAGCTTTGCGGCAGGGCAGGGATGAGGTATGGATTTGCCTATCCCGGAGGGAAAAGGAGCATGTTCCTGGCCATGCCCGGAGAGCACAACGTACTGAATGCCCTCTGTGCCTCTGCCGTATGCATGAGCCTTGGAGCTGATCCTGAGGTCATTGCCTCGGTCCTTTCTGCCATAAGCATAAAGGGCAGGATGGAATATGCCTATGTGGGACATGGATTCAAGGTCATGGTGGATTATGCCCACAATGAGGACAGCACGGAGAAGCTGGTCAGGACCCTTGAAAACTATCATCCGGTTCGTCTTGTGCTGGTGTTTGGCTGCGGTGGCAACCGGTCAGTGGACAGACGTATCGGCATGGGCAGGGTGGCTGCCAGAGAGGCTGATATGACCATCATCACCTCTGACAATCCAAGATATGAGGAGCCCGAGGCCATAATAGATGATATCGAGGCTGCCTATCTTGAGGCAGGAGGACATAAGAACAGATATGTCAGGATAACGGACAGGAGAGAGGCCATAGCCTATGCCATCGAGCATGCAAGGGAGGGAGATCTGATAGCCGTTATCGGAAAGGGACATGAGGAATATCAGGAGATAAAGGGAGTGCGCAGGCATTTTTCCGACAGAGAAGAGATAGAAAAGGCAGGAGAGAGGCTGGACAGGGGATATGAGGCTTAGTGCTGACGAGATAAAAGAGCTTTGCGGGGGCAGCTTGATATATAAAAAGGGAGACAGGCCGGTAACAGGAGTCTGTCTTAATTCCAGAGAGGTAAGCTGCGGAGATCTGTTTGTCCCCATCGTTGGGGAGAGAGTGGATGCTCACCGCTTCCTAAAGGATGCGGTAAAGGCCGGAGCTTCCTGTGTTTTTACTCAGAGACATGGCTCTATGGAAGAGCTTTGCAGCGACACGGAGCTTTATGACGAGCTCATGAAGGCTGATTCAGTCGCAGTCATATATACGAAGGATACGATAGGCTGTCTCCAGCGCCTGGGCAGGAACTATCATTTAAAAAAGGCAGACATGCCTGTCATAGGAGTCACGGGCTCTGTTGGAAAGACGACCACCAGGGAAATGATAGCCTGTGCCCTTTCAGCCGGCAAAAAGGTCTTTGCAACAAAGGGCAATCTCAATTCCCAGGTAGGAGTACCCATGACCATGCTCAGCATGGAGGATGAGGATATAGCAGTCATAGAGCTTGGCATATCAAAGCCGGGGGAGATGGACAGGATAGCCGGGGTGGCCATGCCGGAGGCGGCGGTAATCACAAATATAGGCACCTCACATATAGAATTCCTGGGCTCAAGAGAAGGCATACTGAGAGAAAAGCTCAGGATAGCTGCCTCATCAGGCTCTGATCCTGTCATGCTTTTTATAAACGGAGATAACGATATGCTGTGCGGACTTTCGCTGTCAGCGCTTTCAGAGTTTGGCATACCTGAGGGAGCGGTAAAGGGTATGGTAAAATGCGGCCTGGGAGCTGATTGTGATGTCAGGGCCGAGGCTATTTCCCAGAATGAAAATGGCAGCTCCTTTAGGGCCGTCTTTTATGTGCGTGATGCTGAAGGAAGGCTCAGAGATGAGCCTGTCCTGAGCCATGACATCAGACTGTCGGTACAGGGAGAGCACATGATACTTGACGCTCTGTTTGCCCTGGCTCTCTGTAGGTACTATGGCGTGGACCTGGATGCAGCAGCAAAAAGACTTTCAGCTTTTCATAATCTCAAGGGCAGGGGCGAGATGCTCACTGCCTGCGGGATATGCTTTATAGATGACAGCTACAACGCTTCACCTGATTCCATGAAGGCAGAGCTTTCCGTGATTTTTTCCAGAAAGGGCAAGGGACGGCGCATAGCCGTGCTTGCCGATATGCTGGAGCTTGGCACGGAGGCAGAGCTCATGCACAGGGACATTGGCAGGTTTATCCTTGAGCAGGGAAGCCCCCTTGATCAGCTCCTGCTTTACGGAGAGCTTGCGGCTTTCGTTGGCAGGGAGTTGGAGTGCAGTGCAAAGGGAGGAAAGATGCCGGAGATAAGGTATTTTTCAGAGAAAAAAGAGCTCAGGGACTACCTCTTATCTGAGCTTAGAGAATCTGATACTGTGCTTTTCAAGGGCTCAAATTCCATGGGCCTGTCAGCGCTTTTACAGGAGCTCAAAGAGGACATAGGCTCGGGAAAGCAGGCCTGAAGCAGCTTATGGCAGTTTATGCAAGGATAATAATAAATATCTCGGCAGAGGCCATAGACAGGGCCTTTACCTACAGGATACCGGAGGAGCTGAGATCCGAGCTGGGCATCGGTCAAAGAGTAGAGATCCCCTTTGGCAGCAATGATGCAAAAAGGACAGGCTATGTCATCGGCCTTATTGACAGGCCGGACATAGATTCTGCCAGGATAAAGGACATCATAGGGCTGTCAAAGGCTTCCGTCAGCGCAAAGGAGGAGATACTGGAGACGGCCCTTTTCATGGCCAGGCGCTATGGCTCTACCCTGAATGCAGCCCTGCTTTCAGCTATCCCTGTTAAACGGGCTGTCCGAAAAAACAAAAGGCAGCTTGATCCCGTGGCGGAGATAGACAGGCTTTCAAAGGCTGCCGGGAACGAAGGCCAGATGCCTGGACAATCCATTTCTGATCTTGAGCTCAACTTCGAGCAGGAGCGAGCCTTCAGAGGCATACTTTCAGAAAAGCAAAGGCCCTGTCTCCTTTACGGAGTGACGGGCAGCGGAAAGACGGCAATATACATAAAACTGATAAGGGAGGCCCTGAGCCGTGGCAGGACAGCCATAGTGCTGATACCGGAGATCTCTCTTACCTATCAGACCGTCAGCCTGCTTTCATCCTGCTTTAAGGACAGGATCTCGGTGCTTCATTCGAGGCTTTCCCAGGGGGAAAGGTATGAGCAGTATCTGAGGGCCGAGAGGGGCGAGGTGGACGTGGTCATAGGGCCGAGGTCCGCCGTATTTACACCTATCCCCAGGTTGGGGCTTATCATAATAGATGAAGAGCATGAGAGAGCATACAGATCTGACAGCTCCCCAAGATACGATACCAGGGAGGTGGCCATATACAGGGCCTCTCATTTCGGGGCCAAGGTAGTGCTTGGGTCTGCCACTCCTTCCCTGGAATCCTATCATGCAGCAAAAAACGGGATATATGCCCTGTTTGAGCTTAAAAGCAGAGCAGTGCCAGGCGCTGTGCTGCCAAGCATATATATAAGCGATATGCGAAGGGAGCTGGAAAAGGGAAACAGGAGCATATTTTCTGAAAAGCTCCTTGAGCTTATGGAGGACAGGCTGGAAAAGCACGAGCAGATCATGCTGTTCCTGAACAGAAGAGGCTACGGAGGCTTCGTTTCCTGCCGAAGCTGCGGCCATGTGGTAAAGTGCCCCCATTGTGATGTATCCATGACAGCGCATAATGAATGGTATTTTGACAGGGCCCAGGGAGAAAAAAAGGCTTTGCTGAAATGCCATTACTGTGGATATGAGCAGGGACTTCCAAAGCTCTGCCCCGAATGCGGAAGCCGCTATATAGCTGTGTTTGGCACAGGCACGGAAAAGCTTGAGCAGGCTGTAAAGAAGTGCTTTCCAAAGGCTGGCGTGCTACGTATGGACGGAGACACCACAAAAAGGAAGGGCTCTCATGAAAGGATACTGGCGGACTTTGCAGCGCACAAGGCTGATATACTGATAGGGACTCAGATGATAGTCAAGGGCCATGATTTTCCAAAAGTCACCCTGGTAGGCATCGTGGCTGCGGATCTGTCCCTTAATTCACCGGAATATGACTGTGCAGAGCGCAGCTTTCAGCTCATCACCCAGGCAGCAGGCAGATCAGGGAGGGCAGACAGCCCAGGGGCCGTGGTCATACAGAGCTATGAGCCGGAGCATTATGCCATAGAAACGGCTGCAAGCTCGGATTATGAGGCCTTTTACGAAAGGGAGATGAGCTACAGGAGGCTCGGAGGCTATCCGCCCTGTGTGGACATGCTGTGCATAAGGCTTCAGTCTGAAAATGAGGAGCTTGTTGAAAGAGCAGCCTCCATGGCTGAAGATCATATAAGGAAGCTTCAGAATAAGGACCTGGTGGTGATAGGCCCCTGTGACCAGTTTCCGTACAAAGTTAATGATATTTATAGAAAAATTTTATATATAAAGGATAGGCCTCATGATATAATAGGCCCATATGGCGGAGTGGATGGGGCCGCAGCCTGTATGAAGGAGTCGGAGCTTATAAGGATCAGAGATGGCCTTAGCAGATATATAAATGAAAGGCTCAGAGGCAGGCTGCAGCTATCCTACGAGCTTTTATAAGGAAGGGATAAAAAAAATGGCACTTAGGGAGATCAGGGTCCAGGGAGACCCTGTTTTGAATAAGGTCAGCAAGCCGGTAAAGGAGCTTGACCAGAGGACGAAAGAACTGATCGATGACATGTTTGAGACCATGTATCACTACGAGGGCTGCGGGCTTGCTGCTCCTCAGGTGGGTGTGCTCAGACAAGTGGTGGTCATTGACGTGGATGACGGCAATCAGTACGTACTTATCAATCCGGAAATAGTAGAGCAGAGCGGAGAGAGCCTGGATTACGAGGGCTGTCTTTCCGTGCCTGATATGAGAGGAAAGGTAAAGCGTGCGGAAAAGGTGACGGTAAAGGCCTACAATAAGGACTTTGAACAGGTGGCCATCGTCGCTGACGGACTGCTTTCTAGATGCATACAGCATGAGCTGGATCATCTCAGGGGCCATCTATACACCGAGTTTGTGGAGGGAGAGCTTTGCAGGCTTGAGGACCTTCCGGAGGAGGAATAAGCCCTGATGAGGATAGTTTACATGGGGACACCGGATTTTGCCGTTTTGCCCCTAAAAAGACTTTATGAGGAGGGGCACGACATAGCTGCCGTGGTGACCCAGCCTGACAGACCAAAGGGCAGGCACGGTGAGCTTTCAGCGCCACCGGTAAAGATAGCTGCCACTGAGCTTTCCTTACCTGTGCTGCAGCCTGATAAAGCCTCTGAGCCCTCATTCATTGCTCAGATAAGAGAGCTTGATCCCGAAGTGATAGTGGTAGCGGCCTATGGACAGATACTGAAGCCTGAGCTCCTTTCTCTGCCAAAGCGTGGCTGCATAAATATACATGCCTCACTGCTTCCAAGATGGAGAGGAGCCTCGCCCATAGCGATGTCCATCATATCCGGTGACAGCAAAACGGGTATTACCACCATGTACATGGAGGAGGGGCTCGATACAGGGGACATACTTTTGCAGGAGTCGATTCCTATAGAGGCTGACGATACTGAGGGCAGTCTGACAGAAAAGCTTTCAGTCCTTGGAGCGGAGCTGATATGCAGGACCCTCTGCAGGCTTTCAGAGGGCAGTCTGAGGCCTTTGCCCCAGGCAGATACCGGCATCCCCTCGACCTATGCTGGACTCATGAAAAAGTCCGACGGCGAGCTCGACTTTTCCAGGGACGCACTGGAGGCTGAGCGAAGGGTCAGAGGCCTTTATCCCTGGCCAGGAGCCTTTGTCAGGATTGATGGGAAGACACTCAAGATACATTCCTGTCTCTACATTCCTGAGGAGGGGCTTTCAGTTTCTTTGAAGGCACTTTCGGAAGGCTGCCTGAGGGCAGAGGAGGATGGCATATATCTCAGGTTTTCAAAGGGAGGCCTCAGGCTCATTGAGATTCAGCTTGAGGGCAAAAAGCGCATGGCCGCTGAGGAATTCCTGAGGGGAAGCAGGTCCTTTATTGACGGCGCCAGGTGTGAAGCCAAAAAGGAGGTATAAGGATACACGATATGTTTTATCCGTATTATTTTGATCGAACATACATACTCATAATCATAGCTGCGATCTTTTCCATGTGGGCTCAGGCAAAGGTGAACGGGACCTACAGCAAATACAGCGGAGTGCGCTCAAGGAGCGGGCTGACTGCGGGAGAGGCGGCAAGACAGATACTGAGGAACAACGGTATCTATGATGTGGAGATCCAGCCTACGGCAGGAAAGCTTACGGACAGGTATGTACCCTCCAAAAAGGTCATATACCTTTCAGCCATGAACTCCACAAGCATAGCCGACATAGGTGTGGCTGCCCATGAGTGCGGCCATGCGATACAGTACAGTACGGGCTATATGCCCCTAAGGCTCAGCCAGATGCTGACACCCGTATGCGCAATAGGCTCTAATTTCGGCATTCCCATACTTATCATAGGCATGATCTTTTCCATCAGCGGCTTGATAAGCATAGGCATAC
>CALWET010000014.1 GCA_944377385.1 uncultured Lachnospiraceae bacterium | reverse complement strand
GCTTGAGCTTTTGCGGAAGTTTTTTTTCATCCGGCTTTGCCACAGTATTTTTTGTGATCATCGGCACCACATGGCTGACTCCAAGCTCGGTTGCCTTTTGAATGATGAGCTCAAGCTTGTCTGACTTTGGAAGCCCCTGAAAAAGCCATATATCAGCGGGAAGCTCATGATTTTCCGTAAGCTCCTCAAGTATGCTTAGCTCCAGCCGCTCCTGGTCTGAAGCAATTACCCTGCATCGGTAATCCCTTCCCTCTTCATCGCTTACCATCAGCTCCTCATCCCTGGCGAGCCTCAGCACGTCCACGGCATGATGCCTGTCTGCACCGGTGATATTCAGTCTTCCATCAGCTATATCTGTTTTTTTTATGAAAAAATGGTACATCTGTCTTTATCAAAATTCATGTATCAAAAGTCCGCTGCGCAGCTTTGGCTCAAACCAGGTAGACTTTGGCGGCATCAAAAGGCCAGCATCTGCTACTGAAAAAAGCTCCTCCATAGAAGTAGGATACATGGCAAAGGCCACTGCAGGCCCTCCTTTCGTATCTTCTTCGTCCACCATCCTGACAAGCTCTGAAAGGCCGCGTATCCCTCCTACAAAGCTGATCCTTGAATCCGTCCTGGGATCTTTTATGCCAAGTATGGGAGAAAGCACCAGCTCCTGCAGAACTGAAACATCAAGCCTGCGTCTTGGATCGGTCTCCACATCTGATATGCGCTCCTCCCTGAGCCTGAGTCTGTAAAAATCACCGCACAGATACATGCCTATATCATATTTTCTTTCAGGCCTCATAAAGGGATCAGGGCAGCTGCTGTCACCCGGCTCTCTGTGTCCTGTCATTTCCACATAAAAGTCCTTTGACAGTCTCTCAAGGAAGCTGTTCTTTGTATGTCCGAAAAGATCGGAGACCACCCTGTTATAATCATATATACGAAGCTCACTGTCTGGAAAAAGCACGCTCAGAAAGCCGTCATACTCATTGAATCCATCCTCCGGGGCTTTATGCCCACAGGAACCAGCGGGCTCGCTTTTTACCTGGGCAACTGACTTTGCAGCCTGGGCCCTTCTTTTCAAGGCCACCTTTACGGCTGATGCAGCCCTGTGATGCCCATCTGCTATATAGGTGCAGCCAAGTTCTGAAAAAAGCTCCCTCAGCCTGCTGACATGCTCCTCGTCAGAAAGGCTCCAAAGCCTGTGCCCTATGCCATCCTCAGCCACAAAATCATACATTGGCCGGTCTGACTTTATCTCCCTGACAAGCTCATCTATGCGTCCATCATCATGATAGCTCAGGAATATTGGGCCGGTCTGAGCAGATAGACAGTCCACGTGCCTTATGCGATCCTGCTCCTTTTCCTCGACCGTATTTTCATGCTTTCTGCATATGCCATTCAGGTAATCATCCACTGAGGACAGTGCCGCGATCCCCGTCTGCCTGCGTCCCTGCATGCAAAGCTCATATACATAATAGCAGGGCACCTCGTCCTGGATAAAGATCCCCTTTTCCTTCCAGTCCTGATAAACAGCCTTTGCATGCTCATATACATCCTCTCCGTACATATCATGCTCCGGAGCGAATGCCGTTTCCGGCCTGTCTATGTTAAGAAAGCTCAGCGGCCTGTCCTTTACAAATTCAGCTGCTTCCTTCCTGGAATAAACATCGTACGGGAGGGCAGCTACCTCTGCTGCATATTCAGGTGCAGGCCTAACTGCTTTAAAAGGTAATATAACTGCCATAGCCTCTTTCCTTTACTTTACTATGCGGACCCTCAGCATTCCCTTGCTGGCTCTGAGCCTGTCAAGGGCTTCATCCGTGATCCTGTTTTCTATATCCATAAGCGTATATGCATACCTGTCTCTGCTCTTGTTGTAGAGGGTGGCAATGTTTATATCCTCTTCTCCCATGACAGCCGTTATCTGTCCAAGCATGTTGGGGATATTGAGATGGAGGCAGGCTATCCTGGATTCGGTATGGCAGATGCCGGCATCCAGTTCAGGAAAATTCACAGAATGGCTTATGTTTCCGTTATCAAGATAATCCTGAAGCTCCTTTACGGCCATGATCGCACAGTTCTCCTCTGATTCCTCCGTAGAAGCTCCAAGGTGCGGGATCACTATGGCATTCTTCATGGCGACGGTCCTCTGATTTGCAAAGTCGGTTATGTACCTGTGGACCTTGCCGGAATCCAGGGCCTCAGCCATGGCCTCCTCATCCACAAGCACATCTCTGGCAAAGTTCAGTACATTTACTCCATCCTTCATCTGCATCAGAGCATCCCTGCCTATCATGCCCCTGGTGTCCGCAGTGGCAGGTACATGTATCGTAATGAAATCACAATTTTCATAAAGCTCTTCAAGCTTTTCGGAATGATGCACCTCCCGCTTCAGATTCCAGGCTGCACCTATGGATATATATGGATCATAGCCATAGACCTCCATGCCCAGGGAAACTGCAACATTTGCAACCAGCACTCCTATGGCTCCAAGACCTATGACTCCAAGACGCTTGCCCATTATCTCAACGCCTGCAAAGGCCTTTTTTGCCTTTTCCGCATCACCGGCTATATCCTGATCATCTGAATGGTCTGCTACCCACTGCATACCTCCTCTTATGTCCCTTGCACAAAGCAGGAGCCCTGCTATGACCAACTCCTTTACGGCATTTGCATTTGCCCCAGGGGTGTTGAATACAACGACGCCCTTTTCCGAGCATCTGTCGATGGGAATGTTGTTGACTCCTGCACCGGCCCTGGCTATGGCCCTCAGAGAATCGGGAAACTCCGTGTTCTGAAGATCCGCCGAGCGAACAAGTATTCCATGGGCTTCCTCCAGCTTATCCGTAAGCTCATAGCCCTTTCTGAAAAGATCAGTCCCTGCAGAGCTGATCTTATTAAAGCAGTATATCTTTCTATCCTTCATGGCAGCTCTCCTCCCAATCTCAATGCGCAGCCTCAAAATCCTTCATAAAGGCAACCAGCTTTTCTACTCCCTCAAGGGGCATTGCATTGTATATGGAAGCTCTCATGCCTCCAACGGTCCTGTGTCCTTTAAGGTTTTTGAAACCAGCCTTGTCGGCTGCCGCAATGAACTCCTTGTCAAGGGCCTCATCACCGGTCACAAAGGGAACGTTCATAAGAGAGCGTGATCCCTTTTCCACGGTGCCCTTAAACAGAGAAGAACCATCGAGGAAATCATAGAGAAGTCCTGCCTTTTTTTCATTTTTCTCCTTCATGGCCAAAAGGCCTCCCATGGACTCCACCCAATGGAATACCTTGCCACAGATATAGATAGCGTAGCAGTTTGGAGTGTTGTAAAGGGAATCCGCATCAGCCTGGGTCTTCCATTTGAGCATGGTAGGCGTACCGGGCAGGACCTCGTCACTGATCAGGTCCTCCCTGATTATGGCAACGACCAGGCCGGCAGGACCGGCATTTTTCTGGACTCCGGCATAGATGACTCCGTATTTTTCCACATCTATGGGCTCCGAAAGGAACATGGAGGAAACATCAGCTACAAGGAGCTTGCCCTTTGTGTCAGGAAGCTTGGGAAATCTGGTCCCGTATATGGTATTGTTCTGACAGATATATACATAATCCGCATCTGCTGACACCGGCAGATCGCTGCAATCAGGAATATATGAAAAGGTCCTGTCTGCAGAAGAGGCTATCCTGTTTACCCTGCCAAAAAGCTCTGCCTCCTGGGCAGCCTTTTTTGCCCACTGTCCGGTGATTATATAATCCGCCACGCGATTTTTCATCAGATTCATGGGAACTGCGGCAAACTGCTGGGAAGCACCTCCCTGAAGAAAGAGCACCTTGTAATTTTCAGGTATGGACATAAGGCGCCTCAGCGTATCCTCAGCGTCATGGAGAATATCCTCAAAGTCTTTAGATCGATGACTCATCTCCATCACGCTCATACCGCAGCCACGGTAATCCAGCATCTCATCTGCCGCCTCTCTGAGGACCTCCTCAGGAAGGACGGCAGGGCCAGCACTGAAGTTATAGACTCTGCTCATAGATCTCTCCTCTTTTCCCGGAATACTCCGTTTTTTTGATATGAAGCCTATTATATATCCAAAAGCCCTTTACTTCAAACTCTTTTAGCCGTATCCTGACCAGTTGCCGCCACAAAAGCTGCCGGCAGGCTCAGGGCCGTCTCCCTGGCAAGGGTCCCATGCTCCGATCCACTGCCGACTGCCAGAGAGCCTGCAAGGGCGTGAAGAAAGACGGCCGTAGGGAGTGTCCTTTCGATATCGTCGGCCAGCACTGCACATACTCCTGCCACGGTACCGCTCAGCACATCTCCTGAGCCTGCCTTTGCCAGAGCCGCAGAGCCTGCGATATTTATGAAAACTGAGCCACCTGCAGCTGCGGTCACTGTAGAGGCATCCTTGAGTATGACATTGGCTCCATGCTCTGATGCATAAGCTGCCGCCGAAGCTATGGGATCTGCCTTGATCTCGGCTATGGAGCAGTGCATGAGCCTGGACATTTCTCCTACATGGGGAGTGATGATGGTCCTTTCTCCCATAATCCTGCTGCCAAGCTCCGGCTCCTCCGAAATTATATTTAATCCATCTGCGTCGATCAACAGCAGCTTCTTCCTTTCCTTTTCAGCATCCTCCCTCCAGAGCACGGAGAATGCCTCCACCACATCTCGGGCCATGGGAGAACAGGAAAGCCCCGGCCCCAGTATGAAATGATCTGCCCAGGAAAAGGCCTGCTTCAGGCTCTTTCTCATACCATCCAGGTCTCCTGCGTCATAGCTGTCATACATGGCCTCCGGCAGCAATGTCTGCAAGATGAGCCTGTTTTGTTCAGGCCCAAAATATCTGACCATGCCCATCCCGCTTTTATATGCTCCAAGTCCGGACAGAAATGCTGCCCCAGCCATGCCGACTGATCCACCAATTATCAACAGCTTGCCATAGCTTCCTTTATTGGCATTTGGGCCACGAAATTTAAGTTTATGCTCTATTGATTTAATAAAAATATCTGATGTTTCTATCACGTCATAATTATTATGCGATAAAAGCTGGCATATATCCTCTGGATAACCTATATCCCTAACGATCAGTCTGCCCCTTACCGAGGGCCCTCTGCCCATCCATAGACCAAGCTTGTCAAAGCCAAAGGTCACCGTCACATCAGCCTGTACCGGCCTGTGCTCTCCGCACATATTCCTGCCCCTGTCGGCATCAAGCCCTGACGGGACATCGGCTGAAAGCAGCCTTGTGCCATGGCTTTCCCTGAGCTCATTCAAAAGATCTATGAGCTCCAGATATATCCCTTCCACCTGCCGCTTCAGGCCTATGCCGAATATCCCGTCTATGACAAGATCCGGCGCATAAAGCCTCAGGGCCTCCAGATCCTTTTTATCTCTGATATATTTGAGGTCCACTCCCCTGGCTCTGAGCCTGTCCTCATGAAAGCGGAATTCCTCCGTCCTTTTCTCCGGATTTCCGATCACAGCAATGCGGATATCCCTGTATCCTGCCTCATAAAGAAGATAGGCTGCATTGAGGCCATCGGCTCCATTGTTTCCTACGCCTGCTGCAACCAGGATACTGTCGGACTTTTTGCAAAGAAGCTTTTCTGCCTCCTCAAAAAGGCCCTCTGCTGCCCTTTGCATAAGTGTCAGTGAAGGTATCCCAAGCTCATTTATCGCATATCCGTCTATTTTTTTAGCGAAGCTTCCGCTGACAAGCTGAGACATTACAGCCTGCCTCCTTTCTGCAAGTATGGGTAAAGACCGTTCCCATGAAAAATGTGCCGGTCCGTGGCACTTTTTATATCCCTGATCAAAGCTTTAGAATTTTTTATGTTCCTGATCAAAGCTTTACAGCAGTGACATTGACCCATTCACCCAGGTGATTTATCTCGACTATCTCCCAGTTTTTATTTTTGCTGAAGGCTGCCACCACCTCGTCCTCCTTTGTATCTATGATTCCGGAGGTGATGAATATGCCACCACGCTTTAGGAAACGGTCTGCCTTGCCCTCTGCGGCAAGGCTCTCTATTACCGGAGCAAGTATATTGGCTATCATGATGTCATAGGCCTCAAAGCCTATCTCTTCACAAAGCTCCTCGTCCGTAAGGACATTGCCCATATAAAGCCTGAAATCCTCCGGCCAGATGTCATTGAGCTCCAGGTTTTCCGAAACGGCTGCCACACAGTTATCATCCACATCCGTAGCAACGACCTTGCCCGCACCCTCTCTGAGGGCAGCTATGCCAAGTATGCCCGTACCAGTACCAAGGTCCAGTACCCTTTCTGCTCCCGTCACATAGCGGTCAAGCTGCATCATGCATAGCTTTGTAGTTTCATGGGAGCCTGTACCGAAGGCTGTGCCGGGATTGATGTTTATAAGCTTGAGCCTGCCTTCTGTCACGTCCTCAGCATACTGCTCAGGCACCTCCTCCCATACAGGTTTTATCAGTACATTTTCTACCCTGAAGGGCTTGAAATATTCCTTCCAGTTATTCATCCAGTCCCTGTCCTCGGTCTCTGAGATCTCGATACTGCCCTGGCCTATGTCCATGTAGCTGCCCATGTCCTCGAGCTCAGACCTTATATCAGAAAGCATCCCCTCTATCTCGGAGGCTGTCCAGCCTCTGTCAGAAAAGCTGTAGGAGCCGTCGATCGTATCGCTTACAGCCTGCTCCGGCGCCTGATCTTCACCTTTATCTGCCCTCATGGCCCCTCTCAGCTCATCCTCGAAGCTAAGTCCCTCAGGGACCTCTCTCAGGAAAAAGCTAACTTTTGAGGTTCCGTCATCCGGCGGAAGCTCCGGAAGCACATCTATGAACATCCCCTTTGTGTCCTCTTCGGAAAGGGGCACATTGTCCTCTATGAGGACTCCCTCCACTCCAAGCTCATCCAGCATGGCACTGACCATATCCTCGGCCTCAGTAGTGGTATTTATCGTGAATTTTTTCCATTTCATGGCTTGTCCCTCGCATTTCATTTGTCTATCAAGGATTATACTATCTGATAAGGTATTATTCAAACAAAAGAAAAACAGGAAAACCTTATATAAGGCTTTCCTGATATTTCAGAAGCAGCGCCACAAGGATTCGAACCTTGAAATGACGGAGTCAGAGTCCGTTGCCTTACCATTTGGCGATGGCGCTAAATTTTCGAGACTTTGAATATGATAATATAATTGAGGTGAATTGTCAACAGTTTTTAACAGAGCCGCTGCATATATTTTCACAGCGACTCTGCTAAAATTCTGGCTAATCCTTAGCTTAGCTCTGCTGAGCATTATTCTCAGGAACGAGCCTGTATTTTATCCATCCTATTACAAAGCCCGCTATCGACGGGAGTATCCATGCAAAGCCCGCTCCTGCAAAGGGCAGCCAGGAGGTAATGGCGCTTACGCCTGGAACTCCGAGGGCGTTAAGTCCATCTATGATGCCACATATGAGAGCTGCGATCACGCTGTACTTATAGGCGCCCCTGTTCGGACAGTATTTTCCCAAAAGCACTACTACGATCAGTACGATGCCAGCAGGAAATACAGTCAGAAATGCCGGACCAGCAAAGCTTATGATATTTTCTACTCCCATAGATCCTATAACACAGCCTATGACACAAACTATGATGACCCAGGCCTTATATGAGATCTTTTGCTTACAGAGTCCGGACAAAAAGTCTGCACACATGGAAATAAGGGCTACCGCTGTGGAGATACATGCAAAAAGTACGGCTATGATACAGGATATACCCATGATTCCCTTTCTGTCCTCGGCATTTTTATATTCCTTTGCGGAGGCAGCTACTACCAGCATGGTGGAAAACATCAGGCCGCTGTATATGTCTCCTGTAGAGTAAAGCTCTATGAAGGCTGATCCAAACACATTTTCCTGTCCTGTCTGTACCACAGTCCCTATGGGAGTAATAAAGCCTTTAGCTATGATGACGATCATCATGATGAGCAGTATGGGAGTCATAAACTTTCCTATACGATCTACCAGATTGCTTTTATCAAGACTCAAAAACATGGCTACGATAAAATATATGACAACCGTTGCCTGAATGGGAAAATCTGGAAAAAAAGGAGCTATACTCATCTCATGGGTAGTCGCCGCCGTTCTGGGAAGATTGGCAAGAGCTACCACAAAAATCACCAGGAATGCAAAGGTAAAATTGTAATACCATATTCCTATAGGACGACATGCCCCAAGATAGCCCTCCTCAGAACTACTCATGGCATAAAGCGCCAGCAGAGGTATCACTATGCTTGCCAGCATTGTAGCCAGTAAAGCCACAGGCCACTGAGTACCGGCAGCCGCTCCTATGCCTGCCGGAAAGATTATGTTTCCAGCTCCGAAAAACATGGCAAAGGCAGCAAAGCCAATGACCAAACTATCTTTAAGCTTCTTATTCATATCTTATCCCCTCCAATATCCTCAATTATATAAAGCTTCCTTCATCCTGCTCAGGGCATCCATCATCACACGCCTTGGACAGGCAAGATTCATGCGTTCAAAGCAGGTCCCCTCAGGTCCAAAATCCGTCCCCTGGTCCATGATCACACGAGCCTTGTGCAATTTCTCCTTCAACTCATCATGATTCTTTACAAGCTTTCCAAAATCCAGCCACTGAAGGTAGGTGGCCTGAAGATCAAATACCCTTACCTCCGGCATGTTTTCTGCCATGTATTCCTTCAATGCCTTGTGGTTCTCCCAAACATACTGTATGCACTGGTCAAGCCACTCATCCCCCTCCTCATAGGCTATCCTGCATGCCTCATAGCCAAGTGCTGTAAGCATAAATATCCCATTTGCCCAAAGCCTTTTTCCCACAGCCTCACGCTTTTCAGGATCCTTTATGACCAGGTTAGCTGCCTGCGCACCTGCCATATTGAAGGTCTTGCTGGGAGCTATGCATACCACCATATTGTCCAGATATTTTGGATCCAGGCTGCCCCTGGCAATCTGATGGAAGCCCGGCATAACAAGATCAGCATGGACCTCATCGGATATGAGAAGCAGGCCATTCTTGTAGCAGATCTCAGCAATACGGCGAAGGTCTGCTTCGGACCAGACATGACTTGTAGGATTATGAGGATTACAGAATATAACAGCACTATTTCCAGGATCAGCTGCAAGTTTCTCAAAGGATTCAAAGTCTATGTCAAACTCCCTGTCTCCATGAAAAAGAGAGCATGGCACTGGCTTCCGTCCATTCATGACTGCCCCGTTTTTAAACCATCCAAAAACAGGCGAAAAATAGATTATCCCATCTCCTGGCTTTGTAAGCTCCTGCATAACAGCAAAAAGGCCGGAAAGCACTCCAGGGACTGACACCAGCCATTCAGGCTCAACATGCCAGCCATGTCTGCGCTGCTGCCAATCACAGCAGGCCTTTTTAAATCTGTCTGTAGCTGTGCAGTATCCCAGAGTATATGTGTCTACATATTTTTTTATGCCCTCCACGACCTCCGGTGGATTTTTAAATTCCATATCCGCCATGGAAAATGGCACTGTATCCCCCGGTATGTCAGGATAGTTTTCCTGCATCTCAACATACTTATAGGAACCTACACTGCTTCTGTCCAAAAGAGTTTCAAAATCGTATTTCATTTTGCTTCACCTCCATTTCCCCATTATTCTATTTTTAAGATGACTTGTGTTCAATGAGCAGGGAAGCGGATAATGTACGTTCCTCAACAGAATCGATTTTCTGTTCATAAAACGATCACTGCCTTGGTGTGCAGATTGCTTTTGAATGATTTTATGGTTATATTTGACTTGAAAAAAATTTGAGGTCAGCCATGAAAAAAACGATGAAAATCTCAGAAAAAAAGCTCGACAGAAGAGCTCAATATACAAAACAAATGATCCGGCAATGCTTCCTGGAGTTGCTTAGCAGAAAAGCTTCATGGATATAACGGTTACGGAGCTCTGCCACATGGCTGAAATAAACCGTGGCACCTTTTACCTTCATTATAAAAATACTACCGCAGTCCTGGATGAGCTTTTAGATGAATTCTTCAGCGATACTGATTATATTTACAGATATTGCAATCTTATATGCAATGCGGGCGAAAGCGTTTGCGGTACGCCCCTATGTATGAAGGTATTCCACAACAAAAACTACAGAATTATTTTTACAAATACGTCTATATCAGAATATATATTGAAAAAGCTGATAAATAAATATAAAGATATTGCACTCAAACATATGTTGGAAAAATATCCTCTTATAAGCCCAGAACAGGCTGAAGCCCTATTTATTTTTCATCTTTATGGGTGCTTTGCCGTGAATCTGAGGATGCACTGGAATGACTGTGGAACAGATTGGCAACCCATAAAGACAGTTATAGACACCTTCATTCAAAATGGATTCAACAGCCTTGGTAAGCTAAATAAAAACGACGCCTGACCGTCAGCTTAATGACGATACTGCGTCGTTTTCCTTAGGACTGAAAAGACTATGCATAGCTCTCTGCCATGACTGTCTTTTTTATGCCTACCTTTTCTATCCTGTCCGCAAAGAATTTTATTATGTCCTTCCTGGTGACTATGCCGATGAATTTGGAGGAATCGTCCACCACCGGCACGAAGTTCTGATTCATGGCTACATTTATCAGGTCCTCCATGGAGGATCTGATGGAAACAGGGGTATAGTCCCTGCGTCTGTCTATGTCAGTTATGGGCACGTTCTCCGCTTCCTTTAGATCCAGATCAAATTTATTCTTGATGCCCCAGAGCAGGTCTCCCTCTGTCAAAACTCCTGCATAGGAGCCATCCTCGTCCAGTATGGGTATGGCTGAATACTGATGGTATTCCATCTTCTCCATGGCCTGCCTCAGCGTATCCGTGGTCTCGATATAGGCACAGTCACACTTTGGCGTAAGATAAAACAATATATTCATGAGCTACCCCGTTCAAAATACTTTCTCTATGTCATATATCATAATCTGTTTTTTTGAATGGAATATGAACTCAATCATAAAAAAAGTCTTGATTTATAAAATCTTTATAAAATCAGGTCAGGAGCCTGACAGTATCCTTTTCCCTGTCGATCTCGATCAGGCGTCTCCTGTACAGATTCCCAAGGGCCCTCTTGAACTGGTTTTTGCTCATGCCATATTCCTTCTCGATAAGCTCTGCAGGAGCACGGTCTCCATAGGGCAGCAAGCCTCCGGCCTCCCTGATCCTTGAAAGCACCACGTCCGCATCCTGGTCTATGGAGGCATAGGCTTTCTCCCTTGGAGAAAGGTCCAGCTTGCCATCAGGCCTGAGCTTTGTGACCCTGAGCTCGACTCTGTCGCCATAGCTGTATTTTTTATATACTTCAGACCTGGGTATAAGCCCAAAATATCTGTTGTCTACTGCCACGAATACTCCAAGCTTTTCATTGACCTCATATACAAAGCCCTTTACCCAGTCTCCCTCCTTGTAGTTTGAGGCAGAGCTCAGATACTTATATATCCTCATGGTAGCGGCCATACGTCCGCTTTTGTCCCTGTAAATGTATACCAGGACCTCCTCTCCCCGGCTTGGAGAGCAGACCTGCTCACGGAAGGGCAGCAGCACCTCCTTTGGCATTCCATTATCCAAAAAAGCTCCTATGCCCGTCACATCAGTGACCCTTAAAAGCCCCAGCTCTCCCTCACAAAGCAGTGGGCTGCGCATGGTAGCTGTCAATCGTCCGCCCTTGTCGGAAAAAAGCCTTATACTGATCAGCTCTCCCTCCTCTGGCTTCCTTGTCTGCTCGGCAAAGGGAAGCAGCACCTTCCTCTCACTGTCAAGCTCCAAAAAGGTGCCTATATCAGTATTGCTGATGACACGAAGGGTAATTGGCTCGCTCATATCCTCCCTGTGCCCCTGCTCATGCTTCAGCATGTTTTCCTTTGGAGCATGTGTCCTCCCATGCTGTCCCCTTGCAGGTCTCCTGTCTGCCAGGCCTTTTCCCAGGCCCCGATTTCTTTCTTTACCTGAGCCCTTTACTATGGAGATGGCTGCATTTCCATCCCTGCGTCCCTTGCCCTTTTGCATTACCCTGCCATTTTTTATATATCTTTCAGCACTGCTGTCATTTTCATATCCATCCTCAAAGGGATAGCTTCTTTTTTCCCGTTCTTCCTTATCCTTTTTCTCAAAGGGATAGGGCCTTCTGTCCATCCTTTCAGCTCCCATGCCATCCGTCCTCCATTTTTGCATCTGATGCCCGGCCTGTTACAGCCTGATATATTCCTTGATGCGCTTGAGATACCGCCTTCCTATGCGGCAGCTTATCTCGATTCCGTCCCTGGTATAATCCTTTTTTTCTATTTCTCCGTTTACTGATACAAAATGCTCAAGCTCCGAGGCCCTGTAGGGTATCATAAGCTCACAGCTTATGAGCTCTCCTGAAAGCCTTTCGGATATCATATCACATAGCTGCTCCACTCCTATACCCTTTGACGCTGACATGAAGATCCTATCTCCCATAACGATAGGCAGCTCTGCTTCCTCATAGCTCAGATCAGCCTTGTTCATGACATATATGACAGGGATGTCCGATGCAGATATGTCCTTGAGTGTTTCTTCTGTTACCTCCATGTGTCTGCCATGCTCCTCGTCCGAGCAGTCCGTCACATGGAGTATGAGATCGGAAGCAGCTATCTCTGACAATGTGCTTCGAAATGCTTTTACAAGCTCATGAGGCAGTCCCTCTATAAAGCCGACCGTATCGGACAGCAGGAAATCTCTGTGATCTCTCGGACATATGCGCCTTGTGGAGGTATCCAGGGTCACAAAAAGCATATCCTTCTGTTCCACCTTTTTATCACTGTCGCTGCCATACATTTCCACAAGTTTATTGAGCAGCGTGGATTTGCCGGCATTCGTATAGCCCGCAAGGGATACCAGGGGAAGGCCTGAGCCCGCACGCCGCTTTCGCCTCTGCTGTCTGTCCCTCTCGATCTGCTCAAGACGTTTTCTGAGCTCAGACATACGCTTTTCTATGACACGGCGGTCCAGCTCTATCTGCTTTTCTCCGGAGCCCTTATTTGACATGGAGCCTCCGGTACCGCCCTGTCTTGAAAGGTTCTTTCTCAGTCCTCTGAGCCTTGGCAGCATATATCCCAGCCTTGCATACTCCACCTGCATCTTTGCCTCGGATGTCCTGGCCCGTTCCTCAAATATGCGCAGTATGAGATCGGTCTTGTCAAGGACCTCGGCATCCAGTAGCTCTGTCAGGTTTGCAAGCTGAGAAGGCGACAAAGGATTTAGGAATATGACTGTATCGACGTCCCCTGTCTCTATAAGCTCAGAGATCTCTGAAATTTTTCCAGGCCCCATGCAGGTGGCATTGTTTTCGGCATCCAGATGCTGAGTGAGTTCTCCCTCACAGCTGTAGCCACAGGCCTCTGCAAGACGGCAAAGCTCATCCAGCTGCCTTCTGAAGCCACTGTCTCCTCTTATGTCAGCTCCGCATATTATGGCTTTTTTTATTTCCTCTTTGCGGTTTTCTATCATCTCTAAAAAGAAAGATAACTCCGCATGCATAAGCATGCAGAGTATCCAGTAAAAATATCACATTTTTTCCGGGGCACTGAAGCCCAGCATATGGATGCAGCTCTGAAGGATCTTTCTGGTAATGGAAAGTAGATTTATATAGCTCTCCTTTTTTGCCTCATCCGGCTCGGAAAGTATCTTTACATCATGATAAAAGGAATTGAATTCATTGGATACGCCATATATATACTGGCATATCTTGTGAGGCGCTATCTCCTCCCAGGCATTTTCTATGACCTCATTGTATCTGGCCAGGGACAGAGCGAGCCTCTTTCCGGAATCTGCCGCCTCCATGGCAGGCCTAAGATCTGCCAAAGCCTCGGGATCCTTCCCGCAGGATGCAGCATATTTTTCCAGAATGCTGCCTATCCTTACTATCGTATACAGTATATAAGGTCCCGTATCCCCCTCAAAGCTTGTAAAACGGTTGATGCTGAAGATATAATCCTTTGAAGCCTGATTTGAAAGATCTCCGTATTTAAGTGCAGCAAGTCCCACCAGACCGGCTATCTTTTTTGCCTCCTCATCGGATATCTCAGCCTCCGTCCTGTTTTCACGTATGCGTTCAAAGACCTTTTCATTTATCTCTTTTATAAGGACGGACAGCCTCATGACTCCGCCCTCCCTGGTTTTAAAGGGAGTGCCGTCCTCTCCGTTCATGGTGCCAAAGCCAAGGAAGGTAAGCTTTTCATCAGGCCTTACTATGCCTGCCTTCTTTGCCACTCTGAAAAAGCTGAGATAATGCAGGCTCTGACGCTGATCTGCGACATAAATGTAGGCATCCGGATGGTAAAGCTTTTCTCTTTCCACAAGGGTGGCCAGGTCTGTAGTGGCATAAAGAGCAGCGCCGTCGGATTTTCTGACTATGCAGGGGGGATATTCCTTTGTATCTCCCTCTTCTGCAATATCGACCACCAGAGCTCCCCTGGATTCATGGGCTATGCCCCTCTTTTCAAGATCCTCAAGCATGTCCGGTATATACTTCTGTACATCCGATTCGCCCTTCCACAGCTCAAAGCTTACATCCAGAGCATCGTAATTTCGTTTGAGATCCGGGACTGACAGCTCCATTATGCGCCTCCAGACCCCAAGACACTCAGGATCGCCATTTTGAAGCCTTGAGGTAGCCGTCAGGGCCCTGTCCCTAAACTCTATTGCAGCCTCGGTCAGGTTTCCGTCCTTGTCCTTTTCCTTGGAACGCTTTGATGCTGCAGGATATATCTCCTCAAGATCCGACAGGTCAAATTCCGTCATGCCCCTGTCCTTGAGCTCCTCTATTATGAGCCCCATCTGAAGCCCCCAGTCGCCAAGATGGACATCTCCTATCATGTCATATCCCAGCTCCCTGCCTATGCGCTTTATCGCCTCTCCGATAATGGCTGAGCGCAGATGGCCTATATGCAGCGGCTTGGCAACATTAGCTCCGCCATAGTCCACTATGACTCTTTCTTTTTTTTCAGGCAGAGGAAGCCCAAGCCTCGGATCCCTGTCCATATCGCTTAGATAGGCCGACAGAAAACCAGGGTCAAGATCCATGTTTATAAAGCCGGGGCGAACTGCCTCGACTTTACTGAATTGAGGATATTCCTTGAGCTTTTCAGTGATCTCCTGGGCAATAATGATAGGGGCCTTATGGGCTGACTTTGCCAGCGCCATAGCCCCATTGCACTGATACTCGCAGAGATCCGGACGGTTGCTAAGACCTACCCTTCCATAGGCAGGATCATAGCCAGCGTCCGCAAAAGCCTGCCTGCATAAGCCGTTCAATATATCAGTGATCTTATCCATTTATACCCTCGACAGATATTCTCCAGTACGTGTATCGATCTTGATCTTGTCTCCGATATTGACAAATAGAGGTACGCTGACCTGTGCGCCTGTTTCAACGATGGCGGGCTTTGATGCACCTGTTGCCGTATCACCCTTGAAGCCGGGCTCTGTCTCAGTTACCTCCAGCTCTACGAACATGGGAGGCTCCACAGAAAATACGGATCCGTTATAGGAGCATATCTTGCAGGTGTCATTCTCCTTAACGAACTTCATGGCATCTCCGCAAAGATCCTCTGAAAGAGCCATCTGATCGTAGGTCTCCATATTCATGAAGTTGTACTGATCTCCATCCTTGTAGAGATACTGCATGTCCACCCTGTCTATACGGGCTGAGGGGAACTTTTCAGTAGGTCTGAAAGAGGTCTCTATAACACCGCCGTTTATGACATTTTTAAGCTTTGTCCTTACGAATGCAGCTCCCTTTCCGGGCTTTACATGCTGAAACTCCACTACCTGCATGACCTGTCCGTCTATCTCGACAGTTACTCCGTTTCTGAAATCACTTGCTGATATCATCTCATTCCTCCAAATTTGACTGAATAATATATACTGCGCCTGTTTACGCAAAAAATCATTATAATATTATAGGAA
>CALWET010000013.1 GCA_944377385.1 uncultured Lachnospiraceae bacterium | reverse complement strand
GCCTTCAACTTTTTCAAGACCGTGGACGAGATCACGGAATCCCAGGCGCTGGACACAGATCTCAAGACCTGGGCCAATGCCCAGGGCTGGAAGCTCAGCGACGAGGAGCAGTCAGTGGACATAAGCGTGGATTATGAGTTTGATCCTGAGACCATAAGAGAGGGCGTTTACAAGGTGACCTTCTCCACTACGGGACAGGAATTCAAGATCAGGACTACGGATTATGTGGAGGAAGAGGCCCAGGTCGGCATCCGTTTCAATCCCGAGGACATACATGTCATGAGGAGGATGGAGGCATAAATGAAGAGATTTTCACAGCTTGCGCTTCCCTACATCGTATGGGCCGTCATCATGCTCCTTCTGCCCATGCTGCTGATAGTGCTCTATGCCTTTACGGATACGGGCAATGAGATCATGACCTTCAGATTTACCCTGGCTAATTTTGTAAAGTTCTTTACAGACAGGGATTTCCTGCTGGTGCTTTGGCGTTCCATAAAGATCGCCCTAAAGACAACGGTCATATGTGTGCTTTTGGGCTATCCCATAGCCTATTTCATAGCCTTCAGCTCGGACAGGCTGCGCAACAGGCTGATACTGTGCATAACATTGCCTACCTGGATAAACATGCTGGTACGCACCTATGCCTGGATAGGCCTGCTCTCCGATGGAGGCATATTCCAGCAGATACTTGGAATCTTCGGTCTTGGAGATACAGAGCTTTTATATACGGAGGGGGCTGTGCTCCTGGGCATGGTATATAATTTCATACCCTTTATGATACTGCAGATAAATACCTCCCTTACAAAGATGGACAGGTCTCTGACAGATGCCAGTCACGACCTGGGAGCCGACGGCATACAGACCTTTCTTCGAGTTACACTGCCTCTTTCGCTTCCGGGAGTGGTCAGCGGTATATCCCTGGTGTTCCTGCCGGCAGTAAGCTCCTTTTCCATACCAAAGCTTCTGGGAGGAGGGCAGTTCTTCCTCATAGGGAATGTGATAGAGAACCAGTTTATAACAGTTGGTGAATGGAACTTCGGCTCCTCCATATCCCTGATCATGGCCCTTATCATGATGGCTACCATGTATGTGGTCAGGAGGCTCGAGGCCTATTCCAGCGGCGGCAGAAAGGAGCGTGACTGAGTATGAAGGACAGCAGGCGCCCTGTGGGCAAGGTGATCATGACGCTGGCTATCATATTTTTTTACCTGCCCATAGTTTTCATGATAGTATTTTCCTTTAATGACAGCCGTTCCCTTACCAACTTTACCGGCTTTTCACTGCGCTGGTATGAAAAGATGTGGAACGATTCAGAAATGATGGGGTCTCTCTATACCACTATCATCATAGCAGTGCTGGCTACGCTTATATCTACAGTGGTGGGGACCATCAGTGCCATAGGCCTGTCAAGGTCCCGCAAGATAGTACAGGATGTGATCATGCAGATAAATGATTTCCCCATCATGAATCCTGAGATAGTCACAGCCATAGGGCTCATGCTCTTCTTCATCACCCTGGGAGTTGAAAGAGGCTTTATGACCATGCTTCTGGCCCATATAGCCTTCTGCATACCCTATGTGATACTGAGCGTCATGCCAAAGATACGCTCTCTGGATCCCAACCTGGCAGATGCGGCAATGGATCTTGGAGCCACTCCCTGGCAGGCACTTATAAAGGTCATAGTACCGCAGATAAAGGTGGGCATATTTTCCGGAGCTCTGATAGCCTTTACCATGTCCTTTGATGATTTTATCATTTCATATTTTGTGACGGGACGGGGAGTAAAGAACCTGAGCATCATGGTCTACACCATGAGCAAAAGGGTAAATCCCAGCATAAATGCCATATCCACATTGGTGGTGCTGTTTATAACCATAGTGCTGCTGGCAGTAAACATCATTCCTATCATCAGGGCCAGAAGGCTTGGACTGAAGCCGGGACAGCCGGAGGGACAGCAGCTCGAGAGGCAGCAGAGACAGCGGATATAGCTGCGGGACTCAGGCTTATAGGGAAGGGAGCACAGCTCCCTCCATAAGATATAAAAGATATTTCTATAGTGGAGGAAAGAGGATGAAAAGATTTGGAATCATTTGCGCTTTGGCGCTTATGGCCGCAGGACTTTCTGGCTGCGGAGGCGGAGAAAAGGGAGAGTATGCCGGACAGACGCTTCATATATATAACTGGGGTGAGTATACCGGAGAGAACCTGATAAGCGATTTTGAAGAGCTTACGGGCTGTGATGTGATCATGGATACCTTTGAATCCAATGAGCAGATGTATATCAGGGTAGCCGCCCAGGATTCCTATGACATACTTGTGCCCAGTGATTATATGATAGAGAGGCTTTTGCAGGAGGACCTGCTTCAGCCCCTGGACAAGTCAAAGCTGGACTGCTTTGACAAGCTGGATCCGGATGTCCTGGGCCTGCCCTATGACCCAGACAATGAATATTCTGTACCTTATTTCTGGGGCACCGTGGGCATAGTATATGACAAGAACAAGGTGGCTCTTGAGGACCTTGAGGCTGAGGGCTTCGGAATCTTTGCGGATGAAAAATACAAGGGAGATATTTATCTCTACGATTCCGAGAGGGATTCCTTCATGATGGCTCTCAAATATCTGGGCTACTCCATGAATACCTCCGACGAGGCAGAACTTAACGAGGCCTATGAGTGGCTGGTAGGCATAGTTGAGACCATGGAGCCTGAGATAGTCACCGATGAGATAATCGACAACATGGCCCAGGGCAGGAAGGCCCTTGGACTTATCTATTCAGGAGATGCTGCCTATGTCATCAGCGAAAATCCCGATATGGGCTTTTACCTTCCTGAGACAGGAACGAACATATGGTCCGACGCCATGGTCATTCCAAAGAGTGCGGAAAATCCCGACCTGGCCCATGAGTTCATAAACTTCGTATCCAGCTATGACGGTGCCCTGGACAACTCAGTGACAGTAGGCTATACCTCTCCCAATCTGGAGGTCATGGAGTATCTGTCAGGGGAGGACGGAGATTATTATGGCATAGATGCCTATATACCTCGCTCAGGAAACAAAAACGACGAGGTGTTCAGCTATGATCCCGATACCAGGGTGATCATATCCGACCTCTGGAGCAGGGTAAAGATTGCCGCGTCAAATGCCGGCTGATAACTTTAAATAAAGACTAAAACATCAAGCTGTTGCCAGGCTTCTGATCAAGTCAGGCAACAGTTTTTTTAATACTCAAATTTAGGTAATACGCAATTTTAAATACAAATTTTGTGTAATAACTTGTCAAAATACCTGTATGTGGAGTAAAATAAATGCATAAATGGGAGACTGTGATGCTGTATCGGTAATTGGGCGCTTAGATGCAGCGGAGTCAGTAGCGCAACCGACCCCCGAGATGTTTGACCGCATCCCCTGGGGATTTTTTTGTATTTGGATATTTTTCCGGAACGGATGTGGGACGAGTATGGGGGAGCATTACTTCATAAACCCTTCAAAGGATGACAAAAAAGCAAATGAGAGGCTGAAGGGACTTCTTGGCAGATCCTTTGCCAGATATTGGAAGAAAAAAAGGATATTTGATCTGGTCATGGCCACGGTGCTGCTCATATGTACCTCTCCGGTGATGCTGATAGTGGCCATAGTCATAAAGCTTGAAGATCCCGGAAGTCCCGTGATTTATGATCAGATACGCATAGGCAGACATGGCAGGCCCTTCAGGCTTTATAAATTCCGCACTATGGTCGAAGGTGCAGATCAGATGAAGGCAGAGCTACTTGACCAAAACGAGATGGATGGCCCGGCATTCAAGATCAGTAAGGATCCAAGGATCACAAGGATAGGAGGTTTTCTGAGAAAGACCTGTCTGGATGAGCTGCCACAGTTCGTGAATGTGCTCAAGGGAGACATGAGCGTAGTCGGACCAAGGCCTCCCCTGCCCGAGGAGGTAGAGCAGTATGACGATTATCATAAGCTAAGGCTCATAGTTACACCGGGCATAACCTGTATATGGCAGATACAGAGGAACAGAAACAGTATACCCTTTGATGATTGGGTGGACATGGACCTTGATTATATCGAGAGACGCACAATGTGGTTTGATCTGCAGCTCATCATGCTGACCCCTTTGGCCATGCTGAAGAGGGATGGCAGATAGATATGACGATTGGAGTTTGGATATGGGAAGATTTTCATCATCGGTTTTTGGAGGATATAAAAAGGCTGAAGTAGATGAGTATGTGGGTGTGCTGATGGAGCAGCTTGCAGAGCTAAAGACTCAGCTGAGCAGCATAAAGGCTCCCAGCACAGCGGATCTGGAAGCCGTACAGAATGAGACAGAGGAGCTCAGGGCGGAAAAGGACAGCCTGAGATCAGAAAGAAACAGGCTGGTATCGGAAAATACCAGACTTGAATCAGAGCTTTCGGAGCTGAAGTCCAGAACAGCCACAGAGGTCTCGGCAGAAGAGACTGAAAATTATAAAAAGACCATAGCAGAGCTCAGTTCAAAGCTTGCCAAATATGAGGGAAGCTATGAATCTATGGTAGGGATCATGTCAAAGGCAAAAAAGGAAGCTGATGACCTGGTATCAAAGGCCAAGGCAGATGCCGGCTCAGTGGTGTCTGAAGCTCAGAAAAGCGCAGAGAGCATCATGAGTGATGCTAAAAAGTCAGCTGAGCAGATCACTACGGATGCCAGAGTAGAGGCTCTTTATACAAAGAAAAAGGCCGAGGATGACATAAAGGCCAGGTTCGAGGAAAAAGAGCAGGGGATAACCATGGCAAGAAACAGAGTGCTTCAGTATGTAGAGGCCTTTAACAGTGTCCAGGATCAGATATTGCAGCTTCAGAAACAGCTTCAGCTGCTTTCCGGAAAGCTTCCTATTTATAAAGAAGATCTCTTTTCTACGGAACCGCTGCAGATAGTGGATAATGCGGAAGTAAAGACCAGTACCAGTGTGGATATAAAGGATGATGATGCATAAAGACGTTCAGAAAAAAGACATAGTGAATACCATGAACTGGGAGCTCATGTACCATCGGCTGGGTACACTGATCCCTGAATTGGACATGAAAAAATATGTTGACATGTTCAGCCTCGCTTCCATTGAAAATGGTATTGCCAGGATAAACTACAAGGGAAGTGCTGATTTAGAGAAATTCAGGGACAGCTATGGGGATATCTTTGATGAGCAGCTGTCATGGGCCTATGGTTATAAGCTAAATGCAGAATTTTTTCAGGATAAGTCAAAGCTGCCTAAGAACAGTCCGCAGCCTAAAAATGGTGCACAGCCTGAAAAAAGCGTACAGCCAGGAACGAACAAACGAAAAAAAGGCCATTCCGGGCAGATAGTAGCAGCCATACTTATACTTATGGCAGCCTGCATCATTGGAGCAGGCTTTTTGCTGTTCTGGAAAAAGCCTGTTAAGGAAGTGTTTTATCAGCTGCGTTCAAGCAAGGTCTCTGAGGACATCAGAGTGATAGTGCTCTCAGATCTGAGAGGCGAGGATATATCTGAAATAGCAAGGAGGACGGAGCTTTTGGATCCAGACCTGGTCCTGATCACCGGAGACATGATAAATGATTCCGAAATGTCACCGGAACAGATACTTTACTTTGCCAATGAGATAAAGGATACTGCTTCGGTATATTATGTTTTCGGAGAACGTGAATGGAACGACTTCCCTTCCATGGACAGCTCATATACCCTTTCTTTCGATGTGGCAGAAGGAACAAGCCTGTTCAATGAATGTGACAGCATAGAGATAAACGGTACACAGGTGGATATATTCGGTATACCCTATATGGGCAGTTTGGATCAACTTGATCAGGACGCTCTTTCGGCATACAGGGATTTCATGAGCAATGATACCGATCATTACAAGATCCTGATGACCCATGCGCCGTATATCATAAAGGAGCTGGAGGAACAGGGGCTTCCGGATATAGTGGTATCAGGGCATACTATGGGCGGATATATGGATCTGCCAGGTCTGGGGCCTGTATATGACAGAGAGCTTGGCCTATTCCCTGAAGATGCGGATGCACATGACTACATAGGCGGACACTACGAGGCGGGCAGCAGCAATGTGATAGTCAGTGCCGGACTTGCAAGCCTTGGCATCCCGAGATTCAACAATGATCCTGAGCTGGCAGTCATAGATATATACCATTATTGATACACTTCGATCTGGGACAGGGGATCAGGATGAAGATCGCAGTAATGGGTCATAAGCGCATACCCTCCAATGAAGGCGGGATAGAGGTCGTAGTAGGTGAGCTGGTATCAAGGATGGCGGACAGGGGTCACAGCCTGACTGTATACAATAGATATACCGGGGATAAAAGCCCGGCATCAGAGTATAAGGGGATAAAGCTTGTAGATATACCTACATTCAAAGCCTCGACGCTTAATGCTTTTGTATATTCAGTGCTTGCCATGGTCAGGGCATGTATGGCTAAACAGGATATCATACATGTACACGCCGAGGGGCCTGCAGCAATGGTATGGCTTCCTCATTTGCTGAAAAAGCCCGTAGTAGTCACCATACACGGCCTGGACTGGAAAAGGGCCAAGTGGGGAGGCTTTGCATCAGCATATATCAGATTCGGAGAGCGAATGGCTGCAAGGTATGCTGGCAAGCTGATAGTGCTTTCCGAAAATGCAAAAGTATACTTCAAGGAAACATATGGCATAGATACTGAGCTCATACCAAATGGAGTATCAAAAAGGGACCCTCTGCCTGCCAGGCTGATATTTGAAAAATGGGGGCTCAGGAAGGACAGCTATGTGCTGTTCGTAGGACGTATAGTTCCGGAAAAGAGGGTGGAGCAGCTTATCAAAGCTTTTGCAGGCATCAACAGTGATAAAAAGCTGGTCATAGCAGGCAGATTTGATGAAAGATTTCCTTATTGCAGAGAGCTGAAGGAGCTGGCAGACAGGGATGAAAGGGTCATATTTGCCGGGTTTGCTGATGGAGATATGCTAACGGAGCTCTATTCCAACTGCTCAGTATATGTGCTTCCAAGTGATCTTGAAGGCATGTCGATGAGCCTGCTGGAGGCTCTGAGCCTCGGATGCAGGGTCCTTGTATCGGATATAAAGGACAACAGAGGCATAGCAGACAGATATATGACCTTTTTCGATAAGGATGATGAAAAAGATCTCAGGGACTGCCTTGCCGAAGCCATCGAAGAGGGATATACGGAAAGCATGCGCAGGGAGCAGATGGGATATATAAACGATAGGTTTGACTGGGAGAACATTACGGACAGAACACTGGACATCTACAGGCAGGCAATGGGTGCCTCAGCATGAGAAAAACTGACCAGAGCAAAAAGCGCAGAGGTCTGTTCTGGCTTTTATGGCCCCTTATGATCATAGCCTGCACCCTGATCTTAAATGTGATCATAAACAGGAGCTTTGAGGTCACATATTACAGGCTTTTTTCAGAAAAGCTTTCCTCAGATATCAGGATAGCATTGCTGACGGACCTTCATCAGACAGTATATGGAGAAAAAAACTCAGAGCTTTTGGACGAGATCAGAGGCCAGTCTCCGGATCTGATCCTTATAGCAGGGGACAGTATAAACAGGAGATCTCCTGACCTGGACTATATCATAGATCTTTGCCGGGAGCTGACAGACATCGCTCCTGTTTACTATGGCCTTGGAAATCATGAAAATGAGGTCATATATGGGGATGATCTGAATATAGAGATGCTCGAAAAAAGAGCTGATGAGCTTCCCCTGGACAAAGAGGACCTTTCCCCGCTGATAGAGGATGACAGGCTGCTTACGGAGCTTGGAAAGATGGGTGTACATGTGCTGCAGAATCAGGCTGAGGAAGTGGATATAAATGGAGACAGGCTTCTGATAGGCGGGATAAGTACAAATGAAAGCAGCTTCTGGCCATATTCCGGGAACTTTGTAACAGGCTTTGCAGAGGCTGATGACAGTTTTTTCAAATTGCTTATATCGCACAGACCGGAGCCGGTCATGAGATATATTCCTGACTATGATATAGACCTTGTCGTTTCAGGACATAATCATGGAGGACAGGTCCGTATACCTGGGATAGGAGGGCTTTTTTCTCCGGATGAAGGCTTTTTCCCGGAATATGACGGCGGATATTACAGGACGCATAAGCTGAGGATGATAGTAAGCAGAGGACTGGGGAATCACAGCCTTTTCCCGAGGGTATTCAACAGGCCTGAACTGGTCATAATAGATATAAATTAAGGAAACAGGGCATATGGGATACTATTTTTTAAGGTATTACAGACAGATCATTTTTCTGATAGCTGCCATATTACTATGTGTGCAGCTTTTCAGGCTTATCCTGAAAAGGCGTCTCAGGATGTCATTTCTTGAAAAGCTGAGGAGCTACAGGCCGTTTTTCCAAAAAACGGCTCTGAATCTATTCCTTGTGGTACTGCTTATAGCTGGAGTGCTGCTGGTGCCTTCAATGGCCAGGCTTCACAGTGTGCGCACCCTGTCGCTCAATTACAGCAATGCGTATCAGGGGCTTAATCCCAATGGCACACGCTTTAATCAGTCAAGTATATTGAATGAGGAGATACTGAGCTCTGCAATAAAAAAAGGAGCCTTTGAGGGTGTAAGTGTAAAGGATCTGGAAAAGACCCTCAGGATAACTCCTCTTGTAGAGGGATCCTCTGACAGTGAAGAAGATTATCATATATCGACTCAGTATATGCTTGAATATGAGGGGTCAGCAGCTACAGCCGGTATAGACGGCGACCTGATCACTCAGCTTACTTTGGAAGCTTATAAGGAATGGTTCATAAATGAGTTTTCCTTGAATACCAGTCTTTTAGAGGTGGGATTTGAGGATATAAGACAGCTGGATTATCTGGATATATACAGGTATATCTATTGGAAGACCGGAGACATAGGGCAGTATATGCTGACCATGTCATCGACAAATCCCAATTTCAGCTCTGAGATGACGGGAGAATCCTTCAGTACGCTGGCTTCTGCCGCATACAGTATAAGGGATGTGATGGCTGAGAATCTTTATGCCTATATCCTGGAGAATGGTATTTCCAAGGAAAAGGGTATATACCTTGGAAGGCTCTCTTTTGAAAATATGAACCTCGGTTTTGATGCTGAAAAGGAGAGGCTTTCCAATATCAACAATCTCGAAGCCATAGATATGTATGAAAATGATATATCCACGGCTGTCCTGGTTCCTACATATGATGAAAATGCTCAGTATTACATGTCAAGGACCAGGATAGGAGTAGATGATCTGGCCTCTTCGGCAGAGGAGCATGCAAATCAGATGACCTCCATACGAAGCCAGATAGCGAATAATCTCCATGTGGCCTCCATGCTTGCGGATATCACTCCGGGAGCAGAAAACATAGCAACGGCAGATGAGCTTATCGACCAGATCGAGACAGAGCTTGACAGGGTGATAGACAATATCATCGTAACCATACGTGAATACAATGAAAGCATCACAAATCAGTACATGGATATAAGTGAGGTATCAGAGGTGAGCTCCTGGATGTCTTCCTTAAAGGATGTTCTGATATGGTGGGTAGGGATAGCGGTACTGCTCCATGTCTGTGCCGCTCTTAAAGAATATGAAAAAGAGGGGGAGAGCAGATGAGAGATTTTCAGATATCCAGGTATCTGAAGAAATGGCTTCCACTGATAATTATTTTTCTGGTAGCCATGACAGCCGTATCCTGGAGGCTGCTTTCGGTTTTTCATAAATATACAGCTTCCGCAGTGATCGAGTATCTTAATCCCGGTGCATCCACAGGCTATGCTCCGGACAGCACAAAGCTTGATCTTACGGAGATATATTCCTCTGCCAATATGGCAAAGGTCATGGATAATCTGGAGCTGGACAGCACTGTGTACAGTCTGGACGAGCTCTGTGAGAGCATTACCGTGGAGGCCGTGGAAAATGAACAGTCTGCGGCCATACAGGAAGCATATAATGAAGCTGGAGAGGAATATACTGAGATCCCCACAGAGTATATCGTAAGCTGTACCATGGGTGCGCCTGCTGATGAAGAGCTTGTAAGGCGTGTCCTGAATGAGACTCTGGACGTATATTTTGAGCAGTTCAGTGAAAAGCATATAAACACAGGGGAGCTTCATAACAGCACCTCCGGAATAGCGGATACGGACTATGATTATCTTGAGATGACAGAGATGATAGACGGATCCATCAATGATGCCATAGAGACACTTGACATAATGTATAATGTCAGCCCTACCTTCAGATCTTCAGAGACCGGCTACTCCTTCCAGGACATAGCAAACGAGTTCAGGCTGCTTGGAAACATAAACATCTCAAGACTTTATGCAGAGATCCTTGGAGGCAAGATCACAAAGGATCAGGAGGTGCTGATAGCCAAATACAATAACAGGATAGCTCAGTATGGCCTGACCATGCAGAAGGCTGAGGAGGATATAGCAGAGGTAAAGGCTATCATAGATGCGTATGTCCAGAAGATGCGGGAGTCCGGAAATACTGATATGGACTACAACTATATCCTGAATGAGGTATACGACAATTACTTTACGGACGATGGGGGAAGGAATTTTGTAGATCAGTATGTGGAGTATGACACTCTGCTTGCAAACCTCGTAGGATACAATGACACCTGGGACTATGCCACGGTGGACATAGCTTATTGCGAATATATCATAGATGTATTTCAGGATATGAGCGGTGAGGAGATCATGAGCGGCCTAAATGAGGAAAATGTGGATGATCCCTCCGAAGGTACATATGTGAATGATCAGGAAGCAGCGGAGGCTGCAGCCCTGGAGATCCCTGAGGGGGCTGACCCCACAGAGGCACAGTTTGTCACGGAGCCAGTGGCATCAGAGCTGGAGATCGCGGCAGTAAGAGAGCTTGATTCAACTGATGCGGCGTCAGCAGAGCAGATAAAGAGCCAGATAGCGACAGTTACCATGGAGATGGATGAGCTTTATGCTCTGGCAGAAGCCTCCAATCGGGAGTTCAATGCCTATCTGGGAGCTCAGAACATAGATATACTTTCAAGCACTGAGTGTCATGAAAACTATAGTATAAAGCTTATAGGGGCTGCCTTGGTAGTAATATTTATACTTATAGGCTGTACTTTGGCAGTAGTAGTGGGAAGGTTCGAGGACATAATAACCTATATGTTCCTTACAGATAAAAATACTGGCTGCCGGAACAGAGTGTCCTGCGACAGGTTCATCCAGTCCCATGAAAAACTTGTCCTGCCTTCAAGTTTCTGTGCAGTGAGTCTGATGCTTAACAGGCAGAGAGAGCTTAATATGAAGCTTGGACGCGATCATGTGGATGCGATCCTGAAGCATATGGGCAATGTACTGAGCAATATCTATGGAGATAAAACAGACAGCTTTATCGGATACAATGGCGGAGGACAGTTCTGGGTATTCTATGAGCTGGGGCGAGATGAACAGCCTCAGTCCTCGCTGCATGATCTTGTGGCATATTTGAGATCAGGGACCGGGGATTCCGGATATAATTTTTCCGCAGGCTATGCATATGCGGAGGGAGAAGGCACGAACAAGCTCAGGAGCCTGATATCAAGAGCGGCAGAAAACAGTAAAAGCTACGATACTATTTAAGATCCGGGTACTCAGGGGAGGATCCGATACGGAAAGGGATTTGGCGGACCAGGAATGGAAAAGAGATCGACAAAAAGCATACTTTCATTTATATATGTCCTGGCTGTCGGCTACATGTTTTATTATAACGACAGATATATAAATCTGATCGTTATAAATCTCATGCATAAATATCTGATATCGGCGCTTATCCCCATAGTGGCCTTTTTCCTGTTCCTGAAATTTACGGATCTCAAGAGGGCCAAGGTCATATTGAAATATGTACTGATATTTTCGCTTCCCTGCATAGTCGAGCTTCTCTGGACCATTCCGCTGTGGCTGCTCAACTCCACAAGGTTCTTTGTTATAAGACGAGGCATGATGGCCGAGATGTATACCATATGCATGGTCATGACCATGGGAAGCCTGGTTTATTTCTTTGGCGAGGGAGCGATCTGGAGGGCGATACTGGCTGCGATAATAGCAAACAGCCTGAAAATGCTGGATATCTTTTATGTTGGAGGCAGTATCCCTGAATACATAGACCAGTTCATCCTTACGGTATCATCTTTTGCGGCAGAGACAGGCCCTCTGATGGAGACCACGGAGATTCATGAGCTTACCTTTGCCATAGGAGTATTTATAACTTATCTGGCGCTGACATTTTCCGAATACAAGAGGAAATGGTACTATCATGCGTCATTATTTACTCTGATCTTCTTTTATTTTACAGGCTTTAAGCGTATAGGCATGATAGCTACAGCTGTATCCATAGCCGTCGGAGCAGCTGCCCTTTTCATATATGGAAACAGGGACAGATGGAGGCGGAGCCTTGTTTTTTTCTCCTTCCTGGCCGTAGGCATATGCTATTTATATCTGGCCATGGTGCGTGCCGGCTTTATGACGGACCTGAGCAATGAATATGACGTGAACGTAATGGGACGGAGCTATTTTTATGAGGCTCTGTCACAATACTATGTGCTCAATCCTCTGTTTTCAGGAAACGGTGCCGGATTCACCTCCAGATTTTTGACGGATAATGCATATCTTGGGATAGTAGCCCTTCATAATGATATATTGAAGGTATACATAGATATTGGATTCTGGGGATTTCTTGCCTGGGCCATTGCCTATTTCCCTGTGCGCATACATTACATAGCAAAGTGGCAGGGAATAAGAGGAGGGATCATTTGTCTGGCATGCACAGGCTATTTATTCATGACAGCAGCTACTGACAACACGCTCTATTATACTTATGTGACCGGAGCGGCAGCGCTGGTATCAATGGTATATCATTTCAAAGAAGTGGTTGAAAAGGAAAAGGATATACCCACAGTAGATTCGGACAGGTAAGATATGCTTTTATCCATCATCGTTCCCGTGTATAAAACCGAATCCTGTCTTGAGTCCTGCATTGAAAGCATACTCTGTACGAATGAAAGGGATATGGAGCTTATCCTGGTAGATGATGGTAGCCCTGACAGCTGTCCTGAGATATGCGAGCATTATGCAGAGATCGACGACAGGGTAAGTGTCATACATAAGGAAAATGAAGGCCTGGCAAATGCAGCAAGACTTAGAGGCGCTGAGGAAAGCAGGGGAAGATACCTTCTTTTTGTGGATTCCGATGATATGATCTGTCCTGAAGCGATACATGCCATAAGGGAGGTCAGCGGGAGATATCTGCCTGATCTGATCTGCTTTTCCAGATTTAAAGGCTCAGCTGATGGACAGGTACTGGAGCAGGAGCCCGTACCGCTTGGGATCTATACGGAAAAGAGGCTTAGGGAACAGATCTATCCCAAAATGATTCTGGATAAGGATATGGAGCATCTGCAGTATTATATTACAGGCTGCGCCGTAAAAAGAGAGCTGATGCTCAGGGCTCTGAGGCACAGTGTGTCAAGGCGGCTGGTCTACGGCGAGGATCTTTTATGCAGGGTCAGCATCTGCCTGGCTTCAGAAAGCATGTATGTATGTAAAGATCCGGGCTACAGGTACAGGATAAGGAGCGGCTCCATAACCCAGTGCCTGAGGCCAGGATATTTTGATGATGTAAGGCTTATAGTCAGAGAGCTCATCAGGCTTGGCAAAGAAAAAGGATCGGCTGATATTGAAGCTCAGGCCAGGCGATATTATTTTTATCAGATCATCGTATTCCTAAATCGCATAGCAATAGACAGAGACAGGGCTGCTCTTTGCATGCTAAGGGACAGGCTTTTGGATGATACAGGGCTTTCCCTGGTCAGAGAAGCGGATTTTGGTCATATAAGTTTGAAAAGCAGGCTTTTGCTGCTCTTAATAAGACTCAGGCTCATATGCCCTGCCTATTTACTGGAAAGGTTCGCCAGGGCCCTCAAGGGCTTGGGGCATGGAAAGGGCTCAGAGAGCCGCTTTAATCAATAGAAAAGAGGATACATGGACAAATATACGGAAGAAAAAAACAGAGATGGACAGCCTCTGGTCACAGTCCAGTGCATGGCCTATAACCATGAGGCTTTTATACGCCAGTGCCTGGACAGCATCGTTACCCAGGAAACGGATTTCAGCTTTGAGGTACTTGTGCATGATGATGCATCCACGGACAGTACTCCTGACATCATAAGAGAGTATGAGGCCAGGTATCCTGGCGTGGTCATAGGCATATTTCAAAAGGAAAATCAGTTCAGCAGGGGAGGTTTTGCTGCAGTCAATGCGGCTCTGATGGCCAGAAGCAGAGGAGCATATGCTGCTTTCTGTGAATGTGATGATTACTGGACAGACAGTCATAAGCTTCAAAAGCAGTTTGACAGCCTGAAGAAAAATAATGCTGTGCTCTGTACTCACAAGGTAGGCTGCGTAGATATCAACGGAGCTTCGATATTAAACAAGCAGATACCTCATATAGATGAGGCCTTTGCAGAGGATCCGGATAAGATGATCCCGAGGATGTTTGAATATTGGATATCTGACAGTGACATCTTCCATGCAAGCAGCATATTCTGCAGAGTCGATGCCCTTCTGAAGGATGATCCTGAATTCGTTCATATATGCAAGGTTGGAGATGCCGGATTTTTCCTCAAGGCCATTGCAAATGGCAGGACAGTATATCTGCCGGAGCTGATGTCCTGCTACAGGCAGCATGGTGGAGGTAGCTGGACGGAATCAATCACAAAAAGCAGAGAACGCCTTATGGCATATGGACGGAACATGTGTGATACCCTTGAGTCCTATAAGGAGTATACAAAACACAGATATGACAGCTGTATAGATGACAAGATACATGATTATCAGTTCAACATGCTTATGCAGGAAGGACGATACAGGGAGGTATTTGATAAAAAGTACAGAAAAACCTTAAATAGGAAAAGTATGAAACACAGGGTCAAGCTCCTGCTTTATTGTGTGATGCCCTCCATTATGAAAGCTTACGACAGAAAGCATGGAAGGTTGGTATATGGATGGGAAGGGAATCCGGCAGCCAATAAATAATGACAGTCAGAGATATAAGGGGAAAGTTCATAAAGGGAGTTTTCTGGAAGTTTGCTGAGCGCTGGAGCACTCAGGCAGTACAGTTCTGTGTTTCCATGGTCCTGGCGAGGCTGCTTATGCCTGAGGATTATGGAGTAGTTGCCATAGTCAATGTTTTTACGGCCATAGCTTCGGTCTTTGTGGAAGGGGGCATGACCAAGGCGCTGATACAGAAGTCAGAGACAGATGAAATGGACATGTCTACAGTCTTTTATTTCAATGTGACCATGGGCATGTTCTTTTATTTTATACTTTTTTTTGCGGCGCCTGTCATATCAAAGATATATGGAGATCCTGAGCTTATTGCCCTGGTAAGGGTCCTGGGACTGGGCCTTCCCATAAGCGGATTTGCAAGCGTTCAGCATGCCTTGATATCCAGACGCATGGAATTCAGACGCTTTTTCTTTTCCAGCGCAGCCGGTACCATGGTATCTGCTGTTTTGGGGATAGTCATGGCACTTATGGGAAAGGGCGCATGGGCCCTTGTGGGGCAGCATCTTTCAAATCTGGCCATAGACACGCTTATGCTGTGGTTAATGATGAGGTGGGTGCCCAGAGGGACCTTTTCCTTTGAAAGATTCAGAAAGCTATTTTCCTTTGGCGGCAGGATACTTTTATCCACCGTTATAAATACCTTTTATGAAAACTGTTTTTCTCTGATAGTGGGGAAAGCCTACAGCCTTGGAGACCTGGCATATTATAACAGGGGAAATACCATACCCTCACTTATGACCGTAAATCTCAATGCGTCCATACAAAGCGTGGCACTGCCAGCATTTTCTGCTGCTCAGGATGACAGGGACAGGCTGAGATCCATGGTCAGGAGAGCTGTAACGGTCAGCGCATATCTCATGCTGCCGGCCATGGCCGGGCTGGCTGTGACAGCCAGAGATATAATATGTATCGTTTTTACGGAAAAATGGCTTCCGGCAGTGATCTTTATGCAGTTTTCCTGCTTTGTATATGCACTGTGGCCCATGCATACATCCAACCTGGAGGCAATAGCCGCCTGCGGAAGAAGCGATATCTATCTCAAGCAGGAGATCCTGAAAACAGCCATAGGCATAACGGTGCTTGTCTCGACAGTTGGTATAAGCATAAGTGCAATGATGGCAGGAACGGCTGTTTATTGTGTACTGTCATGGATCATAAATGCATTTCCAAACAAAAGGCTGATAGGCTATGGATTTTTGGATCAGCTCAGGGACATTGTTCCTATAGGCCTGATCACAGCGGCCATGGCCTTATCTGTTATGGCGGTATCAAGTATTGACATAAACAGGCCTTTGAGTCTGATACTTCAGATAATGACAGGAGCAGCCGTTTATACGTTCCTTTCTGCGGCTTTCAGGATAAGCAGCTTTGTATATATCCTTGATACCGCAAAGGAGCTGATAAAGCGGAAAAGGGACAGGCTGTATGGGGTATGATGCCATGAAAAAGATCATAAAATTCATCCTGATACTGGCTGCAGCTCTTTTCCTGTCAGGAGGGGCGGCCTTGGCCCTGCATTTCTGCTTTGCGGAGGGTGAACAGGAAAAGGTGATAAATATAGGCCATTCCTCCGTGTCACTTTCCATGGATATGGGAGATCTTACAGACGAGAGGATAAATCCTCTGCATGGGGTCAATAATGGTCCAAGATTTGATTATGAAGATGGGACCTTTTCCTATGATGCAGTGGAGCTGTTCAGGGAAGCAGGGATACCCTATGTCAGGCTGCATGATGTGGAATATCCATATGGAAAAGACAAGTTCATAGATATACACTGCATATTCCCTGACCCAGACGCCGATCCAAAGCTGGAAAGCTCATACAATTTCAAGGAAAGCGATGAATACATAGAGGCCATAATAGAAAGCGGAGCCAGTATACTTTTCAGGCTGGGAGAATCCATAGATCATACCGGAGATGCGCTTTACATCTCTCCTCCGGAGGATTATCAGAAATGGGCCCAGGTCTGTGAGGGCATAATAAATCATTATAATCATGGCTTTGCTGATGGCTTTGAATACGGTATAGAGTATTTTGAGATATGGAACGAGCCTGACAATCAGGCCATGTGGGTAGGGAGCCAGGAAGAGTATTTTGAGCTTTACAGTCAGGTCTCCGTGTATCTGAAGGAAAAATTTCCATATATAAAGATAGGGGGATATGCGGCCACGGATCCCGGGCTTCCCTATATGGAGGAGTTTCTGAATCATATCTCGGCTGACGATGATGTGCCTCTGGATTTTTTCAGCTGGCATCTGTATAACAAAAATCCTTATGTTTTTTCCTCAGTATCAGAGATCGTAAGGGAAAAGCTGGACAGCTACGGATACACGGAAACAGAGATCATCCTTGATGAATGGAGCTATAACGAAGAATTTACGACAAGGGGCATAAATGATTCTTATAAAGCTATTTCGTCAAACAGGGGGGCTGCTTATGTGAGCTCCGTAATGATAGAGCTCCAGAACAAGGGGATAAGCAAGGCCATGTATTATGATGCAAACCTGCTTGGAGTCTGGTGCTGCCTTTATGAGGATGACGGAAGCGGCAGTCTGAAAACGCTGCCTGCCTACAATAGCTTTGCCTATTATGACAGGCTGTATGAGCTTGGGTCCAGGATACATGTAAATGCCCAGGGCTCTGGCAATCTGCATTATCTGGCGGCAGGAGATGGAAAGGACGCAGCGCTTCTGGTCACAAATTACGAGGCTTCAGGCGACTGGCCGGCGGTGACGGAGCTCAGCCTTGAGGTCAAGGGTGGATCTTTCGATACTGTAAAGGTAAGTGTTACGGATCGGGAGCATCCTGAGGGATATTCTTATGAGCTTGATATCGAGGATGGAGAGCTCAAGCTTAGGATAGAGGAGGACAGTCTCGCATTGATCGAGTTTTACGGACGTACCTGATATGAAGATATTGATGGTAAATAAATATCTATATAGAAAGGGCGGGGCAGAGACCTATGTGATGGAGCTGGGAGAACAGCTTCGTGAACTGGGACACGAGGTCCAGTTTTTTGGTATGAGACATGATCATATGGACGCTTTCAATGATCTGGGACTGTATACCAGGGAGCTGGATTTCAGAGAAGGCTCGTATATTGGAAAGCTGTCCTATCCATTCAGGATAGTCTTTTCCTGGGAGGCATATAAAAAGATGAAAAGGCTCCTTGAATACTTTGAGCCTGATGTTGTTCACCTGAACAATTTTAATTATCAGCTGACACCCTCCGTGATAATGGCGGCTGACAGGTGGAGAGTAAAAAACAGAAGAGATTGCAGGATCATATATACAGCTCATGATTACAATCTGGTCTGTCCAAATCATATGCTTCGCTGTCCTTCCACAGGGAAAAACTGCAGCAGCTGTCTCGGTGGCGGCTTTTATCACTGTGCTGCCGGAAAGTGCATACATGGATCACGTATCAAATCCATCATGGGTTCTATGGAAGGATATTTCTGGTATCATATGAAAACCTACAGAAAAATAGATCAGGTCATCTGCTGCAGTGATTTCATGCGTTCTGTCATGGAGAAAAGCCCTTGGCTCAAGGGACGTACAGTCACGCTTCATAATTTTGTAAATATGAAGGGGCAGGACGCTGGCGGATATATCGAGGCAGGAAAGGAATGTTCTGACAGCGCCAAGGGGCCAGAGGGAAGATATGTGCTGTATTTTGGAAGATATGCTGAGGAAAAGGGGATACGTACCCTGCTCAGAGCAGCAGAGCGGCTCCCTGAGGTAAGCTTTGTATTTGCAGGCAGCGGTCTTTTAAAAGAGCTTATATCAGACGTTCCAAATGCCAGAGATCTTGGCTTTCTCAAAGGAGAGGAGCTTGACAGGCTGATCTCAGGAGCATATTTCTGCGTGTGTCCGTCGGAATGGTATGAAAATGACCCCTTTTCCATAATCGAGGCACAGATCAGAGGAGTGCCTGTGCTTGGAGCGGATACAGGAGGCATACCTGAGCGTATAAGAGCCGGGGTGAATGGAGAGCTTTTCAGGAGCGGAGATGAGGAGGAGCTGTGCCAAAAGATCAAGGAGCTGTGGGAGGATGAAAACAGGATAAGAGGCTTTAAAGCAGAGCTTTTGAAAAAAGAAGGCTTTGACGACATAGAGAGCTATTGCAACAAGCTCATCAAATGCTATGAGGGGGAGGCTCTATGATCAGATCAGCTACCATAACATATCAGGCAGCCGATAACTATGGGGCTTTTCTCCAGGCCTATGCCCTCCAGAGATATATCATGGACGAGCTCGGATCCGATAATGTGATACTGAATCTGGTAACTCCGCATATGAGGGAGCACTATAGCCTGCTGAAGAAGCCGGTATCTCCAGAGGCATTGGCAAAGAATCTGATGACTCTTACACATTACGGTGCATTGAAGAAGAGAAAGGAAAGCTTCGACAGGGCAAGGGCCTCGTATCTTGTGCTTTCTGAGCGCTTTTCCGATGCCGAAGGATATAAAAGGGCAATAGAAGGCAGGGATATGGTCATAACTGGCAGTGACCAGGTATGGAATTTGGCGTCAGAGGATTTTTCGGAACTTTTTTTTGCGCCCTGGGCAAAGAGGCGTATAAGCTATGCGGCCAGCATGGGCGTAAGGACATATCCTGAATGGGAGGACATATTTAGAAGAGAGCTGAGTGACTTTGAAAGGATCTCTGTCAGAGAGCCTGAGGCGCTTGAATTCATAAGATCAGGCGCAGGCAGGCAGGACTGCAGGCTGTGTATTGATCCGGTTCTGCTTGTGGACAGATCAGTTTTTGAACGGATGGAGATCCGATATGAGGGCATTCCTGAAGAAGCCTACATAATCTTTTATTCGGTAAAGAATCCAGATTCCTCCTACAGGCTGGCATCAGAGCTTTCAAGGATCCTCGGACTTTCGGTATATGTGATATTTTCAAGGCTGTCCTCTGTTTACAAGGCAAAAAAATATTCTCTTGGGCTTGTGGCCGATGCCGGGCCGGCTGAATTCATTTCCTTGCTGAAGGATGCCAAGTATGTATTTTCAGACAGCTTTCATGGGATAGCCATGTCAGTAGTGATGGAAAAATGCTTTTTCTGGCTCAGAGGCAGAGAGGATGAAAAAGACGACAGGATAAAAGGTCTCCTTGGATCCCTTGAGCTGATGCACAGAGCAGTCTGGGATGAGCAAAGCTTCAGGAGGGCGCTTGAAAGGGATCTGGACTGGAAGAAAATAAGGGACAGGCTCGAAACTATAAGAGCCAGCTCCGAAAGCTTCCTTAGGTCGGCTTTTGATTAAAGCAGCCCAGACAATGGAGGAGAGACTGCAGATGTATCTCTATGACAGGACAAGGGATGATATTTTAAAAGCATACAGAGAATATCCAGAGGGAAGGGCCTGCCTGGGAACCTATACCTTCATAAACAGCACGCCTGATATGGACATATCTGTGATCATACCCTGCTACAATGTGGAAAGCTATGTTTGTGAGTGCCTCGATTCGATTGCCGCCCAGAAGGGGATCGAAGATATTTCAGTAGAGATCCTGGCCGTAAATGACGGATCTCAGGACGGCACATTGGATATTCTGAAAAGTTACAGAGGCAGGCTGAAAGGACTTGAGATCCTGGACCAGGAAAACATGGGGATGTCAGGAGCCAGAAATACGGCGATCAGAAGATCCAGGGGACGGTATCTCTGCTTTGTGGATTCGGATGACATCCTGAGTGGGAATTTCCTGAAGAAACTTTATGGCAGCGCCGTAAAACACGGGTCAGACATTGCTTCCAGTTCATATATCGCCTTCAGAGGAAAGCTTATATATAAATTCAGGACTGCCGGAAGGGACTGTGATCCTGCGTTTAACGGATGTCCCTGGGGAAAGCTGTTTCGCAGGGAGCTGTTTGATCACCTGCTTTTTCCTGAGGGCTTTCTGTTTGAGGATTCCATATTGACACATCTGATATACCCGCATGTGGGAAGATGCTCCGCAGTGAGGACGGCATTATATAAGTACAGAAGCAACCCTGGAGGAGTCATGAACAGCTACAGGAGGGGAAATGGAGGCCTGGACAGCTTTTATATCACAGATCTTATGATAAGGGAGACAGAAAGGCTTTATGGAACTGAGAGCCTGCTGAGCAGAGAGGGGTATGACAGGATGCTGAGCCAGCTTGAAATAAATCTGAACAGGATAAGCAATGCTCCGGAAAATGTTAAAAGAGAGGTCCTGGGGTTTCAGAGAGAGTTTATCGATAGATATTATCAAGGATACAGGACCAGAGATCCAAGGCTTAAAAAAGTAGAGCGGCTTTTAAAAGGAAAGGATGGGGATGAGATGAAAAAAAGACAGGAGCCATGGCGGGAATGATCAGTATCATAGTACCTGTATATAATTCAGAAAAATACCTGGATGCCTGTCTCAGCTCCATTATAAGCCAGAGCTATAAGGATATCGAGATCATAATCGTGGATGACGGATCCAGTGATGGCTCACCTCTTATATGCGATGCATGGGCAGAAAGAGATCAGCGAGTAAGGGTCATACATAAAAAGGATAATGAGGGCCTGGGCTTTGCAAGAAATACAGGAATGGATGCTGCAAAGGGTGATTATTATATGTTTGTGGATTCAGATGATCTCCTTTGTGAAAAGGCCTGTGAAAAGGCTTTGGCAGCTATTGAAGAAAGCAGGGCGGATCTTTGCTATTTTGGATATATAGAGGATTTCAGTGACTATGATGACAGGCCAAGGGTATTCAGATATCCTCTGATAAAAACAGAGCTGTATGAAGGGCAGGAGGTAGTGAATCACTTTTTTGCCGATACACTTTCACAGCGCCCAGGACAGAGTGGAAGGCCATATTTCGATATGTCTGCCTGGAGTACCATATGCAGAGCGCAGAGTGTCAAAGCGTCAAAAGCCAGATTCCTTTCCGAAAGAGAATATCTGAATGAGGACCTTCCCTTCAGAGCTGTACTATGCAGATATGCGGCTCGGGTCAGGGTCATGGACGATGTCCTGTATATTTATATGCGCAGAAAAGGATCCATTACGACAGGCTACAGAAAGGACAGATTCGAGGCCTCATTCAGACTGTATATCAGGCTGAGAGATCAGGTTCTTAAAGGCCTTTCTGAAGAGATATATGATCGTCTGTACAGATTCCTGCTCAATAATGTGGTGATCGGGTTTAAACAGGCAGTGGGACACACGAAAGAGCTGGGCTTCAAAGCTGCGCTTTGGGATATCCGCTCCATATGTGAGAATGAAGCAGTGGCAGAGGCCATAGATCGTTACAGACTTGAAAAGCTCCCGGCCGGGCTCAGACTGCTGTTTCTGATGGTACGGCACAAATTGATATTGCCTGTATATTTTTTGACATTGATACGCATGATGAATAAGTGACAAAGATGGATAAAGGTTATGAATCGTAAACGCATATGTATCAGGTCTCTTTTATCAGTTTCTGTGATCGCACTTATATTTTGGATGGCAGGATGCTCCAGGATAGAAAAAGAGACAGCGGAAACAGAAGCAGCTTTTGAGTCCGTGGAGGAGGAATGGGAAGAACAGACAGGCCCGGGATATATCAGGGTGGAGCCGGAGATCTCAGATGAGCTGCTGATGAATCCGGGAAAGGGATATATCTTTATGGGCTGGCCTGATCAGGAGCATGAGGAGCTGCTGGAAGAGATGGTCTCAGTGGGGTACAGCAGATTTAACTGGTGCGAGCTTGAGCCCGCAGAGGGTGTATACGATTGGAGCCCCATAGACAGATTTATAGATAAATATAGATCCATGGGTAAAAGCTTTGCCTTTGGCGTAATGAATGTGAATACATCCATCAGTGAGATGTATGTTACACCTGAATGGGTATTTGAAGCAGGGGCAGAGGGCAGGCTTATAGATACAGACAATGGAAAGCAGATGATCCCGAATTGGAGGGACGAGGTCTTTCTGGAAAAGCTTGATGCATTTATTGATGCCTTGGCAGAACGTTATGATGGAGATGAAGACATAGAGTTCATAGACATAAGGTCTTATGGGAATTGGGGCGAGCAGCATATATACAATCTGGAGGATGCAGGCTGGGATGATCTTTCAGCGGAAGAATTGAAGGAATACTATATCATGCCATATATAGAAGCCTTTGAATCCAGTCTGCTTGTTAATCCATGGGGGAAAGCTGAATACAACAAGACATATCAGTGGGCTGTAGAGCAGGGCGTATCATTGAGAAGAGATGGAATCATGCGTTTTTCTGACGGATCGGAATGTGCGCTGGCCTATGGAAGCCTTCCCGTGGTCTTTGAATTTGCCGAGGACTACTTACGGCTGGAGGAGGGTGGATATTGGGATATAGAGGTGCTTGAGGAGAGCCTGAAAAGAGGCAGACCCTCATATATGCAGTTTTTTCCGGATATGTATGCTTCAGATCAAGAATATTTCAAGAAACTGGGCAACAGGCTTGGATATCATATCTGGATAGACAGCCTGAGCTATAAAGAGGAAATGGACAGGGATGCCCCCAAAGAGATTTTTTTGGAGTTTACAAATGATGGGCTTGCACCTTTATATGATGAGACCGAGCTCAGACTGGCTCTGTTTGATGAGTCAGGAAGTGACCTTTTGTATGACATAGGAGGCTACAGCTTCGAATATGCCGAGATCGCTCCGGGAGAGAGCATAAAAAGATCCATGGTACCGGAGATAAAAAAAATACCCTATGGAAGCTATGTGCTTGCCGTGTCAATGCTGTCAAGAGGTTACGACAATGTTCCAGATTACAGACTTGCAAACAAGGATGCATCAGAAGAGCTCTGGTATATGATGGGCAGGTGCGAGATAGGATGACAAGACAGGGATATATACTCTTAGGAAGTTTGAGATAAAGCATATGGGAAATGGAGATATATATGAAAGAGCTTGAAGCTGAGGAAAGACTGAATGGACATAAGATAGCCATCATGCAGCCCTATCTTTTTCCATATATAGGCTACTGGCAGCTTATGAATCTTGTGGATACCTATGTGATCCTGGATGATGTGAATTATATAAATCGGGGATGGATAAACAGGAATCGGATACTGATAAACGGTACGCCATCTTATTTTACCCTGCCTTTAAAGGGAGCAAGTCAGAATCGATATATAAATGAGCTGATGATACATGACAGGCAAAGATCAGTAGAAGCCATATTGAAAACGATACGCTTTAATTATTCAAGATCAAGATATTTTGATGAAGTATATGAGCTTCTTTTAGATATATTTGATTATGATCAGGATGAGCTTATAGGCCTGCTGAAAAGGTCTATAGAAAAGCTTTCAGCATATCTTGACATGGATACAGAGTTTATGCTGTCCTCCAAAGCCAGAGACAAGGAAGGACTTGCCGCTCAGGACATGATCATTCACTCATGCAAGGAGCTGGGAGCGGATATATATATCAATCCTATAGGAGGGACAGAGCTTTATGACAGGGAGGCCTTTAATAGAGCGGATATGGAGCTTTATTTTATCAGATCCTTTTTCAGGGAATACCCTCAGGCTTCAAAGGAATTTATCCCCGGGCTGTCCATCATAGACGTACTTATGAATAATGGACGGGATGAGACCATAGACATGCTGAAAGATTTTGATCTTATCTGAGAGGTTAAACTGGTCTCAGGTGCAGATCTTATAAAATTTACTTATTATACTTACCATTGAGATTTAAGAAAAGAGGTGTATATGAAAAAATTATTATTGCTTGGCTCAAATGAAGGATACAGAGAAGTTTCGGAGTACATGAAAAAGAGAGGAGATTACCTTATCGTTACGGATTACCTTCCGTATGAACAGTCTCCTGGAAAGCAGCTGGCTGATGAATACTGGGATATCGATACTCATGACCTGGACAGACTTTACGAAAAGGCCAGGGAAGCCCAGGTAGACGGTGTGCTTGCGACCACAGGAGAGCGGAATATAGAATATGCCATGAGGCTTTCAAAGCGTCTTGGAACACCGTTTTTCATGTCTGAGGAAACCTGGAGCTACAGCAACAATAAGAGGAAGCTGAAGGATCTGTGTCGGGAATATGGGATTCCTGTGCCTGAGGACTTCAGCCCGGAGGAGCCTCCCAAAGCGGAAGACTACCCGGTCATCGTGAAGCCTGTGGATAACTGCTTCAGCCGTGGCATAAGTGTGTGCAGGGATGAGTCGGAGCTCGATGCAGCTATAGAGTTTGCTAGGCAAAACTCTCCATCAGAGCAGGTGGTTATAGAAAAATATATACAGGGTACACATTTTGATCTGATATATAATAATATCAGAGGCGTGTCAGACATATCCGGAGTGGCAGAGATACTTACGCAAAGCGGTGAACCCAGGATGAGCTATAACCTGGCCATAAACTGCTCAGACAGCAGATTTAGATATTACAAAGCTGAATATGATGAAAAGGTAAGGCGCATGCTGGAGGAGATGGGAGGAGAGTACGGTACCCATACAGTGCAGTTCATCAGTGATGAAAAGACAGGTGTGCTGTATCTTTATGAGATAAACAGCAGACTTGACGGGCTGGGGCTTTACAATACGCTCAAAAGGATAAATGGAGCGGATATGGTAAAGATGATGGTGGATGTTTCTCTGGACGGAAGCTCGGATGTCAGAATGAAAAGCTTCAGCTACGAGGAATTCCCCTCGATCTGCTACTATATAATCCGCTCTCATAAAAAATGCAGGATAGCAAAAATAGAGGGCCTTGAGAAATTCAGAGACAAGCTGAGTGACCTTTATATACTTCAGGCTTGCAGAGAAGGCATGGAATTTCCGGAAAGCTATGTGGGAAATGCTTTTTTCGTGTTTGTATTTACAGCACCCACAAGGGATGATGTCCTTGACTCTGTTGAGTATATCAATGATAACCTGAAGGTATATGACACGGAGGGAGAGGATGTACTTGTACGTTTCACTGACATACCAAAGCTCAGGTAGGTTATTATGACAAAAGACATGAAAGATCCCATACCCATGCCAAACACCATACTCATCATAGATGACGACGAGATCAACCGTATGGTGCTTGCAAATATCTTTTCTGACAGCTACAGGATCATAGAAGCTTCTGATGGCGAGGAGGGCATAAGGCTGCTCCTTGAGAATTTCCTGGACGTGTGTGCCGTGCTTTTGGATGTGATGATGCCGGTCATGGACGGAATGGCCTTTCTTGAAAGGCTGAGAGGCCTGGGATGGAACGGAGGCATACCGGTGTTCCTGATAACTGCGGAGGACGACACCTCGGTCCTTAGCCGTGCCTATGCCCTTGGGGTCATGGATACCATAGCAAAGCCTGTGATCCCCTATATGGTACGAAAGAGGGTGGATTCCGTCATAGAGCTTTTCAAGGCCAGAAAGCGTCTCAGGCTCAGGGTGAAGGATCAGCAAAAGCAGATAAATGCCCAGGCCAGACAGATCATTGATCTGAACCTTGGGATGATAGAGGCTCTGTCCACAGCCGTTGAGTTCAGATCCGCAGAATCCGGAAGCCACGTAAGGCGCATACACGACATCACAAAAAGACTGCTTCTGGATACGGAGCTGGGGGTGGGGCTTTCGCCCGAGAGCATAGACATCATAGCCACGGCTGCCATTATGCATGATGTGGGCAAGATCGCCATACCGGATGCAATACTGAATAAACCTGGCAAGCTGACTCCCGAGGAGTTTGAGATCATGAAGACTCATACGATAAAGGGTGCGGAGTTCCTTGAAAAGATCCCGCAGATGAGGAATCATGCTGCCTTTCATTGTGCCTACGAGATAGCCAGACACCATCATGAACGCTACGATGGAAGGGGCTATCCTGACGGGCTCAAGGGAGAGCAGATACCGGTCTGGGTCCAGGCCGTGTCTTTGGCTGATGTATATGATGCCCTGGTCAATGACAGGGTATATAAAAAGGCCTACAGCTTTGACGAGGCTGCCCGGATGATAGAGGCCGGAGAGTGCGGCTCCTTCGGACCGAGGCTCATGGCTGCCTTCAGGGCAGAGGAGCCCAGGCTCAGAGAGCTTTACAGGAAAGAGGATGAGGATGGAAAAGGCAATTTATGACAGACTGACGGATGCAGGCATAGATGTGGATGGAGCCCTGTCCCGGGTTATGGGAAATGAAGGGCTTTTCCTCAGGATACTTGCAAAGCTGAAAAAAGATGAGAATTTCCAGGGACTGAAAAAAGCCTTCCTTGAAGGAGACAGGGAGGCTGCCTTTGGCTGCGCCCATACACTCAAGGGTATATGCGGCAATGTGTCAGCCGACAGGCTGTTTGAACTGTTTTCAGAACAGGTCAGGCTCATGCGTGCAGACAGATGGTCTGAGGCGGAGGAGCTTATGTCAGAGATAGATCCGCTATATGAGAGGCTGCTCTCTGCGCTGCCGGAGCAGCTTTGAGCATGGACAGGAACGTAAGATCCGAAAAAACTAAGTCAGCCGTCCTCAAGGGCTTTTTAAAGGATTTCTGGCTGAACATACTTACGGTGGTCATGGCTATGGCAGCCATATTCATGGCGGTAGTCATACTTTATCATGCCCTTTTGAGATACAGCTTCGTAAGCTATACGGCCCTTGCCGGGATATATGCCTCAGAATATATAAATGAAGATGGAGAGCTGCACATGGATGCGGATCTGGACCTGTATCTTGGAGGCTATTCATATTTCCTGTGCGATAAAGAGGGAAAGCTCATATATTATGATACGGGGATAGATGCCGGTGCTGAGGAGCTTGAGTCCTATGTTAGAGAGCTTTCAGAGCTCATCCAGGCTGGTAAGCTGTCTGAATACGATGATTTTGTAATAGACCTTGAGGGATCAAAAAGGGGCGTATACTATGCCGGCACCGGTGACGGGGGCTGGTCCATTGTGACCATGCCCTACAGAGAGATGCTTCGCAGCCTGAGGACATACATATATATCTTTTCTTTCATATTGCTGATGTTTATTGCAGGAAATGCCGCCACCATACGGAGGAGCATGAGGGAAAAGGCCAGCAAGGAAAGGCTTTTGTCCACCATCAGGGCACTGGGTAACACCTACTATGGCCTTTACAGGGTCAATTATGCCGACGGCACCTATGAGCTGGTCAGGGGTTCTAACCATGTCCGCAGCAGGATGCCTGACAAGGGCAGATACGATGATTTCATCAGGATAGCCGGAGAAGTCATAGAGGAGAGCGCCTTCAAGGATTTCTGCGACAGCTTTTCCATAGACAATATAAAAAAGCTTATAGAAAACAGGGCCAGAGATTTTGGAGGAGATTTTCTGAGGGATTTTGACGGAGAGTACAGATGGGTAAATGTAAGCCTGAGATTTGATGAATCCCTTGACAAGGACGAGGTGCTGCTCTGCTTCAGAGAGGTCAATGAGCAAAAAATGAAGCAGATCCAGGAACGTGAGATGCTGAAGGATGCCCTTGCTCTCTCGGATCAGAATCTGAAGGCCAAGCAGAGCTTTTTCAACAACATGTCCCATGACATGAGGACGCCTCTTAATGCCATACTTGGCATGACGGAGCTTGCCCTGGAGAGGCTTGACGACAGGGAAAAGGTAGAGGATCATCTGAAAAAGATAAATTATTCCGGCAGGCAGCTTCTGACCTTGATAAATGACATCCTGGACATGTCAAAGGCAGAACAGGGAAGGCTCAGCTTCAATGAACGCAGCTTCTGCATGGCAGACTGTATCTCCGAGTCCCTTGAAAGCTTCAGGCTCCAGGCTCTTTCCCAGGGAAAGGCTTTTGAAACGGATATCGACAGAGACATTTCTCCTGTACTGGGAGACCCTGACAGGATAGTACAGATAGTGAACAACCTGGTTTCAAATGCCGTCAAATTCACCAACAGAGGCGGGTGCATATATGTGGGGCTGGAGCAGCTTGAATTGGGAGACAGTATAAGATATACTTTGAGTGTAAAGGATGATGGCATTGGAATGAGTCAAGAGTTTTTGCCGCATCTTTTTGAACCCTATTATCAGGAAGATCGTTTTTCCAGCAGGAACAGCCTTGGTACCGGTCTTGGGATGCCGATAGTGCGCAGTCTTGTGACCTATATGAACGGCGAGATAAACGTAAAGAGCGAGATAGATAAAGGCACGGAATTTACGGTGGTGCTGACACTGCTCAAGGCTCAGGGCTCCCCGGTGTCTGACGAAGGAACGAAGACAGAGGAGAAGGCTCCTTTGGCCGGGGAAAAGCTCAAGGATGCCAATGTGCTCCTTGTTGAAGACAACGAGATAAATATGGAGATCGCAGAGGAGCTGCTTGGCTCCTTTGGAGCCAGAGTCACAAAGGCCTGGAATGGCAGTGAGGCTCTGGAGATATTCAAGGCTTCAGAGGAAGGAAGCTTTGACATCATACTTATGGATATGCAGATGCCTGTTATGGATGGATGTGAAGCCAGCAGGCGCATAAGGGCTCTTAAAAGAAGAGACAGCATGAACGTGCCCATCATAGCGGTGACGGCAAATGCCTTTGCAGAGGACATTGCCGCTCAAAAGGCCGCTGGGATGAATGACAGCATATTAAAGCCCATAGATCTGAAAAATATGGTCATAACACTGGAGAAGTACCTGAACAGGCATGAATCCTGATAGGTGCTGGCATTTTGAGGCATGGAAAATATAAAGCTTTTATTTGAAAATATCATAGAACGATACGAAAGCCGCAAAATGTTTTTTAACGATCACAGAACAGAGCTTGAGGCTTCCAATTTTATAATGCTAAAGGGTGCCTGCATAACTACGCCCATAGTTTTTCTTGTGATATATTTTATAACGCCGTTCTTCCTTCCAAATTGGCATGCGTCCTTGTATCACTATCTGTTCATACCTTTTTGTTTTCTGTTTGTTGTATATTATTTTCTAAATCGCCACTTTTCCGAGCCAAAGGGCAGATATACAAACGTACTTTGTGTCGTTTTTGAGCTGATGCTGTTTATTCCATGCATATTGCTGGATACTATGGCAAATGCTACCTCAGCTCAGTTTTTTCCGCTGCTTCTCGTGGCATTGCCGGCACTTTTCTTCCTGCCATATTACTGGCACATCATCATCCTCTCAGCCATGGAGATACTGTTCCTTGTCCTGACCGTTGGCGTAAAGCACAGGTTTTTTGCGACGACGGATATGGTGCTGTCTGCATTTGCAATAGTTTTTTCTCTGGGTGTCATGAACCTGATGAACAGCCTGAGGGTAAAGACCTATCAGCTGTCGGATCATTATAGGGAGATGAGTCAAAAGGACGTGCTCTCCTCCATATGCAATAAGAGCTATTTCTTTGAGCTCAGTCATAAGTATCTGGACATATCCAATCCAAACACCAGCTGCATACTGATATTTATGGATGTGGATGATTTCAAGAGCATAAATGATACCAGAGGCCATGAGGCCGGGGACAGGATACTTGCCTCGATAGGTGATATACTCATGAGCTGCTTCAGGAATAATGATATAATCGGACGCTATGGCGGCGATGAATTCATAGTCCTTATGAAGATGAACGGCTATATAAAGGAAGCCTTTGTAAAGAACAAGCTGATCAACCTGCGTGACAGGCTCAGGAGGGGGCTGAAGGAGGCCTATGACATGGACATAAATATCTCCATGGGAGCAGTCTATGCGAATCGTGAAGATATAAAGCTCACAGCCATGCTGCGCATGGCGGATGCTGCCATGTATGAGGCTAAAAAGCACAAGGATACCTATTATCGTATCTATCCCTATAAAGATCCTGAGGGGGGGGGTAAACGACATGCATGAGGGGACTGAGCTGCTTTAGGGAAACGGATCCATCCCAGCTTGAGGAAAATTGAGCTATTTCAGCTTGAGTGAGAGCGGAGCTATTCCAGGTTTAGCTCGTATATGTCATCTATGCATATCCTTGTTCCGTCATCCAGCATCAGCCAGCGCTCGTACCTGTCCATCTTTTTAAGGAGGCCGCTTTTTTTGACATATGTGCCTCCTTCTTTTTTTTCATCGGCTATAAAATAGGTGACGCTTATCCTGGGGTGCTCGGTTATCCTTTCGTAGAGCCATTGCTGCTTTCTGTCAAGTGCAGCTTTTTCATCCTCACTGAGGCCGAGTCTGCTGTCCGTCAGACGTCCCGTCTCATGGATGGCCTCCTCATAGCCAGTCAGAGCAGCAAAGGGAGAAAACTGTGCAGCCCTGTCTGACATGGGCATCTGAAGCCGTTTAACTGAGACATGGTGTGGCAGGCCGATGATGTCGCTGTAAGGATCTTCTGAAGCGATCATAGCTGTCTTTTCTTTATTTTCATCATCATTACGTATCATTTTGTGTGTCATATTATGAATCAGGCCTTGTGCCCGCCTATCTGTGCATTGCGGTCCTTTGCTGTTGCGCCCTCTTCAAGATTCATCCCTTTGAGGACGGCATTCTTTCCAAATTTTTTCTTGATGTCCAGCATGGCCTTTTGTACCTTCTTTTCCCGGGCCAGCTCTTCGGCCTCCTGCCTTCGTTTAGCATCCAGTGCCGCATAGTCGGTGAAGAGGTCGAGCTGTTCAAAGCTTTCTTTTGAGGCTGGAGCAGAGGCCTCCTTTACCACATGGTTTGCTGTGATGTTGAGCCTTCGTATGAGCAGGCTCTTGTCAGTGATACGGTCAAATAGCTCCCCTGCCGCATCCATGATCCGCCTTGTGGAGGAGGTATAGTTACCCAGATTGATGGTGCCATGGGCGTGCTTTGGGATCTGACGTCCATAATGATCCCTTACGATCTCACCGTGATACCTGCTCCGGCGTTCGGGATCAGTCAGATTTTCTATATCGTAGCCAATGGTAACGACAAGCTGATCAGTGACAAAGCCCTTGTCCACCAGATCCAGGGATAGGAGATCTGCCATTTCTTTGAGTACGAGCCTGGCCTTATCTGCTTCATAGGGCTCATGAAGGACCTGTCCTGAACCGAGGCTGTTGTTTTCAGGCCTGTAGGCCTTTACCGCTTCGATGGTGCAGGGCTCCCAGCCCCAGGCATGGTCGATCAGCAGCTCAGTATTTTTTCCAAATAGCCTGTAAAGCAGATCCTCATCAGTGATGGAGCGGCGGGCCACATCCCCCATGGTGAACATTCCATTTTCCTCAAGCCTTCGGGCATAGCCTCTGCCAACTCGCCAAAAATCCGTAAGGGGCTGGTGTGACCATAGCCTTCTGCGGTAGCTCATCTCGTCCAGCTCGGCAATGCGGACTCCATTTTTGTCTGCTGGTATGTGCTTGGCAACTATATCCATTGCCACCTTGCTGAGATAGAGGTTCGTGCCTATGCCGGCAGTTGCCGTGATGCCGGTGGACGACAGGACATCCAGGATCATCTTCATGGCAAGGTCATGGGGAGACAGGCCATAGGTAGCGAGGTAATCGGTGACATCCATGAATACCTCGTCGATGGAATAGACGATGATGTCCTCCGGTGCGACATATTTCATGTAGATCTGATAGATGCGGGTGCTGTACTCCATGTAATAGGCCATGCGGGGAGGTGCGATGATGAAGTCGATGGCCAGGGATGGATCCTTCTGCAGCTCGGAAAAGAAGGATGACGAGCCAAGGAGCCTGTGCCCAGGTGCGTCATGCCGACGTCCCTCGTTTGCCTCTCTGATGCGCTGCTTGACCTCAAACAGCCTTCCGCGCCCGGAGATGCCATAGCTCTTGAGAGATGGAGTGACTGCCAGACAGATGGTCTTGTCTGTTCGGCTTTCATCTGCGACTACAAGGTTTGTGTCCAGCGGGTCCAGTCCACGCTCACGGCATTCCACCGAAGCATAAAAGCTTTTCAGGTCGATGGCGATATAGGTGCGCTGCTTCATGCCTCGGCTGCCTCCTTTCTGTACATAGTAGATGCTGCTGTTCCCTACTTCAGAAAATCATTGCGATGCTCAATGGGACGAAGGTCATATCCGGTCTCTGCCAGATGTGCGATCTTCAAGGCTACCAGATTGATATCCGTATCCATGGCACTGGCTATCTGCTCGGAGGTATAGCCATATCCGTAGATATAGTCCAGCACCTTATCCGTATCCAGCAGGATCTCGGCAGCGACTATGTTTGCTTCGTATTCAGGCTTTGTGGTCATGTCATAGAGCATGAATTCCCTGAGGGAGGAGGACTTTGCAAGGCTTCGGTGCAGCTGATCATGGCCTAACTCATGGGCACAGACTATGCGCTGCATCCTTAGGTCCAACTCTTTGTTTATGAATATGAAACGATTCCTTTTTATTACCCGGTACATGCCTTTTAAAGGTCCAAAGCCATCACAGAAAAGCACCTCTATGCCAAGCCCTTGAGCTATGACAAAGGGATCTCTGGTGCCGAAACGCTTTACGAGGCTCCTGCCGGTCTCTGGCAGAGATCTGCTGCTCATCAAAAAGTGCCTCCTATTGCCTTTTTGAGGCATATTTTTTATTGCGTTCCTTGGCTATCCAATAGGCATCGTTGAGCGCCCTCATGGCTCCGTCGAGGGCCTCATCACTGAGCCTGCCTCCGGCAAACATGCCGGTGACTTCACTGACCAGCTCGTCTATGTCACGGGCTGCTGAGGAGCCATATCTGCGTTGGGCCTCCATGACATAAGCTCCGCTGCTCCCGAGGAGATAATCTGCAGTAGTACCCAGGGCATCGGCTATCCTCTGGATGATCTCCATATTTGAGGGACGCCTGCTGCCAAGCTCGTAGTTCTGTATGGTGCGAGGGGTGACTCCTGCCATGCCCGCAAGCTCTGCCTGGGTAAGGCCTGCCTCAGTGCGCTTTTCCTTTAATCTGTCCTTGAATATCATAAGCTGCCTCTTTTAAATATAAGTATGAAATAAAGCTGCCCGTATTGCTGTGAATGCTACACGAACGATATTTCATGTAAAAGTGTTGACATAAGCGAGATCCATGTTATAATGACTTTGAATTATACGAAATATCGTTCGTAAAATATGATAGCACACGAAATACCGTAGGTCAATATATTTATTTCATAAAACAGAGCCTTGAGCTGTTTTTCATGATGGGAGGGCAGAGCATGACAGATAAGGCCGATCATACAGGAGAAAAATTATGTCATAAGGCATATGTCTCAGTAAATCTCGATGTAGACAAGGAGGGCGTCATAAATCCAAGATATATACGCTGGGACCATGGCAGGGTCTATCCTATAGAACGGGTGCTTTACAAATGCCGGGCCACATCACAGAAAGTCGGAGGAGGAGGCATACGTTATACCGTGCTCATAGGAGGCAGAGAGTCCTATCTTTTTCAGGAAGGCAGCAGATGGTTTGTAGAAGCAAAATAAAATTTGAGCCTATGCTCCGAGCTTCAAATAAGAAAACGGAGCATCCTAAGGTCTGCGGCCATGAGATGCTCCGTTTATATGATATATGTACTTATCTGTTATGAGCCTTAGAACATAGCTACTACTGCGCCTGCATAGGTCTCCTCTATGAAGGCCTTTACGGTATCGCTCTTGAGAGCTTCCACAAGGGCGGTAGCCTTTTCACCGCTCTCGTCTCCGGTCCTTACGGCTACTACATTGCCGTAGGTAACGGCGGCTTCAGAATCAGAGGCCTCCACTGCAAGGGCATCACTGACCTTGAGGCCGGCATCTATCGCATAGTTTCCATTGATGACTGCGATATCCACATCCTGAAGTGAAAGGGGTATCTGGGCTGCCTCTACCTCCAGTATCTCCAGATCCAGAGGATTTTCTTCTATATCATTTCTGGTGGCGTTGAGACCGGCACCTTCCTTGAGCTTGAGGAGTCCCTGAGCCTCAAGGAGCAGGAGCGCTCTGGCTTCATTGGTCGTGTCATTGGGCACTGCTACAGTAGCGCCTTCCTGGAGCTCGTCAAGGCTTGAGGTCTTTCCGGCATATATTCCAAAGGGCTCATAATGTATGGTGCCTGCGCTTGTCAGGTCCGTGCCCTGCTCCTCATTGAACTGCTCCAGATAGGGTCCGTGCTGGAAGTAGTTTGCATCCAGCTCTCCGGCCTCAAGTGCCAGGTTGGGCTGTACATAGTCTGTATATTCAACGATATCGAGGGTATAGCCGGCTTCGTTGAGTACAGGTTCTGCAGCAGCAAGTATCTCTGCGTGGGGTGCAGGGCTTGCACCTACCTTTATCTCAGTCAGAGCTTCGGAAGATGCTCCTTCTGCGGCTGCTTCGGTCTGGGCAGCTGCTTCGGTCTCGCTTTCTGAGCCTCCGCAGGCTGAAAGGGAAAGGGCTGCTATAAGGGCTGCGGTGATGGTGAAGATTCTGGATCTTTTCATAAGTATTCTCCTCTTTTGTGATTTTATTTTATAAAGCCTGGCCCTTGGACCTGAAGCTTTATCTTGCTTGTTGAAAGGTTTAATTTATCTGGCTCTTTTGTCACTGTGCTTTGCAAGCTTGAGTCCCAGCTCCTGTATGATCTGCACCAGCAGCATGAGCAGTATGACTGCGGCCCACATGGTCACGGGCTCTCTGCGGTAATAGCCGTAGTTGATAGCTATGGCTCCAAGCCCGCCTCCGCCAAGATTACCTGCCATGGCAGAATATCCGAGGATGGTGGTGACGGATATGGCAGCTCCCAGCAACAGTGATGGCTTTGATTCCGGGATGAGCACCTTGAGTATGATCTGCATGGTAGAGGCTCCCATGGATTTTGCCGCTTCTATCACTCCCCGGTCCACCTCTTTAAAGGAGGACTCTACCATACGGGCCACATAGGGCGCTGCTGATACCACCAACGGAGGTATGACTGCCGTAGCTCCCAGTGTCGTGCCTACCACGGCTCTTGTAAGGGGAAGCGCTATGACTATCATGATCAGGAAGGGAACGGAACGCAGCAGGTTGACTATGAGCCCCAGTATCTTGTTGAAGAGGGGCATGGGCCTTATCCCTTCCGGGTCAGTCACCACCAGCAGTACGCCAAGGGGTAGCCCTATCATATAGGATACGAGGGAGGAGATCAGGACCATGTACAGTGTTGCTCCTATCTCATTGCTGAACAGCTCTATAAACTCTGCATTAAACATCTGCTTCTGTTACCTCCTCGTATTTTATGCCTATGCTTTTCAAATATGTGAGTGCCCTCTGGGCATCTGTCTCATCCTCAGGCAGCTGTACTATCATCTGTCCGTAGGCCGTGCCTCCTATGTCCTTGAGGGTGGCATAGAGGAAATTGACGGGGACCTTGATGGAAAGTATCATGTTTGCGATCACCGGCTCCATGGAGCTCCTGCCGTCAAAGCTGATCCTGATCTTGCGGCTCTGATCGAAGCTTACATTGTTGACCGCATCTCCAAGTATCAGGCGCCTGCCTATCTTTGACCTGGGATTTGAAAAGATATCCGATACCCTTCCGACCTCAGCGATACGGCTCTGGTCTATGATGGCCACTCTGTCACATATGGCTTCTATGACCTTCATCTCGTGGGTTATGATTATGACCGTGATCCCAAGCTCCCTGTTGATACGCTTCAAAAGCTCAAGTATGGATTTGGTGGTATCAGGGTCCAGGGCGCTGGTGGCTTCGTCACAAAGGAGGACCTTTGGGTCAGTAGCTATGGCTCTGGCTATGGCTACCCTCTGCTTCTGACCGCCGGAAAGCTGTGAGGGATAGGAATTGGCCCTGTCTGAAAGTCCTACTAGCTCAAGGAGCTTTTTGGCCCGAGCCTCCGCTTCCTTTTTGGGTACCCCCGAAAGCTCCAGAGGAAAGCAGATGTTTTTGATGACATTCCTTTGGGCCAGCAGATTGAACTGCTGAAAGATCATGCCCATGGACTTTCTGGCGCTGCGCTGTTCCCTGTCGGGTAGTGCTGCAAGGTTCCTGCCTTCAAATATGACCTCTCCGCTGGTGGGGACCTCCAGCAGGTTTATGCAGCGTACCAGCGTGCTCTTTCCTGCCCCGGAGAGACCTATGATTCCAAAGATCTCGCCTTTTTTGATGTTCAGATCGATATTGGAAAGAGCCGTTACCGGTCCGCCCGAGGTCTTGAACTCTTTGCTTATGTGCCGCAGCTCTATGATATTTTCCTCATTCACACTCATTTTCATCTCCTCTTTGTGATGCAATAAAAAACGCAGGTCCTGTAGCATAGACCTGCGTTGAAAGCTAAATGATTATGATCGACCGCTTTAAATATATTTATCGGTCTGAATGGCACTGATCCATGCTCACAGTATGGGATTTTGACATGAAAAACATTCGGCACATGCACATCATCATGCCGAACATCATAGCCATATCCATCATTCTGCCTGTTGCAAAGATCATTAAAACAATTCCTTTATCAAAATATGATTTATCGTCTTATGGGGCGTATGATAAAGCAAGATCGGAGTTTTGTCAAGAAAAAGATGGTGGCGAAGGTGTTATTTGAGGCCGATGAAAAGATCTAATGTAGGTAGTTTTGTTTTTATAATGAAGATATATATCAAAAATATCCTTATATTGATATAATATGTAAAATATAATATAATTTTAAAAAGAACACATATATAAGATTATAAAAAAGGTGTACATATGGATTTTTTTGATTATCTTGTATCTATTTATGATTATAACGAAGCGATACTGTTGAGTGAAATTTCATATAAGGGGTATTCCCTTCCATGGATCAAAAAAAAGCTCAAAAACCTTTGTGATGAGGAGAAAATAATCCGCTTTGAAAAAGGTGTTTACTATATACCAGTAGATACGCCGCTAGGTAAAAGTAAACTTAACCCTAAAAAGGTAATTATCAAAAAATATATAAACGATGGAAACAATATAATTGGCTATTTTTCCGGTATGACCTTTATAAATATGCTGGGTCTTTCTACGCAAATGCCAAATATAACGGAAGTATTTACAAACAATGAACCGTCTCGAGTTCGCGAGGTGCCTGTGGGCAGTCAAAAAGTATTACTTCGCAGGGCAAGGACTACGGTCGATAGTAACAATGCGGCAACAATGAGCTTTCTTGAATTGATGAATTTTACTGATGCAGGCTTTTATGACGCTGAGAAGAAAAAAACCATTGCAGAGTTCATCAATAAAAACGGGATCACAAGAGAATCTATCTCTATTTATTCGCCGTATTTTCCTGATAAAACAATGCGTACACTGGTAGAAAGCGGGATAATTTATAATGTTACACAATGAAAAAGAGTTATTTCAGCAGATCATTCTTTTAGCTTCAGAAGCATTAAAAATTGATTCTGGTATTATTGAAAAGGATTATTATGTCACCATGTTTCTAAAATCGCTGGTTGATAAGCAACCGCAAATTTTATTCAAGGGTGGAACATCCCTTTCAAAATGCTACAGGCTTGTTAAGCGTTTTTCCGAGGATATCGATTTAAATCTGGAAAGTGAAAAAAGGCCCTCTGAAGCTAAACGTCGTCATTTAAAAGAAAATATTGTTTCAACAATCAATGAATTTGGGTTCCAACTCCATAATCCAGAACAAGTGCGTAGCAGGCGGGATTATAATAAATACATCATTGATTTTCCTTCTATATTTGATTTTACGATGGTAAAACAGTATTTAATTGTGGAGACTTCAGTTTTTCTTAGGTCATATCCAAGCAGGAAAATGACTGCGGCCAGTTATATATATGATTATCTGAAACAGGAAAAACGAGAAGACCTTATAAACCGGTTTTCGTTGGAACCGTTTGAGCTTAATGTTCAGGGAGTGGAGCGAACATTTATTGATAAGCTGTTCGCAATAGGAGATTATTATCTTGACAATAAGATAATGGAACACTCAAGACATATTTATGATTTGTATAAGATGTTTGATGTGGTGGAAGTCAACGATTCACTAAAAAATTTATTTGGACTTGTCCGTATGGAACGCAGTGGGCATATAAGCTGTCTTTCCGCACAAAAAAATATAGATCTAAAAGTGCTGTTACAAAAAATTATAGATGAGAATGTATATAAGACAGATTATGAAAATATTACGGAAGGCTTGCTGTTTGAAAGAATCTCCTATGAAACAGCGATTGTTGCTTTGCAAAAAATACTAAACAGTGGATTGTTGGATGAATAAGCCTTGAAATCAAAATGTAAATTTCCCTGCCCTCAGCTTTCAATGCCGTCAGCCTTTCGCTGGTGCTGGTATATTTTTCACTTATTTCCCGCTGCATCCTTTCAAATGCTTCAAGTCTGTCTTTATCTGTCATTGTCTTTCTCCGGTGTTTCAGAAATTATCAGCCTACCAAATCCCACTCAACTCACTCCTGATCTCTCCGATCTCATAAAGCGGGAGATTTATCAGCCATGATTCTCGCTTATAATCTGCCATGGATGTCCTGATACATATCTCAGGATCAAACTTTTCTTGATATGCTTTCAGACTCTTGGCTTTTAGATTTAATTCGGCCTTTACCTCCAGCGGGACTATATGTCCGTCGCAGCTTATCACAAAATCCACTTCACTGGTCCCGCGGTCATTTGTGTAATAATAAAAGTCCAGATCATCCATGGAGCTAAGCTGCTGGCACACATATTGCTCGGTCAATGCTCCCTTAAATTCAGTAAATAGCATATTTCCATCAAGTATGGTCTTATGGTCCAGTCCGGACAGGCAGCCTAACAGACCCACATCCAGCAGATAGAGCTTAAAGGCTTTTAGGTCCTCATATGCTTTCAGAGGGAGCCTGCCGGCATTGACCCTGCTGACCTTATGTACCAAACCACAGTCAGACAGCCACATGATCGCAGTTTCATAGTCTTTGGCTCTGCCACCCTCACGTATAAGACCATAAATAAATTTCTTGTTTTCTTTTGCCAACTGTGATGGCAGGCTGTTCCAGACCATGCGTATGCGTGGCACGATATTGGCAGGAGCATGCTTTGAAAAATCCTGTTCATAAGCAGCTAAGATACGACTTTGTATATCTCTTACCTTTATCATGTCTTTTTCTTCGATAAAGCTTTGAACTGCCTCCGGCATGCCTCCGACAAAATAGTATTGTCTAAGTGTCTCTGTAAATGTCTCCCTGAAAGCATTTATCATCTGACGATCCCTGCTTTTCAGGATCTCTGCATATCGTTTGTCTTTTACTGCCATCAAAAACTCTGTAAATGATAACGGATATAGCTTTAATAGGTTTACCTTGCCTACAGGAAATGATGTTCCCTCATGCAAAGCTATGCCCAAAAGAGACCCGGCACACATGATGTGATACTGGGGTGCTTCTTCACAGAAGTACTTTAAAGAGGTCAATGCCCTTGGTACTTCTTGAACTTCGTCAAATATCAACAATGTATCTCCAGGTATGATCTTTTTCCCCACATATAGTTCAAGTCCCTCAATAATACGCTTGGGATCAATCCCGGCAGAAAAAAGAGCCTGCATATGTTGATTGGAATCAAAATTTATATATACAGTATCCTTATAAGCCTCTTTCCCAAATTCTTTCATAAGCCAGGTCTTTCCAACCTGTCGGGCTCCTTCTATGATGAGTGGCTTACGATATTTAGCATTTTTCCAAGTATATAATTTATTTATTGCTTCTCTGTACATATGATGCCTTTCATATATCGTCATCTGATCAAAGGGGGATATGTCAATGATCTCTAAACATACAATACCATATTCATCCTGTTATTTCTATGGGAAATATCCATTTTCACATTTTATTCAACGTAAAAATGGATATTTTAACATTTTTTACAACGTAAAAGTGTGTTATCTAACACTTTTTACAAGGTAAAAGTGTATTCATTTTAATCATTTATGGTTGACTAAATCATAATTGACTAATTTGCGTTTCCTGATACTTACAAGTTTAATCCCACTCATCCATCAAAAGGAAATCACGTATATTCCTATGTTTGATTCCGTCTCTGCTCATGTCAAATTCATCAAGCGAGACTACATACTTAGGAAAGTTGTCACGGATAGAATTATAAGCTCCAAACTCACGGGCAATAGTTTCTTCTGATGCAAGTAGATATGCTACCTGAATATATAGCTTTTCCCCGGATCTATTGCAAACAAAATCTATTTCTCGGTCCCCGATCCTGCCGACCGTCATTTAATATCCTTTTCTCAACGATTCACTTATAACTAAAATTCAACAAGTTATAAATATTTTCATCAGTTATAACTGATAATTTTACATTTTAAAGATATTTTATAAGTTATGGTTGAATATATTATCAACCCTTTCCCTATACAAAAAACCGACGATGCATCTGCATCGCCGGCTTCCTGAGCGGAGACGGTGGGATTCGAACCCACGTGCCGGTTGCCCGACAAACTGATTTCGAGGGGCGTGAAGCGGATAAAACCCCTTATATCTCCGCACAAGTCCGTATAAAATCCCTCCTGCAAGCCTGTAAAAATGGGATTTTTTCGTATCTTGTTATTTGTGTCCGCATAACCTTACAACTTCATTTTTCCCGTCCGGGCACCATTTGGGCACCACGGGCACCATTCAGAACAAGGAGGACACATGAATAATAACATTCTTTTAGATAAGGGTATTATACTCTCGTCCGGCGAGATCAGCAAGGATAAGATAAACCTTGTCGCCGGAGCAATCACGCAGCCATTCGCAGAAATGGTATGGGTAAC
>CALWET010000012.1 GCA_944377385.1 uncultured Lachnospiraceae bacterium | reverse complement strand
GGATTATTTCCCCGTAAGCTCCAAAAATATCGATGAAATGTACAAGGAGCTGACACGCATCATAGCGTCAGTTAAAAACCTGCACCTCAAGCAGCTTTTGATGAGCTTTTTTATGGAGGACAAGGCTTTCGTGCGGAGCTTCAAGACTCACAGCGCTGCAAAATCCGTCCATCACGGCTTTATCGGCGGCCTGCTTGAGCATACACTGAGCGTCACCAGCCTTTGCAGCATGATGGCAGAGCATTACCCCTTCCTTGACCGGGATCTGCTGGTAGCCGGAGCCATGCTCCACGACATAGGAAAGACGAAGGAGCTTTCAGATTTCCCCATGAATGATTATACAGATGAGGGACAGCTCATAGGCCACATAATCATCGGTGTGGGCATGATAGAGGAAAAGCTTGGAAAGATAGATGATTTTCCGGAAAGGCTGCATAATGAGCTGATCCATCTGATACTTTCACATCATGGAGAGCTGGAATACGGCTCACCTAAAAAGCCTGCCCTCATCGAGGCAATGGTGCTGAGCCTTGCGGACAATATGGATGCAAAGGTCGAGACCATGTATGAGGCCCTGAGCACAAAGGCTCCTCAGGCTGAAAGCGGCTTTATAGGCTTCAACAGGCTGATAGATTCAAATCTCAGGAGGACGGACGGGGCCCAATATTAGGCCCTTTCCTTTATCCTTCCATCTCTGTAGGCATAGAGCAGCTCCTTGAGATCAGCTATCTGCTCCTCAATCAGGGCTCCGTTGTCCGTATCACGCACCCTGACCCTGGGGTCCATCCTTTCTACCACCTCCACTCTGGGGGTGCTTTCTTCGCCGGCCACAAAGGGCATGTGCTCTGCCAGTGCTATGGACTGAGAATTGTAGATAAGCGTATAGCCTGCTATACCGGTCTTTTCCCTGTAGGATTTAGCCAGGCCTCCGTCTATGGTAAACAGCTTTCCGTTGGCCCGGTAGGGCAGCTCGCCCTCTAATTTTTTTACCGGCACATGGCCGTTTATGATATGTCCGTTTCCCTGGCTGAGCCCGAATTCCCTGAGTATGCGCCCAACCGTCTTTTCATCTCTGCTGAGGAGGTAATATGCATTCATGCGCTCCCTTGAAAGCTCCTTGTCTCCTATGAAGCGGCTCTCAAAGGTGGCCATCTTGTCCTTGCCGAATACAGGCGAGGCCTTTCCGCACCACAGATACCACATCAGATCCACTGCATCCTGCTTTGCCGGATCCTCATCCTCCAGGAAATAGGCATCATTTATCCTGCCATTCAGGAAATCCATAAGCGCCTTGCCTGAAAGCTTCATCCCGTTGAATTCAGCTGACATGAAGCTTCCGTCCTCATTCATGGGTATGCATCCATGATACAGCAGATTTCCATTCAGGCTCTTGTACATGGAGCCATGGGAATAGAGGAACCTGATATGCTTATTCAGCAGAGGGCTGTGCATAAATGAAGTCCTGAGAGTATCCATGAGCTGGAGCTCATCCTCCCTGAGCCTGTAGGGATCAGACCAGTCAATGGTAGGGAAATTGCAGTCAAGGAGCTTGTATTCCCTGTCTTCTATGTATACCGTTCCCCTGTCAGGATCTATCCTGTCCAGAAACAGCCTGTCCTCCATATGGTATTCGGGATGCCTGCGTATCAGCCTGCCCTCATACTTGAGCTGGATGATGGTAATGGCCTTCTGCATCTTTGCAGCAAGGGCCGGCGATATGCTGTCATAGATGTTTTCATCCAATATATGAGGCATGAAGCGCTCACAGGGATCATCGCCGTAAACTCGCTGGGCAAACATGGACAGGGCCCTCAGGTTTATCCCATAGCCGTCCTCCAGCACATCGAAGCTGTTATAGCCGGTGGCTATCCTGAGTACATTGCACACACAGGCCTCATTGCCGCATGCGGCACCCATCCAGTCTATGTCATGATTGCCCCATTGTATGTCTACATCGCTGTAGCGCATGAGCTCCTCCATGACCAGATCAGCCCTTGGCCCACGATCAAATATGTCTCCGATTATATGCAGGGAATCTATGGACAGCCTGTGTATCAGATCGCACAGCTCTACGATAAAGGAATCTGCCGCCTCCCCCTCCACTATCGTATCGATGATGTCATAAAAATAGTCCTGCTTATCCTTTTCGTCCTCGTCGGTGTGCAGCATCTCATCTATGATATAGGCATAGTCCTCCGGCATCTTCTTCCTTACCTTTGACCTGGTATACTTTCTTGATACCAGCCTGCACACCCTTATGAGCCTGTAGATGGTAAGCTTCTGCCAGGCCTCGGTCAGCTCTCCGCAGGCCTCTTTTTTGCCAAGCTCCCTCTTCGGATAATAAATGAGATGGGCAAGCTCCCTTCTCTCTTCCTCGTCCATCTCAGCTCTGAATATCTCGTCTATCTTGTCCTTTATCACTCCGGAGGAGGATCTGAGCAGGTGTATAAAGGCCTGGTCCTCACCGTGTATGTCTGAAAAGAAATATTCAGTGCCCTTTGGCAGGGCAAGTATGGCATTGAGGTTTATTATCTCTGCAAGACATTTCCTCCTGTCAGGAAACCTCTGTGAAAGAAGTTTCAGATAATCCAGATCCCGCATCTCCCTCCTCCTTTCTCTGCATAAAAAGCTCTTAAAGCAGATGTTTACGCGTTCATGGCCTTTAAAAGCCCAAGTATCTCTCCCGGTGCTGACACGATCGCATCAGCCTTGTTGGCCTCGAGCTCAGCCCTGTCCCTGAAACCCCAGAGCACGCCCACGGTATACATGCCTGCCGCCTTGCCGGTCTGCATATCCGTATTCGTATCTCCGACATACATACACTCATCAGGGCGTATGCCGAATATCCCTGCAGTACGCAGGGCTCCATCCGGGGCAGGCTTCCTCGGCATCCCGTCAAGCTGCCCCTGGACATGGTCAAAATCCCCTGCTGAAAATACAGAGGAGACCACCTCCTTTGTCTGAGCATCAGGCTTGTTTGAAAGCACGGCAGTCCGTATGTCCCTTTCGTGAAGCCCATGGATCAGCTCCGGTATGCCATCAAAGGGCTTTACCCTGTACATGCAGTACTTTGAAAACTCCTCCATATAACTCTGAAAGAAATGCTCAAAGTTCCTTTCGTCGTGGGGATCCAGGCCAGAGCCTACAGCATGGGTATCTTTAAGGTATCTCCTTACCAGCTCCCTGGCTCCGTCACCGGCATAATATCTGAAATTATCCCCGGGAAGCTCCGAAAGCCCCTCCTTACGAAGAGAGCTGTTTGCTGAATAGACAATGGAGCTTAACGTATCGGTCAATGTCCCGTCCAGGTCAAAAATACATGCTTTAATCATTAAAATCTTCTCCAGGTATTTTTTGCAAACAGCAGCATGATGGGGAATATCTCCAGCCTTCCTATGAGCATGTCAAGGCTGAGCACCCATTTGCTCAGATCAGACAGCGAGGAGAAATTGCCCATGGTGCCCACTACTCCAAAGCCCGGGCCTATATTGTTATAGGTGGCTGCCACCGAGGTAAATGTCGTCAGCCAGTCAAAGCCGTCAAGGGAAACTATGAGCACTGATATGGTAAATATCACAAAATATATGAATATATAGACGCCGGTATTCCTGACAACAGCCTCGTCTGCTGTTTTTCCGTCCATATGCACACGCTTGACTATATTTGGATGGAGAGCCACAGCCAGCTCCCTTTTGTATGCCTTTGCCATGAGCAGTACCCTGGATACCTTTATACCGCCTCCTGTGGAGCCGGCACAGGCGCCTATAAACATAAGCAGTATCAGTATGCCCTGGGAAAGATTGGGCCAGAGATTGCAGTCCGTGGTCGCATAGCCAGTAGTGGTGATGATTGAGCCCACATGGAAGGCTGCATCCTTGACGGCTATGGGCCCCGAGGTATAGACCCCGGTATATATAAGATCTATGCTGATAAGAGCTATGGCAGCAAGTATGATCAGTATATAGGCTCTGACCTCCTCCATAGAAAAGGCCAGTCTGAGCTTTTTTATAAGCAGAAAATAATAGAAACTGAAATTGACGCCAAAGGCTATCATGCCTATAGTGATGACTATCTGCTGCGCTATGGTATAGGTGGCACAGCCCGTATTCAGCACAGAAAAGCCTCCCGTGCCCGCTGCACCGAAGCTTATGCATATGGCATCGAACACCGGCATCCTGAGAGCTATCAGCGTAGCTATGAGCGCTATGGTCATGACCGTATATATCTGATAAAGCACTCTGGCAGAATCCTGGGCCCTTGGCAATATCTTGGAGATCGAAGGCCCCGGGCTCTCTGCCTTCATGATATTCATCTGGGTGCCGCCGGAAAAAGGTACTATGGCCAGCATGAACACAAGTATGCCCATGCCTCCTATCCAGTGCATGAAGCTGCGCCACATAAGTATGCCCTTTGGCAGATCCTCAACCGAGGTAAATATGCTGGAGCCTGTGGTGGTATAGCCTGATACGGTCTCAAAGACCGCATCAGCCAGACTGTCAGTGGCACCGCTGAATAAAAAGGGCAGCATGCCGGTAAAGGCCAGGGCCACCCAGGTAAGGCCAGTTGCCACATAGCCCTCCCTTGAAAACAGGAAGCCGCTCTCAGGCCGCTTGCGGGTAAAGATGATCCCTATGCCAAAGCATATGAGGGCCGTCAGGAAAAATGGCATCAGGCTCTCGCCGTATATCAGGGCGCAGGCTGCCGGCACGATCATCAGTGCCCCTTCTATCAAAAGAGCCATGCCTACTACATAAAAAACTATCGCTATCTCCACTTCCGCACCTCTCTTATGCCAGGATCTCATGCAGTGAAGATATTCCACTGTGGGTCGTGACTATGATCACGGAATCGCCCTTTTTGATCATGTTTTTTCCGGAGGGTATGATAAAGGTCCCTTCCCTTACTATGCATGCAAGTATAAGATTGTCCTTGAGCCTCTTTCCCAGCTCTGCAAGGGGGATGTCCAAAAGCTCCGGATCATCATTGGCTATGAGCTCAAGTATCTCCACACGGTTGTCCAGATAACGGTACAAAGTCTCCACATGGCCTCCCACTCCCATGGAATGGGCCCTGACGTACTGGGCTATGCTGTCAGCACAGATGAGCTTGGGGAATACTGCCGAATCCAGGTCCAGCTGATCCATGACATCATTAAGATCAGTACGGTTTATCTTTGTGATGACCTTTGCATCCGATATGTTCTTTGCATAGGTGGCACTGATTATATTTTCCTCGTCTATGCCTGTAAGGGGGACAAAGGCATCCACATACTTGAGCCCCTGCTTTAAAAGGAAGTTCTTGTCCGTTCCGTCTCCATGAATGATCTCCGCCTCGGGGAACCGCTCTGAAAGGTCTGCACACTTTGCGGCGTCCACTTCTATGATACGCACCTGTCTTTTGATGCGAATCAGCATGTCTGTCAGATAATAGGCTATGGTACCGCCTCCGGTAATGAGGCAGGATCTTGCGGCATCGCTTCTGAGCCCCAGGTGCTTGAGGAAATTCTTCATTTCTGAGGTAGAGGCTACCACGGATATGTCATCGCCTGCATTCAGCACAAAGCTACCTGAAGGTATGGTGACCTCGCCGTTCCTCTCAACAGCACATACAAGTATATTGTAGTCGGTTTCACTGCCTATCTCCTGCAGGCTCTTGCCGTCGATATTATGCATGGCATCCACATGCATGGTAAATATGGAGGCACGCCCCTCGGCAAAGGTATCTATACGGCTTAACGCCGGGAACTGAAGGAGCTTGAATATCTCTGCGGCAGCCGCCATCTCAGGATTTATGATCCTGGATATGCCAAGCTTTGATTTCAGGAATTTGGTCTCCTTTGAATAAAGAGGATCCCTGACTCTGGCTATGGTCTTCAGATCCTCACGGGCACTGGCTGCTATCAGGCACGCAAGAAGATTGAGCTCATCCGAAGGACTGACTGCTATGAATATATCTGCTGTCTCAAGGCCCGCATCCCTCAGGACATTTATATCTGCTCCGTTCCCCGGGACCGGCATTATGTCCACTGCCTCAGCTGCCAGTGAAAGAGCCTTTTCATTCCTGTCTATCACGGAAACGTCATGCCCATCATTTACCAGAGTCCTGGCCAACTCCAGGCCCACCTTTCCGCATCCCACTATCAGCGCATTCATCGCTACCTCCACAAAAGATAAAGACTGCTTTAAATGATATAGCAGTCTCATCTTTATATAGTCTTTATATCCGTGACTATAACACAAATATGCAGTTTGTTAAAGCTTTATTTGCATTTAATATCCCCTGCAGGCTCAGCCTGCAAAATAGACCCCTTCAAAGCACTCCTCTATGTCCGTTCCGTTTATCCTGTGGGGCCACTCATCTGCATCTATCGTGAGCTCTGCCTGACATCCATCCTCCAGCTCCACCACCACATGCTCAAACTCATCTGAGCTGACCACGCGAAGGTCCGTGTCCGCAGGTATGACGAGCTCAGAACCGGTCTTGGTATCAGTACCCCTGACCTCGATCTTTGAGGTCAGCAAAAGATCATTTACATAAAAATCCTCCTGTACGGCCAGAGGCAGTCCATCTGCTCCTGCCTTATGCTCCCGTCTGAGCATACAGGTGGAGATGAGATCTCCCCTGGTGGACAGGTAAAAGCTCCCTGAGCTTACGGGTACATTGTCATAAAATGCCTCGTAATACTCCACCGGCTCCGCCTCACTCATATCACTGATATCTATGAGGGTCAAGTATCTCCAGTCATTATCCGACAGACACTCCCCATAGAATACATATCCATCCTCCGGGGTCTTCATGATATAGGCCTGCTGTATGCCATAGCCGCAGCTGCCGCTTACCGAGCTCCCCTCTATTTCCTCGGACTGGCCCTCGCCCACAAAGAGTTTATAGGCAAACTGGTTCTGATCCTCAGTTGTCTGATAGCTAAGCTCTATGGCCTCATCCACGCCATCACTGTTTATATCCAGCCTAAGCTCCGTGTAGGGATCAAGCCTCCATACGGTCTGCTCGGTCCCAGAGATATAAGCCTCATTGAAGCCTATCTCCTTTACAGTATAGGGCACATCCACCGTGACTGTTCCAAGAGCCCAGGGCCCTATCTCATATGGAACAAAATATGCTCTCAGGGAATCCTCCGTCAGCACAAATTTAAGCTTTGCTGACTCGTCCGCAGCTGCGCTTTCCTCCGTAAAGGCATTTTCAGTCCCGTCTGTGATCTCTGCCCTGACTATATCCTGCCAGTCCTCAAAAAGTCCCTGGACATCAAAGGCTCCATCTCCCATGTGCTCAATTATGTAATCTGCCAGGGCCTCAGTATTTGATACGACATCAGTAAGCTCAAGCTTTCTGCCTGTCTCTGAATCGTAGGTGGCACAGCTAAGTCCTGCATTGCCATGGGCGCCGCCTGTAAAGCTGTAAACGGTCTCGATAAATGAAAGCAGACTGCTGTCAGCTCTCATGATCTCTATGGACGACTGGCTCTGATATCCGTTAAAAAACTCCGCCGATGAAAGCAGACTGGCCTCTGATGCGATCTCAAGAAGCGCCTTGAATTCAACATCTGCCTCTTCTGCCCGGGCAGCATTCCATTCATCCAGCGCAGCGTTCAAAGCACCAAGACTGCCCGTTTCATCATAAAGCTTTATGGTCTGATAGCTCACGGAAGCAAGCAGCTGTCCCTGGGCATCATATTCCTGATCGTACTGAGTCTCAAGATAAGGATAAAGCACCCTTATGCCGGGATCTTGGACCTCGTCATCCTCTGTCCAAGTATCTGAAGCCTTGTATTCGCTTTCTGAACTGTTGCCCGCCTCCTTGGCTGTCTCCCTGACTTCTGAAGCGGCTAAACTGCTTTCAGCTTTTGTCTCAGCCAGGCTGCTTTCAGCCTCCGTCCCAGATCCTGAGCAGGCAGAAAGCATGAGTGCCACAGCAGCTGCCAGCAGCACATTTTTCCAAAGTCCGCAAAAAGAGCTGGATCGCATCACTTGAGCATCTCCCTGAGCTGTTCCTTCTGCTGTACTCCAACTGCCTTTTTATAGACCTCCCCATCCTTGAATACGATAAGCGTAGGGATGCTCATTACCATATACCTCCTGGCAAGCTCAGGCTGCTCATCCACATTCACCTTTCCTACCTTGGCATCAGTGAGCTCCTCTGCAAGCTCATGTACGATGGGAAGCTGCATGCGGCAGGGTCCGCACCATTCAGCCCAAAAATCTATAAGTACGGGCTTGTCGCTCTTTAAAACCTCTGTCTCGAAATTGTCCTTTGTGATATTTATAACTTCCATTTTTCCTTCCTTTCATGAACCACCTTTTATTTATTGTTCTGTTCTATCCAAACTATATCAAATATAGCCAAAGGGGACAAATAAAATAATTCTGAAATTTATCTGAAGCGGCTGTATATATGTCCTGGCTGCAGCCCTCCCCGGTACGCCGCAAGCTCACTGACAGTCACCAGCTGAAAGCCCCGTCTGGTAAGCTCGGGAATCAGGTATTCCGCCGCGTCAGCTGAGGCATTATAGAGATCATGCATGAGTATGATGTCCCCATCCTTTACCTGTGACAGCACCGTATCTATAGTCTTTTGAGCATTCCTGTGCTGCCAGTCCCTGGTATCTATGGACCACATGATGGCAGACATCCCAAGCTCTCCTACCACGGAAAGAGAGGCGGAATCATAGAAGCCTCCCGGAGGCCTCATGAGCACCGGAGATACCCCTGTCACCGAAGCAATAAGCTGGTTTGTGGAGCCCAGCTCATTTCTGATGCCATCTGCTCCTATCTTTGAAATATACTTATGTCCATAGGTATGATTGCCTATCTCGCAGCCAAGCTGCCAGGCTCTGAGTATAGTCGGAGCATTGCTGCTGACCCTACTGCCCACCACAAAGAACGTGGCCCGTCCGCCGTTTTGCTCCAGTGAATTCAGTATCCTTCCGGTAACGGAGGCACTTGGCCCATCGTCAAAGGTCAGGGCGATCATGGGCCTTGAGGGATCCACGGCCCTTTCCTCCATCTGGGGAGGCTCAGCGCCTTTTTTCACTACAGAAGCCGCAAAGCCTTCGATCCATATGGCTGCACTGACTGTTCCAGCAGTCTCTCCGTTACGCACCCAGTCGGTCCAGGTCCCATTTTGAAGGACTCTGTAGCATATGTCATAATTTGCAGCATCTGCTCCGGTAAGCCAAAATCTGACTCCCTCCAGGGGAGCATCACCTCCAGGTCCCCCGTTTTCTCCCCCATTGGAGGATTCCGGGAGCCACCAGGACCCGCTCAGATTTACCGCATAGGAAACTCCAAGATCCATGCCTTCAGGAACGCCTTTGAGATAGGCCCTGAAAGCTGTCAGATAGCCGCCCGTAGGAGCCTTTACCACCGTATGATCCGGTGTATCCAGGCTCCAGCTTCCGCCGTGCACAAAGGCCGCATAGCTGATCTCTATATCAGGCAGGAGCGAGGGATCAATGGCATTGCTGCCCTCTGCTCCCTGAGAGGCAGCAGCATCCGAAGTCATATCTGTTCCCTGTGCACCTGTCCCCGCAGTTGAAGCATCTGAAGCTGTATTTTCATTTGACACATCCTCGTAAAGCCCCACGCCGGGACCGGAATCCACATAGCCTAAGCTTTTTGCCGCAAAAGCGGGTATACAGAAAAGCAGAGCTATGGTCCCTCCAAGGGCCATGGCTCTGAGCATCGATTTATATACTGAGCCTTTTATCATGATTCTATCCTCGTATCATATAGTCATATCTATTCTTTCTTTTGGACAGACAATAACACGAACCTCTTTAAAGGTCAATATCCTTTAAATCAGCAAAGGCCCTTTTATAATCCATAAGGTAGCGTACAAACGAATACAGCATGAAGCTCACACATAATGCAGTGATCAGGCTGACAACAGTATGTGAGGCCTTTGGCATAAAGAGGATGGCCAGCATGGATATGTCCAGCACAAAGGTGCATATCTTGCCGTGCATCTCGGCACCCTCATTGAGCACCTTTATCCCCCGCCTGTAAAAATATATGCCGAGAAAAAGAAGCGTAAGGTCCTTTATGGCAAGTATCAAAAACAGGAGGATCATGACGGGGAACCTGAACATAAAGCTCAGGGCCAGGGCAGCCTGGGTAAGCTTGTCCGCCAGAGGATCCAGGAATTTTCCGAATTCGGTGACCATATTGAAGCGGCGGGCTATTTTTCCATCCAGCAGATCAGACAAAAATGATACGGCCATGATCGCTGCCGCAGTATAATAGTCCTCCACATCCTTTGCTGACATATATACATAAAGGTACAATGGAATAAGGGCTATCCTAAGATAGCCCAGCAGATTTGGTATTGAAAAGTATTCCCTGATCAGGTCCTTTTTCATGATCTTCTCCCTCCGGCAGCACTATGCCTGCTCTGCCTCAAGGATGAGCTGATATGACTGGCTTATGTATAAAAGAGTATATCAGCATAATCTGGATAAGGCCAGTAGTCCTTTGCTACTTTCTTTTCCAGCTCATCAGCAGCATACCTGATCCTATCCATGACAGGAACTATCTGACCTATAATATAATCTCCTGCTTCGTCCACGGTCTCAGGGACATGCTTCATGAGCTCTGAAAGCTGCTCCGTGCTGCTCCTCAGCTCCTTGAGCCTGGTGACAAAGCCCTGGATGAGCTCCAGATCCTCATCATTTATAAGCCCAAGCTCCTTGACCCTCTTGAGTCCTGCGGCAAGATCGGTGATATACCTGAGGACTGAAGGGAATATCATCTTATCTGACATGTATATCATGGTCTCAGCTTCTATGGCCTTGGTCTTTACATACTCATCAAGGGTTATGTCGTGCCTTGCCTGCATCTCCGAACGGTTATATACTCCATGGCGGCTGAAAAGCTCGAGATTTTTTTCCGTAACAAAGTGCTTGAGGCTTTCAGGAGTGTTCCTGAGATTCAGGAGCCCTCTGCGCCTTGCCTCTTCTACCCATTCTTCACCATAGCCGTTGCCGTTGAAGATGATTCGCTTGTGGTCAGTAAATTCTCTTTTTACGATACGGTCTATGGTCTCACATATGCTGTCTGAGCCTGCCCCTTCCAGCTCGTCGGCAAACTGCCTGAGGCTCTCTGCCACGGCAGTATTGAGCATGATGTTCATGCAGGATACATTCATGGATGCTCCCGGCATACGGAACTCAAATTTCTCTCCGGTAAAGGCAAAGGGCGAGGTCCTGTTCCTGTCGGAATTGTCCTTGGGTATCTCCGGCAGAGCCAAGGTCTTTGTATCCAGCTTGCCATAGTCGGTATTCTGATATACCTCTCCCTTTATGATGGATTCCACTACTTTTTCCAGAGTGTCTCCAATGTATACGGAAACTATTGCCGGAGGAGCCTCATGTCCTCCAAGCCTGCAATCATTTCCAGCAGTTGCCACGGATACCCTGATCAGATCCGCATAATCATCCACAGCCTTTATGACTGCGGCAAGCATGAGCAGGAACTGTCTGTTTTCTGCCGGTGATTTTCCGGGCTTCAGAAGGTTTTCTCCGTCGTCAGTGCAGAGAGACCAGTTGTTATGCTTTCCTGAACCGTTTATGCCGGCAAAGGGCTTTTCATGGAGCAGACAGGCAAAACCATGCCTTTCGGCCACCTTCTTCATTATGTCCATGGTCAGCTCATTCTGATCTGCTGCTATATTGCATACCGTGTAAATAGGCGCAAGCTCATGCTGACAGGGAGCCACCTCGTTGTGCTCTGTCCTGGCATATATCCCCAGCTTCCAAAGCTCCTCATCCAGATCCTCCATGAATGCCTTTACCCTGGTGCGAAGAGAACCAAAGTAATGATCTCCAAGCTGCTGATCCTTTGGTGAGGGAGCACCAAAAAGCGTCCTGCCGCAAAGCTTCAGGTCTGGCCTCTTTGCGTAATCCTTGCTGTCTATAAGGAAATATTCCTGCTCACATCCAAGGGAGACCGATACTCTCTTTGGAGACTTGCCCATAAGCCTGAGAACCCTGCAGGCCTCTCTGCTCAATGCATCCATGCTGCGGAGCAGCGGGGTCTTTTTATCAAGTATCTCTCCATTATAGGAACAGAAGGCCGTGGGAATGCAAAGGGTCTTTTCCTTTATAAAAGCATCTGAGGTCGGATCCCAGGCCGTATAGCCCCTGGCCTCAAAGGTGGCCCTGAGCCCTCCTGAGGGAAAGCTGGAAGCGTCGGGCTCGCCCTTTAAAAGCTCCTTGCCTGAAAACTCAAGCAGGACCCTCCCCCCGTCATCCACATTTATAAAAGAATCATGCTTCTCTGCCGTAAAGCCGGTCATGGGCTGAAACCAGTGAGTAAAATGGGTAGCGCCCTTTTCAATGGCCCAGTTCTTCATGGCGGAAGCGACTACATCCGCTATCTCCTGATTGAGAGCCTTGCCTTCCTTCCTGGTCTTTTGAAGCTCATTGAAAACATGCTTGGGAAGGCTTTTTTTCATTTCTGATTCATTAAACACCATACTTCCAAAGATCTCTGTTATACGGCTCTCACTCATAATCTTTCCTCCTCTTTATCAAAGCTTTTTCTTGCTGATCTTGCTGCCGAAATAAATGCTGAAAACAATGGATGCGGCCTTTGGGGCCTGCTTTTAAACTCCGGATGGTACTGTACGCCTACATAAAAGGCTGCACCCTCAAGCTCCACTGCCTCTACAAGCCTTCCATCCGGAGATCTCCCGCTAAGGAGCATCCCTGCCTTTTCAAAGGCCTCTATATAATCGTCGTTGAATTCATAGCGATGCCTGTGTCTTTCATATATGACATGATCCTCTCCCATGCTGTCCTTATATATCCGGGACAGCCTGCTGCCATCTCTTACGACACAGGGCCAGGCTCCAAGCCTCATGGTGCCTCCCTTTTTATCGACCTTTTTCTGGTCCGGCATGATGTCTATCACGGGATGGCTGGTATCCGGATCCAGCTCACTGGAATTTGCGTCGCTATAGCCAAGTACATTTCTGGCAAATTCTATGCAGGCTATCTGCATACCAAGGCAGAGTCCCAGGAAGGGTATGCCTCTGCTCCTTGCAAAGGCTGCCGCCGTGATCATGCCCTCGGTGCCCCGGTCCCCAAAGCCTCCAGGAATGATGATCCCATCGGCTGGGCCAAGCAGCTCGCCTGCATTTTCCTCGGTAATGCCTTCGCTGTCCACATAGGAGATGCAGACCTCGGCCTTATTATACCACCCTCCGTGTCTGAGGGCCTCAGTCACTGAGAGATAGGCATCATGAAGGGAAACATATTTACCCACCAAAGCTATGTTGATACGGCTCTCAGGATGATGGATATTATATACCATCTTTTCCCAGTCTCTAAGGTCGCAGTCCGTATCATCACCAAGCCCCAGCTCTCTCAGGACATTTGCCGCCAGGCCTGCCCCTTCCAGTGCCAAAGGGGCATCATATATGGATGGCAGCGTCAGATTTTCTATCACACAATCCTTTTTAACATTGCAGAAAAGTGCGATCTTGTCAAGTACTTCCCGCTCCACGGGCCTGTCGCTCCTGGCTATTATGATGTCAGGACTGATGCCGTAGGACCTCAGCTCCCTGACAGAGTGCTGGGTCGGCTTTGACTTATGCTCTCCTGAGGCCTCAAGATAGGGTATCAGCGTAACATGAATGTACAGCCTGTCCTCCCTTTTCAGCTCCTGACCTATCTGCCTTATGGCTTCGAGAAAGGGCTGGGACTCTATGTCTCCGACAGTACCTCCGATCTCGGTAATGACTATGTCGGCTGAGGTCTTTTTCTGAAGGGCATATATAAATCCCTTTATCTCGTCCGTGATATGAGGTATGACCTGTACAGTATGTCCAAGATACTCTCCCTTTCTTTCCTTTTCAAGGACATTGCTGTATACCCTGCCTGTGGTCAGATTGGAATACCTGTTCAGATCCTCATCTATAAACCTTTCATAGTGTCCCAGGTCCAGATCCGTTTCCGCTCCGTCCTCGGTGACAAACACCTCTCCATGCTGAAGGGGGCTCATGGTCCCGGGATCCACATTTATATAGGGATCCAGCTTCTGTGCGGCCACCTTCAGGCCTCTGGCCTTGAGCAGCCTTCCGAGGGACGCCGCCGTTATGCCCTTTCCAAGGCCGGATACAACGCCTCCCGTAACAAATATGTATTTTGCCATAAAAATGCCTCGCTTTCTGCTCCGCTTTTTCATGCGGCATGCCTTGCCCTCTGATCCGAGCTGATCACGGATCAGACCTCATTCTCCGCTTTTTCCGTAATTGGAAAGCACTCTTGCCGAAGGGTCATCCACATTGCAGCCCTCCCAGTCCTTATTTGGCATCCAGTATCCCGGGATCATCTCGTCCTGTCCTGGATAAAGCTCCTCAAATATCTCTCTGTACATAAGAGATTCCTTTGTAAAAGGCGGAGCGTAGTCATATTTTCTGCATTTCTCTCTCCAGTCATCCCCGGGATATTCTTTCTCGGCCAGATCCTTCAGGTCATCCACCAGGCTGTGTCCTACAGCATCTGAAAAGGCAGCCTTTTCCCTCCATAATATCGTTTCAGGAAGCCAGTCCCCGCTGAAGGCTCTGCGAAGCAGATATTTGCCTATGCCATGACTGTTGAGCTTGAGTTTTGGATCTATGGACATCACGTACCTTACAAAATCCAGATCTCCAAAGGGCACTCTGGCCTCCATGCTGTTTGAGGCTATGCAGCGATCAGCCCTCAGCACATCATAGGCATGGATCTCTCTGATCCGCTTTTCACTTTCCTTTTGAAAGGCCTCTGGGCTGGGAGCGAAATCAGTATATTTATAGCCAAAGAGCTCGTCTGATATTTCTCCCGTAAGCAGGACTCTTACGTCAGTAGTCTCATGTATGCCGCGGCACATCAGATACATGCCCATGCTGGCCCTGATGGTGGTGATGTCATAGGTGCCAAGCACATATATAAGCTCCCTTAACGTATTTTTGACATCCTGCTCATCCATAAAAAACTCATGATGCTCGGTCCCAAGATAGTCAGCAACCTGCCTTGCATATTTAAGATCTATGGCATCCGTGGCCATCCCTATGGAAAAGGTCCTGATAGGCTTTTTCAGTATGCGGGAGGCTATGGAGCATACCAGTGAGCTGTCCAGGCCGCCTGACAGCAAAAAACCAAGCGGTGCATCGGCATCGAGCCGTTTTTCAACTCCGGCTATGAGCTTTTCTCGGATATTCCTGCATACCACATCCAGATCGCTGCTCCTGAGCTCCGGACAGGATCTGGTGATGTCTGTATACTGTATAAAGCTTCCGTCAGCATAATAGTGTCCCGGCGGGAAGGGCATGACCCTCCTGCATATGCCTATAAGCTGCTTTGGCTCAGAAGCAAAGGCTATACCTCCATTTTGCCTGTAGCCATAATAAAGGGGCCTGATGCCTATAGGGTCTCTGGCAGCCACCAGTTCTCCTGTTTCAGCGTCATAAATGATCAGGGCAAATTCTGCGTCCAGCATGGAAAACATAGCCTTGCCATATTCTCTGTAAAGAGGAAGCAGTATCTCACAGTCTGAGCTGCCATTAAAGCTGTAGCCCTTTCTTATAAGTTCATCTCTTATGGGCCTGAAGCCATAGATCTCGCCGTTGCAGACCAGCATGCTGCCGCAAAGCTCAAAGGGCTGCATCCCGCTGTCAGAAAGATCCATGATGGCAAGCCTCTGAAATCCAAGCCAGGCCCTGTTATTTACGGCCCTTATCCTCCAGTCATCTGGTCCCCTGGATATGGTAGGCTTGAGGCAGAGCTTTACATCTTCATAGCTCAGATCCTGTCCCTGGTATCCGAATATCGTACACATAGCAACTTCCTCCTTCTTTGAAATTTTTTTATTAAAAAAGGGGGCTTTAAGCCAAGCGGCTCAAAACTCCCTCTTTAATACACGGCTTATGGACTTTTTAGGCGTAAATGATGTCACTGCAAACCTCGCTGCATAAAAACTGGTCCTTATAATTCTGATCAGATTTTAAAAAACTCGTTCATTATACTGCCGTATAAAAATTTTGAAAAGATGGAAATTTCAATAAAATTTGGCTTTAATGGATTAAATTATTGAAGCAGAATCACAAGAGTTTCCGGTTAGGAAAAAAGAATATGCCCTGATGGCAGAAATAGCCTTGACTTCAATGCAGATATACGATAAAATGAATAGGCTCAAGGCGACGTAGCCAAGCGGTAAGGCGTGGGTCTGCAACACCCTGATCACCGGTTCAAATCCGGTCGTCGCCTCTCTAAAATCTAAGTATATAAAACTTTGAGCCCCTCAAACAGTTGTACAAAGTTGTACAGGCTGTCCGGAGGCTCATTTTTTT
>CALWET010000011.1 GCA_944377385.1 uncultured Lachnospiraceae bacterium | reverse complement strand
GTCATATATTCCTATGCCATATACCACAAGCCCTTCCATCCTTCAGTGGCTGACAAGGTGCCTTATGTGGTGGCAGAGGTAGATCTCAAGGAAGGGGCAAGGCTCGTTTCCAATATAGTTGACTGCGAGCTCTCCGAGCTTAAATGCGGACTTCCGGTAGAGGTGAGATTTATAGACGGCGAGGGCTATGCAAGGCCTGTATTCGTGCTTAAAAAATAAGCTTTTGGAGTAATGCATATGAAGATAGTTATAATAGGCGGCAATGCAGCCGGTATGAGCGCTGCCTCACGTATAAAGAGGAAGGCTCCGGAAAATGAGGTCATCGTTCTGGAAAAATCAGGAGATGTATCCTATGGAGCCTGCGGCATGCCTTATTATGTGGCTGATCTGAACCCTGACATAGATCTTATGCGTATAAGGCCTGTAGAGGTGTTCAGAGAGCAGGGCGTGGATGTAAGGCTTCACAGTATGGTAGACAAAGTGGACAGAGAGCATAAGACCGTCCATGGTACCTGTGAGGGCAATGAGTTTACCGAAAGCTATGACAAGCTGATCGTGACCTCAGGCTCCTCGGCCATAGTTCCTCCTCTGCCCGGCACAGAGCTTTCAGGCATATATACACTTAAAACTCTGCCGGATGCGGCAGCATTAAAGGCTGCGCTTTCTGAAGACAAGAGAGTCGTTATCATAGGAGGCGGATATATAGGCCTTGAGATCGCAGAGGCATGTCTGCTCAGAAAGGTAAAGGAGCTGAGGCTCGTAGAGGCCATGGATCATGTGCTGACTACCTTTGATGATGAGTTTGGTGATGCGGCAGCAGCTGAGCTTAAAAAGCATGGAGTTGAGCTGTGCCTGGGAGAAAAGGTCACTGGCTTTACGGGTGAGGACGGGAAACTGACTGCCGTGGAGACCGACAAGGGCAGCTATCCGGCTGATGTGGCCATCATGGCCATAGGAGTAAGGCCCAACACTGCCTTTATAGATGTGGACAAGCTGAGGAACGGAGCCATCATCACAGATACAGCCATGAGGACTTCAGATCCTGACGTATTTTCAGCAGGAGACTGTGCAACGGTATGGCACAGGATACTGAAGGAAAATGTCTATCTGCCTCTTGGAACGAATGCCAACAAGCAGGGACGTCTGGTAGGAGACAGTGCCGTAGGCAAGCAGGTATGCTTTGATCGTGCGATAGGCACCTCGATGCTGAGAGTGATGGACATGGAGTTTGCCTGCACGGGAGTTACGGAAAAGGCTGCCGAAAGGGCAGGTATGAAATATAAGACAAAGACAGTCAAGTCCAGATCCCATGCCAGGTACTATCCTGATCCCAAGGAGCTGACCATCAAACTGATCTATGATCCCGATACCAAGGTCATACTTGGAGCCCAGATCATGGGTGAAAAGGAGGCAGCACTCCGAATTGACGTGTTTGCCTGTGCCGTTGACAGGGGCATGACCACAGAGGAGCTTGGATTTATGGATCTTGGCTATGCGCCTCCCTTTGCGTCAGTATGGGATGCGATACAGATCGCGGCAAATGCCTCTAAATGATTTTTGAAAGGACATATATGAATTTTTCAGTTTATATACCGACCGACATAGAATTTGGATGCGGCTCTTTGTCAAGGCTTCATGAAAAGAAGCTCCCAGGGAAAAAGGCTCTCATAGTAATGACAAACGGCAGGAGTGCAAAGCGCCTGGGCTATCTGGACCGGCTTGTAAAGGAGCTGGAGCTTGCAGGAGCTGAGCATGTACTTTATGACAGGGTCCTTCAGAATCCCACAAAGGACAATGTCATGGAGGGAGCTGACCTTGCCAGGTCTGAGGGCTGTGATATGATAGTTGCCCTTGGAGGCGGAAGCGCCATAGATGCGGGCAAGGCCATAGCACTGATGGCAGCCAATGACGGAGACTATTGGGATTACGTGAGGACCGGCTCCGGAAAGGGCCTGCCCATAGAGCATGATCCTCTGCCACTGGTAGCGATCACCACCACTGCAGGAACAGGCTCTGAGGCGGATGCAGGAGCAGTCATTACAAATGTGGAGCTCAATGAAAAGATAGGCTTTGGAACTCCTAAATCCTTTCCTGTGCTCAGTATAGTTGATCCCGAGCTGATGGTAAGCGTGCCAAAGCTCTATACCGTTTACCAGGGCTTTGACGTATTTTTCCATGTTGCAGAGTGCTATATAAGCAGGATACAGAGCTATGCAGTGGATCCCCTGGCCCTTGATGCCATCAAAAGGGTGACGAAGTATCTGCCGAGGGCCTATGAGGATGGCAATGACATGGAGGCCAGAGAGCAGATGGCCTGGGCAAATACAGAGGCAGGGCTTTGTCTGACCTTTGGGTCTCTGACCGTAGAGCATGCCATGGAGCATGCCCTATCAGGAGTTTATCAGGATCTGGTACATGGCCTTGGACTTTTGCTGATCGCTCCTGCATATTTCAGCTATTGCGAAACAAAACCGGAGCTTGCGGAACGCATGGCAGACATGGCAGAGGCCATGGGTTCTCCTGATCCCAAGGCTCCCGGAGCCTTTACTGCCGAGCTTAAAAAACTCATGGATGCCTGCGGAGTAGGGGATCTGAAGATGAGCGACAGCGGCATACGTAGAGAGGATTTTCCTGAGGTGGTCAGACTTTCTCATAATCACAAGGGCTACCAGAATGAATTCATGCCCATCACTGATCAGGATGTGATGGACATACTGGAGGCTTCCTATAGATAAAGGCCTCCTATAGATAGCTTCCTATTAGATAAGGTAAAGGTTTAAGGGCTGGATAACAGAGTTTGAGGGCTCCAGCTACAGAGAAGGAAATAAAACACCATGTAGGAAAGGAGTGACCTTGGTACGAAGATGTACTGAGGGAGCTCCTTTCTTTACTGTCAAAAACTATGCCTGTTTTTTGTATATTATCCCAATAGACAGGTCAAGCCTGTTTCCTTATACTTTAAATACTTCTGAATATCTTAAATGTCTGAAAATATCTTTATATCTCTAAGATCATCTTATCCAGCGCATCAGACATATACATCCCAGAGGAAAAATGATAAAATAAGGAGGAGGAAAATTGCATAGGGAAGGATCAAAGCCAAGGCCACATATGGGGCCAGGCCCCATGAGAAAGTCCAGTGACAGCAAAGTTAGGCCAGAGCTCAGAGACCAGGAGCTCATAAAGGAGCTCAGCCTGATGGATGATATCTTCATGAATGTCTGCTTCAGTGCTGAAGGAGGAAAGGCCTGTGCAGAGCTAATCATACAGGTTATACTTGGACGGAGCGATATACAAATAAAGGAGCTTCATACACAGCATGCACTAAAGGGCCTGCATGGGAGAGGAGTCATCTTTGATATATATGCCGAGGATGCAAAGGGCAGGAGCTATGATATCGAGATCCAAAGGGATGAGCGGGGAGCCATACCCAGGAGAGCGAGGTACAATGCGAGCCTGATGGATGCCAGCATCTCCAGGAAGGGAGAGAGGCATGAGGAGCTGAGGGAGATATATGTCATATTCATCACAGATGAGGACATATACGGAAGGGGACTTCCGCTATACCATGTTGAGAGGAAGATAAAGGAGACCGACGAGGAATTTAATGACGGGGCCCATATCATATATGTAAACGGGAGATACCGTGGAGAGGATGCCATAGGAAGGCTGATACATGACCTTGGGTGCAGTGAACCAAGGGCTATGAATTACAGGATATTGTCGGAGCAGACGGGAAAGTTTAAGGATAAACAGCTTAAAAAGGAGGGAGGAGCCATGAGCAGAGCGGTAGAGGAATGGAAGAAGGAGATACGGAAAGAGGCAGTGAAGGCTCAGAATATTCGTACAGCCAAGACTCTTATTGGACTAAACAAACTCTCTGACGAGGATATAGCTATGAGCACATTCCTTAGTCTGGATGAGGTAAAGGGACTCAGACAGGAAATATCATAAATAAAAAACTGAGGCTTTGCTTTTTGATCTATGCTCCTGATATTATTGTCAGGAGCATGGATATGCTAAAAGATATTTTGCATTATTTTTAAAGTTAAGGACGATATAGTAGATGTATTTAATTGCGGGACTTGGAAATCCAGATAAAAAATATGAAGGGACCAGACACAATACCGGGTTTATGGCTGTAGACAGGCTTGCGGTGCTTTTGAATGTCGAGATAAGGGATAAACGTTTCAAGGGGCTTGCTGCCAGTGCATCATATAGAGGAGAAAAGCTTCTCTTGCTTAAACCCATGACATATATGAATAATTCCGGAGAGGCTGTAGCCGCAGCTGCAAATTGGTACGGGATAGATGCATCCCGTATCATAATTTTGTATGACGATATAAACTTTGACTGCGGAAGGCTCAGGATAAGAGGCTCGGGCTCTGCAGGAGGCCACAATGGGATAAAGAGCATCATAGCCTGTCTTGGTACCGAGGCATTTCCAAGAGTCAGGATAGGAGTAGGCGGCCTCAAGCCTTCAGAGGATATGATCTCTCATGTGCTGGGCAGGTTTTCAAAGGAGGAGGCTGAGATCATGCAGAGCGCCTGCATGGAGGCTGCCAGAGCAGCCCTATGTATAGTTGATGACGGAGTCCCCGAGGCCATGAACAGATTTAACGGAATGAAGATAGAATAATATGTTTGATCCTTTACCTTTGCTTAGTGAATATAGGGAGCTTTCAAAGGAGCTTGAAAAAGGCAATGCTCCGGTGAGTGCTACAGGATGCATGAGCTCCCAGAAGATACAGCTCGTGAGCGGCCTCTGGCATGATAGGGGCTGGGTGCTTTACATATGCAGGGATGAGAAGGCTCTCACCCCTTTATTTAATGATTTCAGAAATTTTGAAAAGGATACCTGCATATATCCTGCCAGAGACCTGCTTTTTTACAGCTCTGATGTAAGGGGCGGATACATCACAAATGAAAGGATGCAGGCCCTCAAACAGCTTGTGGAAAAAAGCGCAGGGGTGATCATCACCACCATAGATGCCCTTATGGACAGGATAGCTCCCAAAGAAAGCATTGCCGGAAAAAGCCTCAGGCTTTACGAGGCCATGGTCATAGATCCGCAGGAGCTTGCGAAGCTTCTGTCAAAGATGTCTTATGAACGGGTGCCCAGGGTCGAGATGAGGGGCGAGTTTTCAGTCAGAGGCGGTATCATAGACATTTATCCGGTAACGGATGAGCAGCCATTTCGTGTAGAGTTCTTTGACAAGGAGATAGATACCATAAGGAGCTTTGATATAGATAGTCAGCGTTCAAGGGACAGGCTTGAAGCTGTGACTGTATATCAGGCCGATGAAAAAGGGTCGGACAGGGCCGAGGTCTCTCTGCTGGAATATCTTTCCGAGGACAGCCTGGTGGTGCTTGATGAGCCGGTGCGTCTTAAAGAGAGGGCTGAGGCCGTTGAGCTGGAGTTTTCTGAAAGTATGGAAAGACGGCTCGAAAAGGGGATAAAGCCCGACCAGGATATGGTCAGCAACATATATCCTGCCTCTGAGATATTCGGGATGCTGAAGGAGAGACGCTCCCTGCTTTTGAGTGCCATGGATGAAAGCCTAGGCGAGTTTGGAGCTGAAAAGCAGTTCAGCTTTAAAACGGCGGCTGCAGGCTCATATAAGGAAAGCTTTGAAATGTTCATAAATGCCCTGAAGCATTATCAGGAGCAGAAGTACCGCATTACGGTGTTGACTCCCTCAAGGACCAGGATGTCAAGGCTTGCGGAAAATCTCCGCCAGTATGGCATAAGAGCCTATGTGCCTGATACAGCCTCAGGGGAGGAGCTGAAACCAGGGGATACAGAGGTGACCTGGGGAGATCTGACGGAGGGCTTTGCTTACCCTGATATCAGGTATGTGCTCATCACTGAGAGCGATATGTTCGGATCAGTGAAAAAGCGCAAAAAGCGCAAAAGCGACAAGGCAACGGCGGGAGAGGCCATAGCAGGCCTAAATGAGCTCAGCCCCGGAGATCTGGTAGTCCACGAGAGCCATGGTATAGGCATATACAGGGGCATAGAGCATATAGAAAGGGAAGGCGCCGGCAAGGATTATATCAAGATAGAATATGCTGACGGAGGAAATCTGTATCTGCCTGCCACAAAGCTCGAACTTGTACAGAAATACTCCGGCACCGAGGGAAAACACCCCAGGCTGAACAGGCTTGGCGGTACGGAATGGCAGAAAACAAAGACCAGGGTCACCCATGCCGTCAGGGATATAGCCCGGGAGCTGATCGACCTTTATGCAAAAAGATATTCTGATCAGGGCTACAAATATGGGCCGGATACAGTATGGCAGAAGGAATTCGAGGAGCTTTTTCCCTACGAGGAGACTGAGGATCAGATCAGTGCCATCGAGGCCGTAAAGGCTGACATGGAAAGCGGAAAGATCATGGACAGGCTGGTCTGCGGAGATGTGGGTTACGGCAAGACAGAGATAGCTCTGAGAGCTGCATTTAAGGTGGTGCAGGAGGGTAAACAGGCTGCCTTTCTGGTGCCTACCACCATACTGGCCAGACAGCATTACGAGACCTTCAGGGAAAGGATGGCTTCCTTTCCTGTCAATATAGAGATGATGTCACGCTTCAGATCAGCTGCCGAAAACAAAAAGGTCGCACAGCAGCTGAAAAACGGCAGGGTAGATATCGTCATTGGCACACATCGTCTTTTGTCAAAGGATGTGGGCTTTAAAGATCTGGGACTGCTTATCATAGACGAGGAGCAGCGCTTCGGAGTAGCTAATAAAGAAAAGATAAAGCAGATCAAGACAAATGTGGATGTGCTGACATTGACGGCCACTCCCATTCCCAGGACGCTGCATATGTCCCTTTCAGGGATCAGGGATTTTTCCATACTTGAAGAGCCTCCAATGGACAGGCTGCCGGTACAGACCTATGTAATGGAATATAATGACGAGCTCGTCAGGGAGGCGGCAAGCCGCGAGATCCAGCGAGGCGGGCAGGTCTTTTATGTCTATAACAGGGTCAAGGGCATAGAGGACAAGACGGCAAAGCTCAGGAGCCTGCTCCCGGACATCAGGATAGAATACGCCCACGGGCAGATGCACGAATCCGAGCTGGAAAAGGTCATGATGGGCTTTGTCTCAGGAGAGATAGACATGCTGGTCTCTACCACCATCATAGAGACCGGACTCGATATACCAAATGCAAATACCCTTATCATTGATGGGGCAGAGCGGATGGGACTGTCTCAGCTGTATCAGATACGGGGACGTGTGGGACGTTCGGATCGTACTGCCTATGCTTTCCTGATGTATCGGAAGGACAAGGTGCTTTCAGAGGAGGCGGAAAAGCGCCTGCGTACCATCAGAGAGTTCACTGAGCTGGGCTCAGGCATAAAGATAGCCATGCGGGATCTGGAGATCAGGGGAGCCGGAAATGTGCTGGGAGCAGAGCAGCATGGTCAGATGGAGGCCGTGGGCTATGAGCTTTACTGCAAGCTGCTGAGGCAGGCTGTCAGGCTCCTGAGGGGAGATCAGAAGGAGGGACCGGAGTTTGAGACTACGGTCGATTGTGACATAGACGCATATATACCCGACGAGTACATACCTGATGAGTATCAGAAGCTGGATATTTACAAGAGGATCTCGGATATACGCTCAGAAGAGGATTATATGGATGCTGCGGATGAGCTTACGGACCGCTTTGGAGACATACCTGCTCCGGTGGAGAATCTGCTTATGGTAGCCAGGCTGAAGATGACGGGACATAGGGCCTATGCCACGGATATCTCTGTCAGAAGATCCGGCTTTACCATAGAGATGTATCCAGAGGCTGATATAAATGTGGATGCAGTGCCTGAGCTTATAACTGCTGAGCGGGGACGGCTGCGATTTATGGGTGGACAAAAGCCCAGATTTATGTATGAGGAAAGGAATACCGTACATGCAGATGCTTTCTTCATGCTTCAGAAGGCACAGGACCTATTGTCTGCACTGATCAGGAAGGATAAGTCATAAAGCCCATTTTAAGCCATTTTGCTTGACAAAAGATGTAAAAACCCTTATAACGATACTACAAAGCAGTAAGTAAATACTTCTGTATTGTCAAATTCTTTATGGAGGACAATTCTAAATGAATAAGAACGAATTGGTCAGCGCTGTTGCTGAGAAGAGCGAGGTTACAAAGAAGGATGTAGACAAGGTCCTGAAGGCACTGGTTGCAGTTATGAGCGAGGATCTGGCAGAGGGCGGCAGGATTCAGCTTCCTGATCTCGGCTCCTTCAAGTGCAACGAGAGAAACGCAAGGACTGTTCGCAATCCCAGGACTGGAGAGCAGATGAATTCTCCTGCATGCAAGGTAGTGAAGTTCACTCCCGCAAAGGCTCTCAAGGAGTCTGTAAACAAGTAATCTATGCGCCTGGATAAGTATCTGAAGGTCTCAAGGCTTATAAAACGCCGTACTGTGGCCTGTGATGCCTGCAATGCAGGCCGGGTCAGCGTAAACGGCAGGGTACAGAAGGCTTCATATGATGTCAAGGTCGGAGACAGGATAGAGCTCAGGTTTGGAGAAAAGGTCCAGAGCGTTGAGGTCCTGTCCGTAGCTGAGACGGTCAAAAAGGATGAAGCACAAAATATGTTCAGGTATATTTGAGGAAGGCTATGGCACGCAGAAGGCATGAAAAAAAAGAAAGCATAAGGGAGAGGCTGTTTTTCCCGATCGGGCTTTTGTTTTTCGTGGGCGTGCTGGCCGGACTTACCAACATGCGCAGTGCTGATCTCCGTGAGCAGGAGCAGTCATATATCGAAAGGGAGGCCAAGCTGCAGGAGCAGATAGATGCTGAGCATGAGCGTACCGAGGAGCTGGAACAGCGGAAAAAATATGTAGGTACGAAGCAGTATATCGAGGAAGTAGCCAGAGACAGGCTGGGACTTATAGATCCTGACGAGATCCTGATACAGGAAAACAAGGACGACTGATCCCGGCAAGGATATGTATTCAAAATGAAAGCGCCTTTCAGCGATGAGCTGAGAAGCGCTTTTTGCTTTGCTCTATGATCTGAAAATTACCTTTTTTTTGAAAGCTTTCCGGGCCTTGTTCGTATATATTATATAAAGCAAAGATACATTGATGCTGAAAAAGGGCGCCATGAATAACACATATGTATCGGAAAGGAAGAGATCATGAAAAAGAAAGCCTGTTATATAGCTGCGGTAGCGGCACTGGGAGCCCTGGCCCTTACGGCCTGCAAGGGAGGGAGCACAGGGACCGCATCATCTGATAAGGCGGTATCCTCTCAGGAGGCAGAGGTAAAGCTGCAGGCACCGGCACAAAGCACTTCAAATACCATATCTGTAGAGGCCAGCGAAAGCATGAAGCTGACACCGGATATGGCGGAGCTTGGGTTTGGTGTCACAAAGGATGCAGCAACCATAGACGAGGTCACAGCTCAGTGCTCAGATGCAGTAAACGAAATACTGGAATACCTTAGATCCCTTGGATACGCCGATGAGTCCATCAGTACCTCGGATATAGGCTTATATCCCCAGTATGATTATTCAAATCAGCAGACCAAGCTTACCGGCTACAGGATGGATACTACCATCAAGCTTACGGATGTACCTGCCGGAAAGGTAGGTGAGATGCTTTCCGGAGCACTGGATCATGGGGTAAATACCATAAATTCCATCAGATATTTTTCAAGTGGATATGACGGAGCCTATGAAGAGGCTCTTAACAAGGCTCTTGCCCGTGCAGAAGCAAAGGCCTCAGCCATTGCAGGCTATGCAGGAGCCGAGCTTTCAGGCATTGTCAGCATAGAAGAGCATATGCCGAATGACAGTGCCCGCTACAGCAGCACAAACGGATATATGGAGTATGGCTCTGCTTCAAATCTGAAGAGAGCTGCAGGAGGGGCAGCTCTGGATATGGCAGTGCTTCCCGGTACCGTGGAGGCATCAGCATCCGTGACCGTGGTATATGAGATGAAGTAAGACATAGTGCGCCGAAAAAAACGATATGTTTTCAGATAGCACAACTAATATCTGAAAATTTACATTTCAGGATCGAGATCATTCATGCTTAAAATGTGTGAAGGTCTCGATCTTTATATATTTTTACTCTGCCTTATAGTATAAAACTAAAGATACTTATAACTTTTAGACAATACCGTTTGCCGGACAGAATTAAAGGTTTTATAAAAAATTGGCATGTCAATGGCTAATTGAAATTTAGCTCAGGAGTACATTTTGGAAAGGGAATGTTGAATGACAGTGATCTTGTATTTCGATCAGATTCCCTTTATTCCGCTCTGTATATAGAGGCTATAAAGCTTGGCCTTGAAAGGGATCTGCATGAATCCGCAGCATCAGGCAGGATCATTTTTTCTGATCTTTTGCCGTACATGTGCGACAGATACATGCTTCCAAGACCGATATACAACATGGAGTCAGGAGATGAGTCTTATAAAGGATCTTCAGAAAGGAAAAAGAAGCTGAAAAAGCTCAAGTATATTTTTTCAGAAGATCTTCAGGACTATCTCAGGGGCTGTATCGATATAGACAGCTATACCGGACTCAGCTTAGGGAAAAGCAAGCGGGAAGTAAAGGCTGAGGTGCCGAAAAATGATGACAGCCGACCCTATCATGTGGGGAAATTCTTTTTTGATTCGAATTGTGGCCTTTATCTGACAGTAGGATATGAAGATGAGGCTGCATATGATCTCTTTTCAGAAATACTTATTTCTCTTTCCTACACAGGTATCGGCGGAGAAAAAAGCAGCGGTGCAGGCAGATTTGAAGTTCTCAGGGGCAAGGAGGATGATCTCATTATGAAAGCCCTGGCCTGGAAAAAGGCTCTGGAGACTGCATGCTGATATCGACTGCTTTGCCGGCTGAAAGTGAGCTTTCAGAAGCTTTGGATGGAGCAGGCTTTCTTCTTATTAAAAGGTCAGGATTTGTTTATTCCGATACATTTTCTGAGGAGACCAGACGAAAAAAAGATATATTTATGTTTGCCGCAGGATCCTGCTTCAGACACAGGTGGAGCGGAGAGATATTCGAAGTAGG
>CALWET010000010.1 GCA_944377385.1 uncultured Lachnospiraceae bacterium | reverse complement strand
AAACAGGTTTTACATGGGAAAGTTAATTAAATAAAAAAGGGACAGTGGAAGACTGAGCTACTACGGCTGTATAAAGACAGGAGGAAGGCAGCCGAGGTTCATATGCTTTGACGGCGAAGGACGCAATATATGGGCGGCAAACGAGCTGACTGACACCATGACTGAATTTGAGCTTGACCGCGAGAGTGGCAGGCTGAGTGCCACAGACCGAGCTGTAGCTACTGAAAGCCCTGTGTGCTGTATATTCAGTTGAGACAGGCTGAGCAGAGACCTGAAGTATCTGGATATACTAAAGGATCAAAAAAAGAGGGGACGGCCCAGGCTGTCCTCTCTTGACATGGATCCGGGAACTGGATCAAGGTAAGTTTATGATATATGTAAAGCAGTTTGCAGTGATAATTTCAATCAGCTTTCTGGGCGAGCTCATCAGATCCTTTGTGAGCCTGCCTGTACCAGGGAGCATATACGGGCTTGTGATATTGTTTCTGCTCCTGTGGAGCGGCGTACTGAAGTACGATTCCGTAAAGGATGCGGCAGGATTTCTTATAGAGATCATGCCTGTTATGTTTATACCGGGGGCGGTGGGGCTCATAGGAGTATATGAGGAGCTCAGCCCCATGCTGCTTCCGCTTGTGGTCATAGTGCCCCTCACTACCTGGATAGTCATGATAGTAAGCGGAAGGCTGACCCAGGTCATGCTCAGGCGCAGCAGCAAATCGGAGCTAAGTCTTCGTTCGGAGCAGGGGATGGAAGGACTTGAAAAGTCTGAACATGCAGCCCAGGCACAGGCTAAGGTGGAGGAGCAAAAGGAGGAGAAAAAGATATGAACGAGCTCCTTGCTTCATCTGCAACCTTTGGAGTAGTCATAAGCCTGGCTGCATATTTTGCCGGAGACAGGCTGAGTAGACGCTTCCATACAGCTTTGCTTAACCCTCTCCTTACAGCCGTAGTAGCTGTTATTGCTTTTTTGCTGCTTTTTGACATAGACCTGGAAGTCTATAATAAGAGCGCAGGCTATCTGTCCTATCTGCTCACTCCGGCTACCGTCAGTCTTGCAGTGCCCATGTATAAAAAGCTGGAGCTCCTTAAAAGGGAGCCTGTGGCCATAATATGCGGCGTACTTGGAGGAGTTCTGACCAGCCTTTGTTCCGTACTTGCTTTATGTCGCATATTTTCCCTGGATGAGTAGCAGTACCTGACGCTGCTTCCAAAATCTATAACTACTGCCATAGGAGCAGGACTTTCTGAGGAGCTTGGGGGCATAGCTGTTATCACAACGGCTGTGATCATTATTACAGGCATTATTGGAAATGTCAGCGCCGACATGATATGGAAGCTTTTTCATATCACCGACCCGGTGGCTAAGGGCATATCCATAGGTACGGCCGCTCACGCCATAGGCACCTCAAAGGCTATGGAGACAGGAGAGGTTGAGGGGGCCATGAGCAGCCTTTCCATAGTCATAAGCGGTCTGTGTACCGTAGTGCTTGCAAATGTGTTCAAGCTGGCAGGAATTTTGCTGTAAAATTGAATGAAAGACAGATATATTGAAGATATATTGAAATAGCACTTATTGAAAGCTGGCCCTCGGTCTGCTATGATAAGACAAAGTCAGGAGGTAAGCATATGCAGGACACTATATGGAGGGCAAGAAAGAGGAATTTCCTGGGACTGCCCTGGACCTTTACAGTATATGGTTTTTCAAAGGACAGGCTGTTTATAAAGACAGGAGTGCTTTCTACAAAGGAGGATGAGGTGAGGCTGTACCGTATCACGGATGTAAGCCTGCATCGCAGCCTGTGGCAGCGCATCATGGGTATGGGTTCCATAAAGATATACAGTGCAGATCAGAGCCTTGGAGATTTTGAGATAAAAAACATAAGGGACTGTGAGAACGTAAAGGAGCAGCTTTCACAGTTAGTAGAGGACGAAAGGCAGGCAAAGCGTGTCTCCTCAAGAGAATTCCTGATGGACGAGGGAGAGGCAGACGGCGATGATATCCTCAGCTGAGCCCCTGGGCATAGACCGTGAGGTGCTCATACATCACCTCATGGCCATGTGCGGAGGAATCATGGGAGTTTATTGCATCATGGCCAGGCTGGGGGTATTTGCGGCGGCAGAGACCACAAATATGATAGCCATAGTATGCGACATCCTGGGCAGGGACACCGGGGATCTTATGCTCAGGCTGTCGGCCTTCATAGTATATATCTGCGGTATGATCAGCTATACGCTGCTTAAGAAAAGGTTCATGTCGGGGATGCAGTACATATCACTCTTCGTAGATCTTTTTGCCATCATAGCCATGTGCATGATACCGCTTTCAGTGGAGCCCTTTCTGGCCCTGTATCCTCTGTTTTTTGCTACATCCTTTCAGTGGTGTGCCTTTCAGGGAGCCAGGGGCTATACCTGCGCCACCATATTTTCAACGAATAATCTGAAGCAGACAGTCACCTCAGTTACAGAGTATCTTACATCGAAAAAGGGCAGCAGTGAAAGAAGGACTCATGGAGATAAGGCCCTGTTTTTCGGTGGTACCTTACTTTGCTTTCACATAGGCGTGGCAGAGGGCTATCTGGCCTATGGCCTTATGGGCAACAATGTCATACTTCTATGCCTTTTGCCCATGGTAGTATGCCTTTATCTTATGAGGATGCCAAGCTAAGGAGCATAACAGCTGACAAGCACAGCATTTGATAAACATAGTATTTAAGATACAAAAATGCCGAAGCATATAAAACGCTTCGGCACAATTTTTGTGGCCCTCTGATCGAGGGCCGGATTTTTGAACATAAGCTTCTGTAATATCTAAGCCTCTAATATCCGGGAGCTTTTAATAGCTAAGCCTTCCTGATACAGGTCTTAGTTACCGGACATCATGAACTCCATGAGCCTTCTTGCTGACTCGGGATCCTCTGTCTCAAGCTCAAGCTCAGAGATCATGGGTGAGCTGAATATGCTTGCAAGAGCATAGTACTGAGTAAGCTTTGACTTAAGGTTCAGCTTGTCTCCCTCGGGAGAGATGATGTATACGGAACCTGAGCAGTTATTTACGATATTCATGAAACCTTCGATATCCTTGATATTGTACATCTTCATTGTCATAGTATTTTCCTCCTTACCTGATATAAAAATATATCCTTAGACAGCTGCATAAGCAGTAGTTTCCCTGTTTACGATGGTAGTATAGCATATCTCAAAGATATTTGCCTCGTGCAGTATAAACAAAAATTAAACAAAAATATCTTCCTTAAGGTGCATAATATATTATAAATTTTGTGCAAAATGACGATAGACAGCAGGAGCTCAGATCGCCTCGGAGCTTCCAGAGGGACAGCTTATACGTACCAGATCCTCTATCATGTGATGCAGCAGCTCGGCCTCTCTGGTGCCGGAGCTTTTATAGTATACCTCCTTGCCGTCACGGCGGCTTACGATGAGGCCGGCGCTTTTAAGGAGCTTCAGATGATGGGACAGGGCCGGAGAGCTCATGTCCATCATGACGGAAAGATTGCTGACACATTCCTCGCAGTGGCACAGTATCCAGAACAGCCGCGTGCGGTTCCTGTCGCCAAGCTGCCGGAATATCTCCGATACGGCTGCAAATTCTTCTGTCTGCGGCATATGGTCAAAGCAGTGCTCGAAGCTCTGACCATGGTCGTGGGGCAATATCTTTTTTTCCATATTTATCCTATTTATATCCTTTAAGCTGGGACCTTTGAGGCCGACATCTGAACTGAAAGCGGCCATAAAAGGCCCTGAACCTTTATAAAGCCTGCAATAAGCAGGCGGCTCTTTTTGTATATTCATAAGGATTATAGCATATAGTATTGACAATGTGCAAAAAACGGATATAATGAGATTAAACAATTAAAAGATTATTTAATTGTTTAATCGTTAAATCAAGTTATTTTAAAATCAAGTTATGGATGTATGCCCTGATCGGAGGCCCAGCCCAGAGTTTAGATGAAGGATGAGCCCCGCAGCGGATCAGTGGATGAGGGGAGGCTTTAACATGAAGAAGAGCTACAAGATCGATGTGGACTGTGCAAACTGTGCAAACAAGATGGAGGAGGCTGCCAAGGCCACCAGAGGTGTAAAGGATGCAGTAGTCAATTTTATGACCTTAAAGATGAACGTGGAGTTTGAGGATGGAGAGGATCCGAAGGCAGTCATGGACGAGGTGCTTAAAAACTGCAGGAAAGTGGAGTCTGACTGCGAGATATTCATCTGACAGCGCAGGAAGAGGGAGATATGAATAAAAAACAGAAGAGGATGCTTATAAGGATCATCATATCCGCGATCCTTATGATAGGGCTTGGCTTTACCGATATCACGGGAGTCCCGAGATTCCTTCTCTATATGGTGCCCTATCTCATCATAGGCTACGACATACTCATAAAGGCCGTAAAAGGCATAATAAACAGACAGGTATTTGACGAATGCTTCCTGATGGCTGTGGCCACCCTTGGAGCCATACTCCTTGGCATCATAGGCGAGGGCGACTATACAGAGGCCATAGCTGTCATGCTCTTTTATCAGATAGGAGAATGGTTCCAGAGCTATGCTGTGGGCAAGAGCCGCAGGAACATAAGCGAGCTCATGGATATACGTCCCGATCATGCAAACATAGAAAGGGATGGACAGCTTGAGCAGGTGGATCCCGATGAGGTGGAGACCGGCAGCATCATAGTTGTCAAGCCTGGGGAAAAGGTGCCTATAGACGGAGTAGTGACAGAGGGTGCTTCCATGCTGGATACGGCGGCCCTTACAGGCGAGAGCGTGCCCAGGAGGGTCACAGAGGGAGATGAGATCATAAGCGGCTGCATAAATATGTCGGGTCTCCTTAAGATAAGGACTACAAAGGAATTTGGTGAATCCACAGTATCAAAGATACTTGATCTGGTGGAAAATGCCAGTTCCCGCAAATCCAGGTCTGAGGCTTTTATATCCAGGTTTGCAAGGATATATACCCCGGCCGTATGCTACAGCGCACTGGCCCTGGCCATACTGCCTCCGGTATTTCGCATGACGGTGATGGGGCTTCCTGCCATGTGGGGCGACTGGATATACAGGGCCCTCACATTCCTTGTTATCAGCTGTCCCTGTGCTCTGGTCATCAGCATACCCTTAAGCTTCTTTGCAGGCATAGGGGGAGCCAGCAGCCAGGGGGTGCTGGTAAAGGGCTCCAATTATCTTGAGGCCCTGGCCGATGCTGCCTATGTGGTCTTTGATAAGACGGGCACACTGACAAAGGGAGTGTTTGAGGTTTCGGGTATTCATCATGCCAGTCTTTCAGAGGCCGAGCTTTTGGAGCTTGCGGCTCTTGCGGAAAGCTCATCTACCCATCCCATAAGCAAAAGCCTGATAAGGGCCTATGGACAGGAGCCAAATAGAAGCAGGGTCACAGAGGTCACTGAGCTGAGCGGAAAGGGAGTCATCGCATCCGTGGATGGACGGAAGGTGGCCTGCGGCAACGACAGGCTCATGGAAGAGCTTGGCGTTCCCTATAAGAACTGCCACAGCATGGGTACCATCGTTCATGTGGCGGTAGACGGTGTATATGAAGGTCATGTGGTCATTTCAGATGTAATGAAGCCTGATGCCGCAGAGACCATAAGGCGCCTTAAGGCCATAGGCATAAAAAAGACCATCATGCTTACAGGAGATACTGAGGCCGTAGCAGCTTCAGTGGCAAAGGAGCTTTCCATAGACGAGTATCACAGCGGCCTGCTGCCTGGAGACAAGGTGGATATGGTGGAAAGGCTCCTTAAGGAAAAGCATGGCAGGGAAAAGCTCTGCTTCGTAGGAGACGGCATAAACGATGCTCCGGTGCTCAGCCGTGCAGATGTGGGCATAGCCATGGGTGCCATGGGCTCGGACGCCGCCATAGAGGCTGCGGACATAGTCCTCATGGATGACGATCCCATGAAGATAGTCAAGGCCATAAGGATAGCAAAAAAATGCATAGGCATAGTACACCAGAACATAGTATTTGCCATAGGCATAAAGCTTATCTGCCTGCTGCTGGGAGCTCTGGGCTTTGCCAATATGTGGCTGGCCATATTTGCCGACGTGGGCGTAATGGTCATAGCCGTGCTGAACGCCATCAGGGCCTTGTTCGTGAAAAAGCTATGATAACAGCTCCGGACGGCTTCAGGACAGTGGCGGGATGGCGGCCTTCCATAATTTGAAGCTCTGTATTATAATCCTTATCATAGACATGGAAGGACGGATACAGGATGAGCGATCACAAAGAGGTAAAAACACATAAAAGGTCATGGCCCATATTCAGGGTGCTGTTTTCGAGGATCACGCTGCTGGCGGTGTTCCTTATCATACAGATACTCATACTGTGGGCCGCCTTTACCTTCCTGAACAATTCCCTGGCCTATGGCTTTTTCATAGCCCTTTCCACACTGGAGATCATCATCATACTTAATCAGGAGGGCAGCTCCCTTTTCAAGATAGCCTGGATGGTGCCGATCATGCTTTTCCCCGTGTTTGGAGGGCTTTTTTATCTTTTTATCAGGCTTCAGAACACGGTAAAAAAGATGAGGCACCGCTTGGATCTGGAGGTCATAGCCTCAAAAAAGGAGATGCTCCAGCGTAAAGAGGTGACCGATGCCATAAACTCAGAGGAGGGAGAGGACATACGCTCCATAACCTCCTATCTTTACGGCTTCTGCGGCTTTCCGGCCTATGACGATACAGAGGTCAGCTTCTTCCCCATGGGAGAGGATTTTTTTCCTGTGCTCAGGGAAGAGCTGAAAAAGGCCAAAAGCTTTATCTTCATGGAGTATTTCATCGTATCAAAGGGAGAGATATGGGATGGAGTACTGGACATACTTAAGGAAAAGGCCAGAGAGGGTGTAAGGATATGCTTCATGTATGATGGGACCAATGCCATCAAGAATGTGGCCTTTAAATATGACGAGCTGCTTTCGAGCTATGGCATAGAGGCAAAGGTCTTTTCTCCCATGCTTCCTGCTCTGGCCAGCTACCAAAACCACAGGGACCATAGGAAGATATGCGTCATAGACGGCCATACGGCATTTACAGGAGGCCTCAATCTGGCAGATGAATATGCCAATATAGACTCCCCCTACGGAGTATGGAAGGATACGGCGGCTATGTTTAAGGGCAGGGCTGCGAACTCCTTTACCATGCTTTTCATACAGATGTGGAACAGTACTCACAGACTGGTAAGAAGGGATGAAAGACCTTTGAGGTATGAGGACTACAGCTACGAGGCCTCAAGGGAGCTGGATGCGGATGCCGGATCAGATAAGAGACGGGGCCTTGTCATACCCTACGGAGACAGTCCCCTGGATTCTGAAAATATAGGCCTTTCAGTATATACTGCCATGATAAATGAGGCAAGGGAATATGTCCACATCATGACACCTTATCTTATACTGGACGATGCCACCATGAGCGCCCTCTGCTTTGCCGCAAAGCGGGGAGTGGATGTAAAGATACTTTTCCCTCATATACCGGACAAGCCCTATGCCTTCTGGCTGGGCCATACCTATTATAAGGAGCTGATAAAGAACGGTGTGAGGATATTTGAATACCTGCCTGGCTTCGTGCATGGCAAGGAGTTCATAAGCGATGGAAAAAAGGCGGTCATAGGAAGCATAAACCTGGATTTCCGCAGCCTTTATCTTCATTTTGAAAATGCGGCCTTCCTATATGATATGCCGGCCATAGCAGATATGGAAGCTGATTTCCAGAGCTGCCTTGCGGAATGTATGGAGATAGACATGGAGGTCTATGACAGGCTTCCGCTTCTTAAGATGCTGTTTGGAAGCGCTCTTAAGGTATTTGCTCCCCTGTTTTAGGCCTTGGCTTCAGGCTGCGGCTTGTGCCCTTTTTTTGCTTCGGGTAAAGAATTCGCAGACCTTACATGATAAAATCACAGCCTGTACACATTTTACTTTTATGATTAAGCCTGTATTTTACAGGCTTTTTTTAATCGATATTTATATAGAGGCGGGGCCTAAAGGAGTTTCAGATGTATATGAGCAGCTTTTTAGGAAAAAACAGGAGCAGAGATGGAGCCGGCAGGAAGGCAGGTATGCGGGGAGTGTACCTTAAGAGCCTTGGATATTCACTTGTTGCCGGATCGATATTTTCAGTGGCAGCAGCGCCTCTTATGGATGCCTATGCCGTCACCTTTTCAAATGCTACCCAGAGCTACAGGAATCAGGTCATATCTGTGTGCGGTATAACCGACAGTGCAGATCCGGCCCAGTATGTGACCAGGTCCCAGTTTGCCAGGATGGCAGTGGCAGCCAGCCAGTGGAAGGACAGCGTATCGGAGATAAATACCATAGCGGCAGCAAACGATGTGCCTGCCCAGGCAGAAAATTCCGGCTATATCAGGACTGCTCTCAGAAACGGTATCATGCGTACGAAGCTTGGAGGCAACTTCGAGCCTGACAGCCTTGTGACACTTAACGATGCAGTAAAGGCCTGCCTCACACTCCTTGGCTATACAGACGAGGATTTTGGCTCCGATGTGGCTCAGGGCAGGCTGAGCCTTTTCAGGGCCCTTGATCTGGACAACGGTGTTGCGGCAAAGAACAGCTCCGATCCCCTCAGCCAGCAGGACTGCGTAAATATATTTTACAATCTGTTAAAGACATCCATGAAGGATTCCTCCTCAGTATACGGCTCCGTGCTGGATGTAAGCCTTTCCTCAGATGGAGAGATAGATGCCACAGACCTTATGGAGACAGAGATGGACGGCCCCATACTTATAAAGACCTATGGCCAGCTTGAGGAGGTGCTGCCTTTCTCCATGAAGGAGGCCAGGCTTTACTATAACGGTACTGACGCAGGCAATTATTATGCGGC
>CALWET010000009.1 GCA_944377385.1 uncultured Lachnospiraceae bacterium | reverse complement strand
TCGAGTGCACCGAGCTTGTGGTGAACATAATCCTTGGCCGTGATGACATAGATGTAAAGGAGGTACACACTCAGTATCTCATGAAAAATCTACAGGGCAGGTCTATCATCCTTGATATTTATGCTGTAGACAGAGCTGGAAAGCGTTATAATATAGAGATACAGAGGTCTGACAAGGGAGCTGGCTCGCATCGTGCAAGGTATAATGCCGGAGTGATAGATTCCAATGTAAGCACAGCCGGAGAAGCCTATGATGAGCTTGCAGAAGTCTATGTGATATTTATAGCCGAAAATGATGTCCTTGGAGATGGGCTTCCGATCTATCATATCGAGAGGATCATAAAAGAGACTGGCAGGGACTTTAACGACGGCTCGCATATCATATATGTGAATGGGGAATATAAAGATGAAAGCCCCTTGGGGATACTGATGTAGGACTTTAATTGTACGGATCCAGATGAAATGAGATATAAGGAGCTTGCAGACAGAGCAAGGCATTTCAAAAGATCAGAGGAAGGAGTAAGATCTATGTGTAGGATGTTAGAAGAGATGAGGGAAGAAGTGGTTGAAAAGACAGCCAGGGAAACGACGAAAAGGTCTGCTCAGAAATTTGCATATAAATCTGTCAAAGAAGGGAAGTTCACTGTTGAGGAAGCAAAAGCTTTCTATGGTCTGACAGATAAAGATGTAAAAGAGATATTCCAAACTGCTATTTAAAGCGAGTAGGCTCCGGTCTGAAAAAGGATCATGTAAAAAAGAGTAATGTGTATGGGAACTTGTGAATTTTCCTAAATCATAAAAATACAGAAAGGCATATTCATGGAACGAAAGATATTGCTGCTGGGAGATTCGGCGCTTTATGAGGTGTCGGAGGAGGTCAGAGAGGAAGAGCTCGGGGAGCTGATGCCTGTTTTTACTGACATGCTTGACTGCATAAAGGGCATACGGAGGGACTATGGCTTTGGAAGGGCTATAGCGGCTCCCCAGATCGGTGTGAAAAAGCGAGTCATATGCATGCTTACAGACAGGCCTTATGTCATCATAAACCCGTCATTGGAATTCGTCGGAGATGAGATGATGGAGCTATGGGATGACTGCATGTCGTTTCCAAATCTGCTGGTCCGTGTCAGGCGCTACAGACACTGCATATTGAGATACAGGGATGAAAACTGGGTCCAGCAGGAGCTTCGTATGGATGATGACATGTCTGAGCTCATCCAGCATGAATATGATCACCTGGATGGGATCTTGGCCACCATGAGGGCCATAGACAACAGATCGCTTAAAATGAAATGCCCACAGGCCTAGGCCCGTGAGCATTTCTTTTGTCTTTAGGTAGAGAAGTGTCGTAATTATGCTGCTATCAGGCGGCAGACACTGGTTGTTATCAGCCGTCTGACATATGCACTTATCAGTTGCCAGATATATGCATCTGTTAGCTATCAGACATGATATTCCATGGGATAGGTCAGATAGCTGTGGGGCATGAGCTGATCGCAGGTCACATATCCTGCGGGAGCCGTAAGCAGGCTGGGGATGCGGTTTACTATGGTAGCGCAGGTATGCTCTACGGTAGCGGGCTTTACCACATGGAACTCGGTGTCAGGCTCGCCGCTGATCCACCAGTCGCACATGTCGCCATCCTCAGGGCCGTATACCTTGCCTATAGTCTCTTCCTCGATGGTTATGCCCTGCATGGTCTCTATGGTCACGACTGCGGACATTCCTATGCAGTTTCCGGCCTTGATGGTCTTGCCAAGAGTGGAGCTGAAAACATCATGATCCACGATGTAGGGTACATGCTTCTGGTCGATGGACTTGATGGTCAGCCCCAGCTTGCTGCATATGGCCTCACTGGCATTCCAGGCGTAGGAGGGCTCAAACTCAGCGGGATGAGCGATCTTTGCCTCGAACTCCTCAGGAGTCAGGTCACAGCCATGGGCATTTGCCAGGGCCAGTCCATAGTCCTCTACATTGTAGCTGTAAGCACCCTTGATCTTTGTGATCTTGTTGCAGCCGCTGGCTACCATGGCCACCATGTTTATCCAAAAGATGTCCTGCATGCCTGAGCCAGTGATGGTGCAGCCGTTCGCCTTTGCCAGGGCATCCAGGCGGTTGATCTGTGCTGCAGAGGTGGTCCAGGGATATATGGCCTCCTCGCAGGTGGTGATGACATTTATGCCGCGGGATACGCATTTCTCCACATGATCATAGATATCACCTATAAAGCTGAACAGGGTCACGATTGCCACATCGGCGTCACACTCGTCCAGCACCTTGTCTGCATCATTTGAGATGATGATGCCTGTCTTGAGTCCAAGTCCGGCATAATCGCCAACATCCATGCCTACCACCTCGGGATTTACATCGATGGCACCTACTATCTGAGCGCCATGCTCATAAAGATAACGAAGGGTATACTTTGACATCTTGCCGCAGCCGTACTGAACGACCTTGATCTTATCCATAAAAATACCTCCTTATGCATTTGGGCTGCTTGTATGCGTCAGCCTCCTTTGACCTGAGTCTAAACCCTCATGCAGAAGGAGAGTCAAGGGAAATTGTGAAATTTTTAGCAAAATTATTTAATGTATCTGCTGCAGGCCTTCCTCATTGAGCCTGATACGCAGCTCTCTTAATAGGCGTTCGTAGCTGTGCACGTCATCCTGATAGAAATTATGAGAGCAGTCTATGCCAAAGGCAAAGCGTCGGTCTATGTATTCAAGGGACAGTATGCCTGTGGCGGGAGATTTCCTGTAGCGCTCTATGGACATGATGGCCCGCTCGACTGCGGCATGCTGGGCCTTGAGACGGCGCATCTGCTCATGTATCTGCTCATTTTTCTGGGAGAGCAGCTCCTCGATAAGGGATATATCCTCCTTTTCCAGTACCTGAGCTATCTGGGCAAGGCTCATGCCCAGCTCCTTCATATAGGCTATCATGTCCAGCCTTGCGTTTTGATCCGTGTCATAATAGCGGTAGCCCGTTTCAGGGTCTATGTACCTGGGCTTCAAAAGTCCCTTTTCATCATAGAGCCTGAGTGTCGGTACGGATATTCCATTCAATTCCGCCATCCTGCCGATGGAGATGAGATCGTCCTTCATATCTATGCCTCCTGTATCGTTGGTCCAGATCGATCCTATACCTGCATTATGATCCTTGGTACTGCTGCAGAAAACTCTGATCCTGATACAGAGTTTTTGCCTGTTTATTTAATTATAAGCCCGATGGCCTTAAAAGTGCTATAATAATATTATTGAAAATAATTAAGGAGAAAAAATATGAAGCTTGAAACATTGCAGAAGGATATGATAGCTGCCATGAAGGCAAAGGATAAGGAGAGGAAGGACGCCATATCCTCCCTGGTGTCTGCGGTAAAGAAGGCCGCCATAGACGGAGGCTGCAGGGATGACGTGCCTGAGTCTCTGGTGGATCAGGTCATACTCAAGGAGCAGAAGAGTGCCAAGGAGCAGATAGACACCTGCCCTGATGAAAGACAGGATCTAAAGGCAGAGTATCAGCTTCGTTATGACGTGATCAGCGAATATGCCCCCAGGCAGATGGATGCAGACGAGGTAAGGGCATATATTGCGGAGAAATTCAGTGAGGAGCTGGCCACAAAGAATAAGGGACTGATCATGAAGGCCGTCATGGCCGACATGAAGGGCAAGGCCGACGGCAAGCTGATAAACCAGGTGGTGGCAGAGCTCTGTTCCTGATGTGCATCTGAAGTGATGCGGTAGTCTTGTTTGTAAAGCAGGGAAGAAACGCTGGCTGAGCCTTGTCTGTAAGGTAAAATTAAGGCTGTGACCTCATTACATTTTCATAAAGACTGCAAATTATTTTCTTAAAGAATCCGTATGACTATGTTTATTGTGTGTGGCAGCTTTGTGGCATATAATCGAAGCATAAGAAGTGAAAGGGGATCAGGGGCAAAAGCCCCCATATTTTAAGAAGGAGTGAGCAGACTATGAAGAACACCTTAAAGCTTTTTTGCATGACGCTCTGCGCAGTGCTGATGATGGGCTTTGCAGCATATGCCGATACGGCCATCACAAATATACATATCATATGCGGCCCTGATGATGAGCAGCCCTTTGTATATAACAGCAAGGGCACGGCACCTCTTTTTACCAGCGAGAGCGATCAGTATTCCATGTCGTACTATGATGTCAATCCTGACAGCACGACCTACAGATCCGAAAGGACCTATGAGCTGGTATTTTATTCAAACTATGGATATTACTTCCCTGACGAGTCACAGATCAATGTAAGCTACAGCGGTATATCCAGCGTGCAGCGGAAAAAGACCGAGTCCAGGGACACCCTGGTGGTCAGGGTAAGGGCCTATCCTTATTACAAGTGGGCCACACCTCAGATACAGACCGCAGAAAAGGACCTTGACAAGGCTACCTCCCTTAAATGGACAGGGGATGCCAGCCGTTACGAGATCCTGATGAATTGGGAGGATGCAAACGGAAACGAGCGTTCCAGAAAGACCACCTCCAGCAGCGAGAGCCTGTCTCTCAGCTCCTATAACAGGGGAGAGGGCTCAGACAGAAGCCGTGTGACCGGTGTAGCCATCAGGGCAATGGGCAGCGCAGGCAACAATTCACGTACTGCTCCCTCGGACTGGGCCACCATCGGCACGATAGATGTGTATAATTTCAATTTTGAGGAGTACGAGACCTGGTCTGACATAGGAAGCGGGAGCGGCAGCTCAGGAAGCACCGGTACAGGCACCTCCGGTCCTTCTGCAAGTACAGGAGTGACGGTAGGCTGGGTACAGATGGGCAATGACTGGTATTACAGAAATGTATCCGGAGCCTGGTCCACAGGCTGGATCTGGGATGGATCCTTCTGGTACTATGCAGACAGTACGGGCAGGATGCAGTCGGGATGGCTTTGGGACGGTACCAACTGGTTCTATCTCAATACCCTGCATGACGGTACCTTCGGACGCATGCTGACGGGCTGGCAGCAGATAGACGGCTATACCTTCTATCTCAATCCCATATCCGACGGTACACAGGGAGCCATGGCCTATGGCTGGAGGAATATAGACGGCCTCAACTACTATTTCAACGAGGCCCATGACGGCACCTTTGGCAGGCTGCTCATCGGACCGGTATAAGCTATTTTCACAGGACCTGCGTCCCGGTGATTTTCTAAAACTTTTATTAAGCATAGTCCCTTAGGGCCTAAAGCTATTTTGAAAAGAAATAAAATATGCTACAATCTTGGGTGGAGCCTTTGCTCCGCCCAATTTTATTTTTATGAAAGGATTTCGGAATATTCCGATAGTTATTTATGATAAGCATAAAGAATCTCAGCTATGGAGTAGATGACGAGCAGGGCAAGAAGGACATCCTTCAGGATATAGACCTGGAGATCCCTGATGACTGCTTTGCCGTCATAACAGGACCAAATGGAGGCGGTAAATCCACACTTGCCAAGATACTGGCAGGCGTGCTTACGCCGCAAAAGGGCAGTATAGTCTTTGACGGACAGGACATCACCGGCATGAGCATCACTGACAGGGCCAGGGCAGGCATAAGCTATGCCTTTCAGCAGCCCGTCAGGTTCAAAGGCATCGAAGTGATAGACCTTTTGCGTCTTGCCTCAGGGGACAAGGCACTGTCTATAGGCGAGGCCTGTGAATACCTGAGCGAGGTGGGGCTGTGTGCCAGGGACTACATAAAGAGAGAGGTGGATGCCTCCCTGTCCGGAGGAGAGCTCAAGCGTATAGAGATCGCTTCTGTACTGGCCAGAAAGTCAAAGCTGGCCATATTCGATGAGCCTGAGGCAGGCATAGACCTCTGGAGCTTCAACAATCTGATAGAGGTGTTCCGCCACATAAAGCAGAGCACCCATGGCAGCATAATCATCATCAGCCACCAGGAGAGGATACTTGAGATCGCGGATACCATCATAGTTATCGAAAACGGACGCATCATTAAGCAGGGCAGAAAGGATGATATACTGCCTGATATACTGGGTACGGCCTCTGCCGTAGGCGAGTGCAGCGTAAAGACCCAAAAGAGGGCCAAGGCCTGAAAAACATATTGATATTCAAGGAGAAAAAACCATATGGATAATATAGAAAAGAGGATACTTGAAGAGGTCCTCGACATGCACGACAAAATGCCGGAGGGAGCCATGAACATCAGGCTCAACGGCGAGGCTGCCGAGAGACATTCCACTGCAAACATAGACATCACCTCAAGGCCGGACGGATCCGGTATAAACATAAACATAAAGCCTCATACAAAGAAGCAGACCTGCTGCATACCGGTGGTCATATCCAAGACCGGCTACAAGGAGAGCGTCATAAACGAGTTCTTTGTGGGAGAGGACTGTGATGTGGTCATAGTTGCCGGCTGCGGCATACATAATTGTGGGGATCAGGAGAGTCAGCATGACGGACTCCACAAGTTCACTATAGGAAAGGGCAGCAGGGTCAAGTACATCGAGAGGCATTACGGCGAAGCTGCAGATGGAAAGACCGGCAGCCGCATCATGAGTCCAAAGACTGAGATATATCTTGACGAAGATTCCGTCATGGAAATGGAATCCACCCAGATAAAGGGCATAGATTCCACAAAGAGAGAGACCCGTGCCGTGGTTGGAAAGAATGCCAAGCTCATATTAAAGGAGCGCCTGCTCACAAACGGTGAGCAGTTTGCGGAATCCAGGATGGATGCCGAGCTTGTAGGCGAGGGTTCCTCAGCAGATCTGATCAGTCGTTCAGTGGCAACGGAGGATTCCAGGATATCTTTCATCTCCAATATAGAGGGCAAGGCTCCATGTCACGGGCATACGGAATGTGATGCCATCATAGCAGGAAACGCCAAGGTGCTGGCTGTGCCTGCCCTGGATGCTGTGGATCCGGATGCGGAGCTCATACATGAGGCAGCCATAGGAAAGGTAGCCGGCGAACAGCTGATAAAGCTTGAGACTCTGGGGCTTCCCAGGGAGGAGGCTGAGCAGGCCATACTAGAGGGCTTCCTAAAGTAAGAAAACAGCCCGAAATAAAGGGCCTTATGAAATAAGTCAGCAGCCCGCAGCAGAGGGCTTCCAAAAGCAGTCCGGCAGTCTTGGACAAAGGGAGCTCTGCGGAGGAAAAGGGGTATGAAGGAAACAGTTTTTGAGCATAATGGACAGGGAACCATAAGGGAGATGCTGGAGCAAAGGGAGCGTATGTTCCTGAGCCCCCATGCTGCCCTGTCGGAAAATACCAGGGGCAGACAGTATCCTGAGGAAAAGTGCGATATGAGGCCTGATTACCAGAGGGACAGGGACAGGATACTTCACTCAAAATCCTTCAGGAGGCTGAAAAGAAAGACTCAGGTATTCCTGGCTCCTGAGGGAGATCATTACAGGACCAGACTTACTCATACCCTGGAGGTCAGCCAGATAGCCCGTACCATATCCAAATCCCTGCTTCTGAATGAGGATCTGACCGAGGCCATAGCTCTTGGCCATGACCTTGGACATACTCCCTTTGGGCACAGCGGAGAGGCTGTACTGAACAGGCTGTGCAGAGAGGGCTTTGAGCACAGTGAGCAGTCAGTGCGCATTGTCGAGGTGTTGGAAAAGGGCGGAAAAGGGCTCAATCTGACCTGGGAGACCAGAGACGGCATATTGAACCACCAGACCAGCGGCATGCCGCACACCCTCGAGGGACAGTCTGTCAGGCTTTCTGACAAGATAGCCTATCTCAACCACGATGTGGATGACGCCATCAGAGGAGGACTGATCACCGAGGAGGACATACCCAGGGAGTATACAGAGGTGCTGGGGCACAATGTCCATGACAGGCTGAACAGCCTGATACATGATGTCATAAACAACAGCCAGGGCAGGGACAGCATCAGCATGAGCCCTGATTTCATGACGGCCATGCAGGGTCTGAGGCACTGGATGTTCGACAATATCTATACAGGCGGCAGGGCAAAGTCAGAGGAAAAAAAGGCTCAGCACATGATAGAGCTGCTGTTTGATCATTATATGAAGCACCCTGATGAGCTGGGTGAGGAATATCTTATGCTCATGGACAGGGGAGACAGCAGAGAACGAGTGGTATGTGACTATATATCCGGTATGACGGATAATTATGCGATAGAAAAATTTGAGGAGCTCTTCGTCCCGCTGGGATGGGGACAGAGGTAGCAAGTTGCCGAGATACAGTGATGACACCATAGAAAGGGTCAGATCCGCCAACGATATAGTGGATGTGATCGGCCAATATGTGAGACTGACAAAGAAGGGGGCAAATTATTTCGGGCTGTGCCCGTTCCACGGTGAAAAGACCCCCTCTTTTTCCGTGAGCCCTGGAAAGCAGATATATTACTGCTTTGGCTGCGGTGCAGGCGGCAATGTAATAAATTTCCTCATGGAATATGAAAACCTGAGCTTTACGGAGGCCTTACGCAGCCTTGCGGAGCGGGCCGGGATCGAGCTTCCAAAAGAGGGAGACGGAGGAGAGGCAAGAGGCATCTCTGAGCTGAAAAAGCGTCTCTATGACATAAACAGGGATGCTGCCTATTTTTATTATGACTGTCTGAAATCCTCAGAGGGAGAACAGGGACTCAGGTATTTCAGGGAAAAAAGAGGGCTTTCGGATCATACCATAGTGCATTTTGGCCTGGGCTATGCTGGAAAGCAGCGAAGCAGCCTGTATGAATTCCTAAAGGGACGGGGCTACGATGATGAGAGCCTGAAAAGCTCCGGACTGATCATATATGATGAAAAGCGGATAAGCGACAGGTTTTGGAACAGGGTCATGTTTCCCATCATGGATCCAAACAACAGAGTAGTCGGCTTTGGCGGCAGGGTCATGGGCGAGGGTCAGCCCAAATACCTCAATTCGCCCGAGACTCCCATCTTTGACAAGAGCTCCCAGCTCTATGGCCTTAATTTTGCCAGGAAGAGCCGCAAGGGAAGGCTGCTGCTTTGCGAGGGCTATATGGATGTCATAGCCCTGCATCAGGCGGGCTTTACAAACGCCGTGGCATCCCTTGGCACGGCCTTTAACGAAAAGCATGCAAGGCTTTTGAAAAGGTATACGGATGAGGTCATACTGACCCAGGACAGCGACGAGGCCGGCATCAGGGCAAAGCTCAGAGCCTTTCCCATACTCAGGGATGCGGGGCTGAATGTCAGGATACTGGACATGAAGGGACATAAGGATCCTGACGAGTTCATAAAGGCCGAGGGTGCCGAGGCCTATGAGGAGCTGATCAGGAATGCGAAAAATGCCTTTATGTATGAGACCAGTGTCATCAGATCAAGATATGATCTTTCGGACCCTGCCATGAAGACAAAATTTTATGATGAGCTTGCGGAGAGGCTGTGCATGTTTACTGAGAGCCTGGAAAGAGACAATTATATCCAGGCAGTAAGCCATGAATACATGATAAATTATGAGGAGCTCAGGAGGCTCACTGAATATAAGTTCCTACGCTCAGGGACCGGACAGCAGCAGAGGATCAGCGACGAGAGGAAACGGGAGGAGACTGAGCGCAGAGTCGTGCGCATGGAGCCCTCAGGCAGCAGTGAAGGAAAGGGACATAATGCCTCCCTCAAGGCACAGAGGCTCCTGCTTTCCTGGAGCAGCTCAGATCAGAGGATATTTGAGGCTGTGAGCAGACATCTGTCTCCCGAGGATTTTTCTGAAGGAGTGCCCAGGGAGGTGTTTATCGAGATGCAGAAGGAGAGCATATCCGGAGGCATCGAGACCTCAAGGCTGATGGGACTTTACGAGGAGGACGATGAAAAAAGGAGCAGCCTGTGTCAGATACTGAACATGGACACCGGCTATAAGGCCGTGGAGGACATGAGCTCCTTTGAGCTTGACAAGGCCGTGACCAGGGCCATACAGGGCATAAGGAGATATATACTGGATAAAAGGGCTGAGGACTGCGGCGATGATATAGGCAGGCTGCAGGAGCTCTTTAAGGAAAAGAAGGAGCTGGATAAGCTTTATGTACATGTCGGCGAGGATGGAGAAACTGCTTGATGAGCTGAGAAAGCTCGGGGGCACGGGGCTTTTGCTGGATGTAGGCTGTGACCATGCCTATGTGGCCATAGAAGCTGTCAGGAGAGGCCTGGCAGAAAAGGCCATTGCATCGGATATAAACAGTGGCCCTCTGATCTCTGCTGGGCAGCACATAGAAGCAGTGGGGCTTTCTGACAGCATAAGCACAGTGCTTTCTGACGGCCTGAGGGATATAGGAGAGGAGCTCCTTGTGGGGGAGGCCCGGGGAGTGACGCTTCTTGCCGCAGGCATGGGAGGAAGGCTGATCAGGGACATATTGAAGGAGGCAGGGAGCAAGCTCAGTCATATAGATAAGCTTGTGCTCAGTCCTCAGTCGGAGCCAGAGCTTGTGCGGGGCTTTATCATGGAGGAGGCAGGCTTTGCAATAAAGGACGAAGCCTGGATAGAGGACGAGGGAAAGACCTATGTGGTCATAGCGGCAGAGGCAGGGACTGAGACCGAGCCCTACAGAAGCCATGAGCTGCTTTTTGGAAGGAAGGGCCTAAAAAGGTCTGATCCGGTCCTAGGGAGCTATCTTTTGAGACTTGAGGAAGATACAAAAGAGGCTCTGAAAAATGCAAAAAGAGGAAGCTCGGACAAGGCAAGGGCACGAAGCCAGGAGCTATCCAGGCTTTCTGAGGAGATAAAAAGGGCCCTGTCGTGTTTTGATGCATCCATAAACGGAGGTGGGCAATGAAATTTTATGAGCTTGGCGAGATCATAGACAGGATAGAGCTTGACTATCCTGGAGGCTATGCACTGGAATGGGACAATCCGGGGCTTCTCTGCGGCAGCAGAAAAAAGCAGGTAAAAAAGCTGCTCATAGCCCTTGATGCCACGGACGAGGCAGTTGATCTGGCATCAAAGGAGGGCTGTGATCTGATACTGACTCATCATCCCATGATATTTTCTGCCATAAAGTCGGTAAATGATGAGAGCTTTATCGGCAGAAGGCTGATAAAGCTGATCAAAAACGATATAAGCCTCTATGTCATGCATACAAATTTTGATGTGGCACCTGAGGGCATGGGCATGATAGTGGCAAAACAGCTTGGGCTTAAAGAGCTCTGCCCCATGGAGGTGACAGGAGAAAAGGAGGGCAGGCCCATAGGAGTAGGCTTTTTTGCAAGGCTTGACAGCCCCCTTTCTGCCGAGGAGCTGAGCAGGAGGATAAAGGAGAGCTTTGGCATAGGACAGGTCATATACTATGATGCCCATAGGCCCATAGAAAGCATAGCCGTATGTCCTGGCTCGGGAAGGGGCATGCTGAACTTTGCCAGGGAACTTTCCGCAGATGCCTTTATAACCGGAGATATGGGCCATCATGACGGCATAGATGCGGTGGCCCAGGGCATAAGCCTTATAGATGCCGGGCATTTTGGGCTCGAGCATGTGTTCGTTCCTTATATGGAGGGACTTATAAAGGCTTGGTTCGAGGGAATCGAGGTCCTGACCTTTGAGGCTGACGACAGGAGGTTTGTGTAATGAGAAAGATATATCTTATGGACTGTACTTTGAGAGACGGTGGTTACATAAATGACTGGAGATTTGGAGAGGAGACCATAAAGGGCGTATGCAGGCTCCTGGCATCGACGGGCATAGAGCTGATGGAGGTGGGCTTTTTAAAGGGTGATGTATATGACAGGGACAGGACGATGTTTCCTGATATCCCTTCCATAACCTCCATGATCGCTCCAAAGTCAAAGAACATGATCTATGCCGCCATGCTGGACATGAGCGCACCTGTGCCCATAGAGCGCATCATCGACAGGACCGAGGATTCCGTTGATGCCATCAAGGTCATCTTCAAGAAAAACAAGATAGAAGAGGCCTACAGATACTGCCAGCGCATAAAGGAGGCAGGCTATATACTCTATGTCAACTTTGTGGGAACGGATCTCTATACGGACAGGGAATTCATAGACGGCATAGAAAGGTTCAACAGCCTGAAGCCCTTTGCCATGAGCATAGTGGACAGCTTCGGGCTTATAAAAAGAAAGCAGTTCCTTCGTCTGGCATATCTTGCGGACAACAATATGGACGAGGGCATAGTGCTTGGGTATCATGCCCATAACAATCTTCAGCTGGCCTTTGGAAATGCCGAGGCCCTGGTGGAGATGGGGCTGAAAAGGGATCTGTCCATAGATGCCTGCGTATTTGGCATGGGCAGGGGGGCCGGAAACCTGAATCTGGAGCTTTTTTCGGAATACATGAATGAAAATCATGGCACTGATTATCGTGTGGAGCCCATGCTTGAGATCATGGACCGTTATCTTCAGGATATATACAGAAAGCGTTTCTGGGGATATTCGCTGCCATTTTACCTTTCTGCCAGCAGGGGCTGCCATCCGAACTATGCCATATATCTGGAGCAGAAGGATTCCCTGACGGTAAAATCCTTTGACGAGCTTTTAAAGAGCATAGAGCCTGAGGACAGGGCATCCTTTTCAAAGGAAAAGGCAGAAAGATACTACAGGGAATACATGGAAAATTACATAGATGACACAAAGGCCCTGGAGGAGCTTGGAAAGGACTTTATGGGCAAGACCGTGGTACTGCTGGCACCGGGCAGGTCCCTGAACACATATGCCGATGACATAAAGCTCCTGTCCAGAAGGGGAGATACAGTCACGGTGGCGGTAAACTTCCTGGCTGAGGAATTTGAGCCGGATTACATATTCAGCAGCAACATGAGAAGGTATGAAAAGATCGAAGGCAGGACAAAGGCCAAGTGCATAACCTCCTCCAACATGAAGGAATGCAGCTCCACGGACTATGTGGTCAATTTCTCAAGCTATGCCTTAAAGGACCCGGAGATCATAGACAATTCCGGGCTCATGGCCCTCAGGCTCATGATGGCCCTGAATCCCGCAGCAGTCTACGTGGCGGGTATGGATGGCTATACGCCCTATCCGGAGGAGGATTATTATGACAAGAGGCTCCAGTTCAGATTCCCTGAGGGCGCCGTACAGCGCAACAGACTCATTGCTTCAGAGCTGTCAGAGATCAGAAAGCATCTCAAGCTTGAGTTCATAACTCCTACTCAGTACGAGCTGTGACAGAGAAACGGGGAGGGATCCGGATGAAGATAAGCTACAGGGGGACGACAAAGGAATTTGAAAGGGGGACCAGCTGGCATGAGATAGCCATGGCCTTTGAAAAGGAGGCCGGCGGCGAGATCCTGCTGGTCCATGATCTGACGGATAACAGGCTTACGGAGCTCTTTAAGGTCTGCCGGACCGACAAGGAGGTGGACTTTCTCACCTATGAGGATGAGTCCGGCAGGATGACCTATGGCAGGACTGCCATATTCATGCTTTTGAAGGCCATATACGGCTGCTGTGAAAAGGACAGCCTGGAAAAGGTCACGGTCTGCTTTGCCATAGGCAGCAGCTTTTATATAGTTCCAAAGGGGGACATCGAATGCGGAGAGGACGGCTTTATCTCCGAAAAGCTTGTAGCTGATATAGAGCAGAGGATGAGGGAGCTTTCAGAGGCAAGGCTGCCGATACATAAATACAGCATTTCCGTGGAAAAGGCCATAAAGCGCTTCAAAAGACACAGGATGTACGACAAATCGGAGCTTTTCCGGTATCGCCGTGTATCCAGGGTCAATGTATATGAGCTGGATGGCTTTGAGGATTATTTTTATGGGGCCATGTGTCCTGATACCTCGTATGTAAGGGATTTTCGTCTGGAAAAGTACAAGGAGGGCCTGAGGCTCATACTGCCTGAGGTCACGGAGCCAGGGCCTGCACTCTCATCTCAGGGGACGGAGCCCCTGAAGCAGAGGCTTGGGTTTTCTGAGCAGAAGCCCTCGGACAAGCTGTTTAGGGTCCAGAGCGAATCCTTCAAATGGGCCGAAAGGATAGGCATAGAAAATATAGCAGACCTCAATTCTGCCATCTGCAATGGCAGGGCGGGAGATCTGATACTCATGCAGGAGGCTTTTTTTGAAAAGAACATAGGGGAGGTGGCCCAACGCATCTCGAAGAAGGACAAGAAGTTCCTGCTGGTATCGGGACCCTCCAGCTCTGGAAAGACCACTACGGCAAACCGGCTGGCCATACAGCTTCGCGCCTATGGCCTGGATCCTCACATCATTTCCGTGGACAACTATTTCCTTGGCATAAAGGACAGGCCTGTGGATGAGGAGGGGAAGCCGGACTTTGAATCCCTTTCTGCCGTGGACACGGAGCTTTTTAACAGCGACATGCTCAGGCTCCTTGATGGAGAAGAGGTGGAGCTGCCAAGGTATAATTTTTTTACCGGGGAACGGGAGTATAAGGGGGACAGGTTCAGGCTCGACGAGGATGACATACTGATCATAGAGGGCATACACTGCCTGAACGAAAGGTTTTCAGAGAAGCTTCCAAAGGAGCTCAAGTACAAGATATATCTGTCAGCCCTGACCCAGCTCAATATAGATGAGCATAACAGGATACCTACCTCCGACATGAGGCTGCTCAGGCGCATGATCAGGGACAATCGCACTAGGGGCTACAGCGCAGCGCAGACCATCAGCAGATGGCCGGACGTAAGGCGTGGAGAGGAAAAAAACATCTTCCCATATCAAAACCAGGCCGATGTCATGATAAATACGGCCATGATATATGAGCTGGCAGTTATAAAGAGCTATGCTGAGCCGCTGCTTTTCGGTATACCGATGGATGCTCCTGAATATATAGAGGCAAAGCGTCTTTTAAAGTTTTTGGACTATGTGCTGCCACTTTCCTCCGAGACAGTACCCGGGACCTCAATAGTAAGGGAATTCATAGGAGGCTCCCTGCTGGATGTGGGATAAAAGGGCTTCACAGTAAGTCAGCCGGGGCCGAAAAACAGGTGCAGCTCTTTAAGAGGCTGTTTTGATTGGCTGAAACAAGCCTTGCTTGTATTTTTGCCGGAATTTAAGTATAATCTTTATCTGCGAGCCGTGCGGGCGTCCGCTGCCTGATAAAGGGAGAGGAAAGTCCGGGCTGCACAGGGCAGGATGCCTGATAACGTCAGGTGGGAGTGATCCTAAGGAAAGTGCAACAGAAAGTATACCGCCTCCGCATGCATGTGCCGGGGCCAAGGCCTCCGGCCGAGGCTTTCAGCACATGGGAGGTAAGGGTGAAATGGCAGTGTAAGAGACTACCGGCTCTGCGGTAACGGAGAGCGCATTGTAAACCCCATCCGCAGCAAGTCCGAGAAGGAGCCATATGGCTGCCCGTCATGCTCCGGGTAGGACGCTTGAGGCCTGCGGTGACGCTGGCCCTAGATAGATGGACGCTCACGACAGAACCCGGCTTACAGTACGGCTCGCATTTTTATGGCAGATGTCAGGATACATGGGCACAGCTTATTAAAGTGCTGTCTGTGGCCTGCTACACAGATATTTTTTTAACGATGATAGTCACTTTGCATAAAAGTGACTGTTTTTTTATCTGAAAATATGGTATAAATATTATAAATATGTTTAAAGGCAGGCAAACTATGGAAAGAAAGCATTTTATCATAGCTGTGAGCCGCCAGTACGGAGCTGGCGGAAAGGCCGTCGGAAAGGCCCTTGCAAAGGAGCTGGGAGTGCATTTCTATGATGAGGAGATACTCAAGATCACTTCTGAGACCTCAGCCATAGGCGAGCAGTATTTCAGACTGGCCGATGAAAAGGCAGGGAACAACCTGCTCTACAAGATCTTTGACTCCATAAAGCCGGAGCTTGGAGAGCCAAAGGTCGGTGACCGTATCACAAAGCCGGACAATCTGTTCCGCTTCCAGGCCAAGATCATAAAGGAGATAGCCCAGAGGGAGTCCTGCATCATAGCAGGCAGGGCTGCCAATTACGTGCTCAGGGAGGCCGGCATAAGTGATGTGATCAGCATTTATGTATATGCAGACATGAAGCGCAAGATACAGCGTATCATGGATCTTGAAAAGACCGACGCTGAAACGGCTGAAAAGCACATAAAAAAGATAGACAAGGACAGGGCCGAGTTTTACAGATATTACACGGGCCTTGACTGGAAGGACATGTCCAACTATGATCTGTGCATCAATTCCTCGGATATAGAATATCCCCAGGTGGCCAGGATCATAAAGGACTATATGCATACCAGGGGCTATGAGATCTGAGCCCCGGGACCCATATCCAAAAACACGCCGAATTAAAATAAATATTGAGAGAGGAGACTTATCACATGAGGGCGTACAAAACAGATGAGATCAGAAATGTGGTGCTGCTTGGCCATGGAGGGGCCGGTAAGACGACTGTAGTCGAAGCATTGGCTAAGTTTACAGGAGTCACGACCCGTATGGGTAAGGTAGACGACGGAAACACCATCAGCGATTATGATAAAGAGGAGCAGAAGCGTAAGTTTTCAATATCCACTTCCGTAGTGCCCATAGAGTACAAGGGCGAAAACGGAGATATCAAGATCAATCTGCTGGACACTCCGGGATATTTTGATTTCTGCGGAGAGGTAGAGGAGGCGCTTTCCGTAGCCGATGCTGCGATCATAGTCATCAACTGCAAATCGGGCATAGAGCCCGGCACCAGAAAGGCCTGGGAGTACTGCGATAAATACGAGCTTCCCAGAGTCATATTCGTTACGGACATGGATGACGACGAGGCATCCTTCAGGGAGCTTGTAATAAAGCTGAGCATGGAGTTCGGACGTAAGGTCTCTCCCATACAGATCCCCATACGTGAGGACCGCAAGTTCGTAGGCTATGTAAACGTAGTCAAGATGAAGGGACGCCGCTTTACGACAGAGAGCAGCTATGAGGAGTGTGAGATCCCAGATTATGTAGAGAAGCAGCTGGAGACGGCACGCAATTCCCTGATGGAGGCAGTAGCCGAGACCTCTGACGAGATGATGGAAAAGTACTTTGGCGGAGAGGAATTCACCTACGAGGAGATCTCAAAGGCTTTGAGGCAGAACGTGGTGGAGGGCAGCATAGTTCCCGTCCTCTGCGGATCAGGCTATAACTGCCAGGGAATGAGCACCCTTCTTCAGTCCATAGACAAGTACTTCCCTTCGCCGGATCACTGCGAGTGCGTTGGCAAGGATATGTATACAGGCGAGCGCTTTGTGGCAAAATACAACTCAGATTCCAACCTGACAGCTCTGGTTTGGAAGACCATAGCAGATCCCTTTATTGGAAAATACAGCCTGATAAAGGTGGTCACCGGTGTCATGAAGCCTGACAGCATCATCTACAATGCCAACAAGGAGACTGATGAAAAGATAGGCAAGCTTTATGTCATGAGGGGCAAGGATACCATAGAGGTAAACGAGCTCTGTGCCGGAGACATAGGAGCAATATCAAAGCTGACCGTGACCCAGACCGGGGACACCATAGCTCAGCGCAATGCTCCCGTACAGTATCAGATGGCAGATATAGACAGGCCTTATACCTACATGGCCTACAAACCCGTCAACAAGGGCGACGACGACAAGGTATCATCCGCACTTTCAAAGATGCTGGATGAGGATCTGACCCTCAAGGTCGTAAATGATGCCGAGAACCGCCAGTCCCTGATATACGGCATAGGCGAGCAGCAGCTGGATGTGGTGAAATCCAAGCTTGAAAACAGATACAAGGTACAGATAGAGCTTTCAAAGCCCAAGTTTGCCTACAGAGAGACCATCAGGAAAAAGGTAAAGGTACAGGGCCGTCACAAAAAGCAGTCCGGAGGACATGGACAGTTCGGAGATGTTATCATGGAGTTCGAGCCCTCAGGCGATCTGACAGTTCCTTATATCTTTGAGGAAAAGATATTCGGAGGCTCAGTACCCAAGAACTACTTCCCTGCAGTTGAAAAGGGACTTCAGGACTGTGTACTCAAGGGTCCCATGGCAGGCTATCCCGTAGTCGGCATAAAGGCCACCCTGGTGGATGGCTCCTACCATCCCGTAGACTCCTCGGAGATGGCCTTCAAGATGGCAGCCACCATAGCCTTCAAGGAGGGCTTCATGCAGGCAAGCCCCGTCATACTTGAGCCCATAGCAGCGCTGACCGTATCAGTGCCTGATTCCTTTACGGGTGATGTCATGGGTGATCTGAACCGCCGCAGGGGCAGAGTGCTTGGCATGAACTCTGATCATCACGGAAAGCAGACCATAGAAGCAGAGATACCCATGTCGGAGCTCTATGGCTATGGCACGGATCTTCGTTCCATGACAGGAGGCCTTGGTACCTTTGCCTATGAGCTTTGCCGCTATGAGCAGGCACCCAATGACGTGCAGAATGCAGTCATAGCCGCAGCGGCTGAGGCAGACGCAGAATAAAACTGCTGAGGCATATGCAAAATAAAACTGCTGAGGCATAGGCAGGATAACAAGCTGTAGCATCCATCCTCTTCATGTGATATAATCCATCACATGAAGAGGATTTTTTTGATCGTATCAATGATTTTATTAAGCCTGGCCTTTTCCGCCTGTCAGCGCTATGAGCCTGTGGCCCTGAGCGGTGATGATCACAGGCCTGCTCAGACTGAGGCTGCTACTGAGGCTATGACTGAATCGGCTCCTGAAGAGAGCAGCACTGCCGAAGTTGAGACCGAGGCCCCGGAGCCTGAGGACACCAGGCCAAGGACTGCAGCGAAGGGCATATATCTGGCCTATGCTCCGGTAAACAACGAGAGCTTCATGGACGAGATAATACAGGTCATGGATGAGACCGAGCTTAACGCCGTGGTCATAGATGTAAAGGATGACTATGGACGCATAACCTATGACATGCAGGGAGTGCCAATGGTGGACGAGATAGGTGCAAAGTCCGGCGCCATAGAGGATCTGCCGGGGGTCATAGCTGAGCTTAAGGCCCATGGCATATATTGCATTGCCCGTATAGTGGCCCTGAAGGATCCCTTTACCGCTGAGGCAAAGCCCGAATGGGCTCTTTACAAGGGAGACGGCAGTATTTTCAGAGATAATGCAGGTGATGTCTGGATAAATCCTTATAAGACAGAGTACTGGGATTACCTTTTAGAGGTGTCAAAGGCTGCGGGCAGGATAGGCTTTGATGAGATACAGCTTGACTATATCAGGTTCTGTACCGAGCGGGGAGTAAATGAGGTGGTCTACGATGAGGCTGATACCCTGGGAAGAGATAAGATAAGCATCATAACCGAATTGGTAAATTATCTTTCGGAAAAGCTCAGGGCAGAGGGACTTTTTGTGTCCTGTGATGTTTTTGGCACCATAATAGGCAGCTCCATAGACGCAAACTCCGTAGGACAAAGCTATACCCAGATGGCAGCTGCCCTGGATTATATTTGTCCGATGATATATCCATCCCACTATGCCAGCGGAAATTTCGGCCTCGAGCATCCGGATCTTCAGCCCTATGAGACCATACTTGGAGCTCTCAGGCTTTCAGAAAGGGAGCTCAGCAGCTCCTATGAGGGCAGCAATCAGGCCATAGTCAGACCCTGGCTCCAGGCCTTTACCGCTTCCTACCTTGGATCAGGGAACTACATGGTATATGACAGCAGTGCCATCAGGTCACAGATACAGGCTGTGTACGATGCAGGCTATGATGAATGGATACTCTGGGATGCCGCGGTTGACTATGATTACAGTGCCTTCCTGAGCGAGAGCGAGGCTGAGGCAGAGCACCAGGCCATAGAGGAGAGCAGAGCCATAGCTCTTGAGCAGGCAGTGCTGGAATCAGAGTCTGCCCAGGAGACCTTTCCCCAGGAGCTTCAGGATGCCCTTGACGGAGATCAGCTTTACGAGAGCGACGAGGCAGTACTTCTTGAGGACGGGCCTATTGTGAGCTATGAGGATGA
>CALWET010000008.1 GCA_944377385.1 uncultured Lachnospiraceae bacterium | reverse complement strand
GTAGCAAGCACTTCCCGATACCCGGCAATTTCCTGTTCGGAACGATTACGGGGCTCTGCTTTTTGATAAACCAGTTCTTCCAGTCGTTTATCGCTTGTATAGATCCCTTCAATCCGGTTGGAGGCACCGATACTCTGAATGAGGGCGACTTCTAATAATGTTTTCAGTTCATCTATATTTGCTTCGAGAAATAGTTCCTGTTTGCCCTTATGTTCATGGAGACTTCCCATCATCTGAACAATTTCAGGTGTCAGAAGTTTTTTGGGAGCTGCAACATAATCAAATTTTCTCATAAGGATCTCCTTCATCCAAAAAATATCTCCTTCATTTTACAACGGAATGATGGAGATTTCAACAAAGATGATGGAGATAGTTTCGTTTCCTTAAGTATATATTGGAATAAAATAGTATAACAAAAAATGTGCCACCGATCTATCAGTGACACATTCTCTGATCTTTTGAATCGTCCTACATTCCGTTTCCGAAATGAAAAGAAATCAACAAAAATATTTATCTCACACCGCAGCCTTTACTATGACCTTCTTGGGGCACTTTTCTGCGCACTTGCCGCAGCCCGTGCACTTATCATAGTCAATGACAGCTACATTATTGTCCATGTGAATGGCATCAAACTCACACTGCTTGGTACAGAGGGTACATCCGATACAGCCTGCCTGACATACGCTCATGACATCCTTGCCCCTCTTGTGGCTCGAGCACTGCACCTTGTAGGACTGTCCCTTGGGCACCAGAGTGATGATGTGCTGAGGACAGGTCTTTATGCAGGCCTGACATCCGGTACATTTATCCTCGTCCACCACTGCGACTCCGTCAACTACGTGTATGGCATCAAACTTACAAGCCTTTACGCAGGCTCCATAGCCCATGCAGCCATACTCACAGCCCTTGTCATCTGAGCCCGGTACGACTGAGATGGCATTGCAGTCCTTTATTCCATAATAATCAAATTTCTTCGTTGTCTTGTCGCAGGTGCCTGAGCACTTTACAAAGGCGACCATCTGCTTGAAATCCACATCAGAGGGATCCACGCCCATGGCTATGGCAACCTTTTTTGCCAGCTCCGGGCCTCCTACGGGACAGGCATTTGAGGGAGCCTTGCCTGTGGCTATGGCTTCGGCACAGGCATCACAGCCTGCAAAGCCGCAGCCTCCGCAGTTTGCTCCAGGAAGCAGTTCCCTGACTGCATCCGTCAGAGGATTGCTCTCCACCTTGAACTTTTCCGCTGCTATGACCAGCAAAATACCTACAAGGAGGCCGACCACGCCTACGATCACCGCGGCATTGGCGACAGCATTTACAAATCCATCCATACATCCACCTCCTTATATAAGTCCTGAAAAGCCGCAGAAGGCTATGGCCATAAGTCCTGCCGTAACAAGGACTATAGGTGATCCCTGAAAGCTCTTGGGGATGCCTTCATTTTCAGCTATCTTTTCACGTACTCCGGCCATCAGTGTTATGGCCAACAGGAAGCCTGCGGATATGCCTACACCGTTTACAACTGACTCAACAAGTCCGTACCCTTCCTGTACATTTGTAAGTGCAGCACCCAAAACTGCACAGTTTGTGGTTATAAGGGGCAGATAAACACCCAGGGCCGTATAAAGGCTGGGTATGGACTTCTTCAGGAACATCTCCACGAACTGCACCAGTCCCGCAATGACCAGGATAAACACGATGGTCTGGAGATATGCCAGATCCATGGGTACCAATATATGATCATATATCAATGAGCAAATGAGTGAAGCGAGGCTTATGACGAAAAGCACGGCCACGCCCATACCTGTAGCAGTTTCAACCTTCTTTGAAACTCCCAGGAAGGGGCAGATGCCAAGGAACTGGCTGAGGGTCACATTATTGACCAGAGCAGCCCCTACAGCTATAAGTAAAAGCTCCTGCATTATCTGTTACCTCCTTCCCTGTCTGATACGGCATCTGTCTTCGGACAGTCTGCCTTTTTAAGCTCTATCTTCTTTTCAACTATCTCTTCTGCGTGAAGCATACAGCTCTGACAGTTTCCTGTACAGCCCTCAGGCTCCCCTGCCAGCTTCTTCTTTGCCCTTTCCTCCTTTGTAAGGTTGGTCGCTGAAGGAGCCTTGAGCTTGTTTTGCAGGGCAGTAAGACAGGCAAGCACCAGAAATGCTCCCGGAGCCATGACGAATATGCCTACATGGAAATCATCAGGTATGATCGTATAGCCAAATACAGAACCCGCTCCTATAAGCTCACGGCAGAAGCCGATGATGGTCAGAGCACAGGTAAAGCCGATACCCATGCCTATGCCGTCAAAGGCTGACAGCAGCGGAGCATGCTTTGCGGCATAGGCCTCTGCACGTCCCATGATGATACAGTTTACGACTATCAAAGGGATGTATATACCCAATGCATTGTAAAGGTCCCTGGGGGCAAAGGCCTGCATAAGCAGGTCAACGATGGTGACCAATGATGCAATGACGACTACATAAGCAGGGATACGTACCTTTTCAGGAATGATGTTCCTGAGCGCTGCTATCAGCATATTGCTGAATATCAGTACCGCTGTGGTCGCCACACCCATGCCAAATCCGTTTATGGCACTGGTGGTCGTAGCCAGAGTAGGACACATGCCAAGCATGATCACAAAGGTGGGATTCTCCTTTATGATACCGTTATATATTCGTTCAATATATTTATTCATATCAAAGACTCACCTCCCTCTCAGCCATTCTGTTCCATATAGCTTTCAACACAGAGGTTGGCAGCATTTACCGCATCGGTCACGGCATTTGTCGTGACAGTGGCTCCGGAGATCGCATTTATCTCCGTTTCCCCAGCGTTGCCGCTTTTCGTGACCTCAAGCTGATCCGATGCTGTCTTCCCTACAAACTGAGACTTGAATTCGTCCTTGTCAGCATTCATTCCAAGTCCGGCTGTTTCGGAAATGGACAGGAAGGATATACCTGTATTTACCAGTTCGCCATCCTGCTCAGCATAGCCTACAGTCAGCTGAATGTCTCCGCCGTAGCCGCTGTGGGATGTGACTGTTACCACGTAGCCAAGGGCGTCCCCATTCTCATCTACAGCTGCCACAAAGGAATCTATGCTTACTGATTCACTTGACGCAGCATTGCTTGTCGCCGCAAATTCAGCCTCTTCCTTATATTCCGCAGCACCGGGGATAAGGCTCTCATAGGCGGCTAACTTTGCCTGCTGGTTTGCCAGCTCGATGGGCTCTTCCGTTACTCCGTATACCACGCCCAGTGCCAATCCGGAGATCAGGGTTATGAGGAAGAGGGTGATCGCTGTCTTTATATTGTCAGTCATCTTATCTGCCTCCCCTCTCTTTATTTTCATTCATGCGTTTTTTCGTGATCTCGGAATATCTGCCCTTTCCAAAGGGAGTGGGTACCGTGGCCCTCTCTATAAGCGGAGCAATGATGTTGCCAATGATGATGGCATAGGAAACTCCCTCTGC
>CALWET010000007.1 GCA_944377385.1 uncultured Lachnospiraceae bacterium | reverse complement strand
ATAGTAGTGGAGAACAGCACTGAGCTTATCGAGGGTGTGCCAGAAATAACAGGACTGAAGTTTGGACATATAGTCCTTAATCGAAGGCTGCCGATAGAGGATGAGGGCATCTTTTCAGAGATCATGAACATCACTCAGCAGCTCAGCGTAAACGGGATCAGATGTGATATCATAGACTTCGATCCCATGGGAGAGGCCAGATTGTTACTTGACGGAGGGGACATAGAGGTAGAGCTTGGAAAGGATGAGGAGATAGATGCAAAGATACTCCTGCTGAGTGATATACTGCCATCGATCAGGGAAAGAGGGCTTAGGGGAGTGCTGGATCTTTCTGATTACAGTGATATGGATGAAAACAACGATGTCAGCCTGAAGCTGAAGGAGGAAACTTCCATAAAAGAGGAAAAAGAAACAAAAAAATCTGAAAATATTGAAGAAATAACAGAAATATCAGCTGAAAATACATAAAATCAGGTCGTAATATAAATAAATTACAAATAAGAAAATTGTAAAGTTTGATGACGGAAAAAGCTTGAAAAATAGTGTTGTAAGGCTTATATTTATATAGAATTCACTGAGGAAGGCGGTATGGAAATGTTAGAAATAAAGATTCCGGAAGCAGAGGCTGCTGCGAGGATCATCGTAGTTGGCATAGGCGGAGCCGGTAACAATGCAGTCAATCGCATGATTGATGAAAACGTGGCCGGAGTCGAGTTTGTGGGAGTAAATACCGATAAGCAGGCCCTTCAGTTCTGCAAGGCGCCCACACTTATACAGATAGGAGAAAAGCTTACAAAGGGGCTCGGGGCAGGAGCAAGGCCTGAGATAGGCGAAAAGGCTGCCGAGGAGAGCTCTGAGGATATACAGCAGATCTTTAAGGGTGCGGACATGGTGTTCGTTACCTGCGGTATGGGAGGAGGTACAGGTACCGGAGCCACCCCTGTCATTGCAAAGATCGCAAAGGACATGGGAGTACTTACCGTAGCCATAGTTACAAAGCCCTTCCGTTTTGAAGCAAAGCAGCGTATGACGAATGCTGTGAACGGCATATCAAAGCTCAAGGACAATGTGGATTCCCTTATCGTCATACCGAACGACAAGCTTCTGGAGCTTGTGGACAGGCGTACGACCATGCCTGAGGCACTCAAGAAGGCAGACGAGGTACTGTTGCAGGCGGTCACAGGAATCACTGACCTGATCAACGTGCCCGGACTCATCAACCTTGACTTTGCGGATGTGCAGACAGTCATGAAGGAAAAGGGTGTGGCCCATATAGGCATAGGCAAGGCAAAGGGAGACGACAAGGCCATCGAGGCAGTAAAGCAGGCGGTTGCATCACCGTTGCTGGAGACTTCAATAGATGGAGCTACGGATGTCATCATAAATGTATCAGGAGATATATCGCTCATCGAAGCAAACGAGGCTGCAAGCTATGTTGAGGAGATGGCAGGCGAAAATGCCAATATCATCTTTGGAGCCATATACGATGAGAAGGCTCAGGATGAGTGTACCATCACGGTTATAGCCACAGGCATAACTGAGCCCAAGGAGGATAACCAGAAAAGGCAGCGCAGGCCTGCCCAGGATATGTTCCAGCAGGGCGGCTTCAGAAATCCACAGCAGTCACCCCAGGCAAGACCTGCCTTTCAGGGATTTCCACAGACCCAGCAGCGCAGGCCCCAGGCCGAGGGACCGAGGGTAGACTTCGGATATGGCCAGCAGAGAGCGGAGCAGGCTCCTTCAAGAGACCATGATGGAGATGGACAGCAGCCCTTCAGGCCTCAGGTCAACAAGGAGATGACGATAAATATCCCTGATTTTCTGAAGAACAGGAAATAATAAATTTTTCATAAAAAAAATGCAGGTTTAAAGGATATTTTGGACACTTCTGATATATTTATATCAGGAGTGTTTTTTTGACTCTGCAAGGATTGACAAATAAATAACAATATGATAAGCTCTAAGGGCTTCGTTAAAAAAATATCAATCATTCAGAAATATTTATGTATGGAGGTAAAAAATGGCTGATAAGAAGGTAGCGTTAGTCGACAGCATCGAGACACTGCAGGCCAAGCTTGGACAGGTCAGAGCAGCTCAGCAGAGATATGCGACCTATACCCAGGAGCAGGTCGATGCCATATTCAGGGCAGCGGCGCTGGCGGCAAATTCCCAGAGGATAGCTCTGGCCAAGATGGCTGTAGAGGAAACGGGAATGGGAGTCGTAGAGGACAAGGTAATAAAGAACAACTATGCCGCTGAATATATCTACAATGCCTATAAGAATGAAAAGACCTGCGGAGTCATAGAGGATGACAAGGCCTTTGGATACAAGGTCGTTGCAGAGCCCCTGGGAGTGCTGGCAGCAGTCATCCCCACTACCAACCCTACATCCACGGCTATCTTCAAGGCACTTATTGCCTTAAAGACCAGGAATGCTATCATCATCTCACCTCATCCCAGAGCAAAGAAATGTACCATAGAAGCAGCAAGGATAGTTCTTGAGGCAGCAGTAAAGGCTGGAGCTCCCGAGGATATAATCGCATGGATAGATGTGCCTACCATGGAGCTTTCAGCTGAGGTCATGAAGGAGGCTGACTGCATACTGGCTACTGGCGGCCCCGGCATGGTCCACGCAGCATATTCCTCAGGAAAGCCGGCCCTTGGCGTTGGAGCAGGAAATACTCCGGTCATCATAGACGAGACTGCAGACATAGAGCTGGCTGTAAGCAGCATCATACATTCAAAGACATTTGATAACGGAATGATCTGTGCCTCCGAGCAGTCTGTGACAGTCCTTGCGCCTGTATATGACAAGGTGAAAAAAGAATTCAAGAAGAGAGGCTGCTATTTCCTCAGCGGAAAGGAACTGGACAAGGTCAGAAAGACCATCATCATAAATGGATCACTCAATGCAAAGATAGTAGGCCAGAAAGCAGTGACCATAGCAGAGCTTGCCGGAGTGGAGGTCCCTGCTGACACCAAGGTCCTGATAGGAGAAGTGGAATCCGTTGATCCCTCAGAGGAGTTCGCTCATGAAAAGCTGTCTCCCGTACTGGCCATGTACAAGGCAAAGACCTTTGATGAGGCCATAGCAAAGGCCGAGAGGCTTGTGGCTGATGGAGGCTATGGCCATACGGCTTCCCTTTATATAGATACGAACGAGCATGAAAAGATAGCAAAGCATTATGAGGCCATGAAGGCCTGCCGTATCCTGATAAACACACCTTCCTCACATGGAGGGATCGGAGACCTTTACAACTTCAGGCTGGCACCCTCACTGACACTGGGCTGCGGCTCCTGGGGAGGAAATTCGGTATCCGACAATGTTGGTATCAAGCACCTTCTGAACTACAAGAAGGTGGCAGAGAGGAGAGAAAACATGCTTTGGTTCAAGGCTCCCCAGAAGGTCTATTTTAAAAAGGGCTGCATGCCTGTGGCTCTTGATGAGCTTCGCAGCTATTATGGCAAAAAGAAGTGCTTTATAGTTACTGACCGTTTCCTTTTTGAGAATGGTTTCACAAAGCCCATAGAGGACAAGCTTTCAGAGATGGGACTTCAGTATACGGTATTTTCCGATGTACAGCCTGATCCTACTCTTGCAAATGCCAGGGCCGGAGTCAGAGCAATGGAGAGCTTCAAGCCTGACTGCATGATAGCCTTTGGAGGAGGCTCAGCCATGGATGCCGGAAAGATCATGTGGCTCCTTTATGAGCATCCTGATGCAGAGTTCTCAGACATGGCCATGCGTTATATAGACATACGCAAGAAGGTCTATACCTTCCCCAAGATGGGTGAAAAGATATACTTTATTGCAATACCTACCTCTTCAGGAACAGGTTCTGAGGTAACACCCTTTGCAGTCATCACTGACGAGACCACTGGAGTCAAGTATCCCATCACTGACTATGAGCTCATGCCAAACATGGCCATTATAGATACTGACAATATGATGACTCAGCCCAAGGGCCTGACCAGCGCTTCAGGTATTGATGCCATGACTCATGCTCTTGAGGCCTATGCCTCCATGATGGCTACGCCTTACACAGATGCTCTGGCGGTCAAGGCTATGCAGGAGATCTTTAAATATCTGCCTGTGGCCTATGAGCACGGAGACAATGTTGAGGCCAGGGATCATATGGCAAATGCTTCTACGATGGCAGGAATGGCCTTTGCAAACGCCTTCCTTGGCATATGTCATTCCATGGCTCATAAACTTGGCGCTTATCACCACCTGCCCCATGGTGTGGCAAATGCGCTGCTCATCAATTATGTGATGCAGTTCAACGCCTATGACAAGCCTGTAAAGATGGGTACCTTCCCTCAGTATGATCATCCCCATACTCTGGAGAGATACGCTGAGGCTGCCAGGGCCTGCGGCATCACCGGCAAGGATGACAAGGAGGTATTTGAGAAGTTCCTTCAGAAGCTTACAGAGCTCAAGCATGCCATAGGCATAAAGGACAGCATTGCTGAATATGGAATAGATGAAAAAGCCTTCCTGGATACTCTGGACGAGATGACGGAAAATGCCTTCGATGACCAGTGTACGGGAGCCAACCCCAGGTATCCTCTTATGAAGGAGATAAAGGCTATGTACCTGATGGCTTATTACGGAAGGAAATATGACGAGAGTGCGCTTTCATAATGTATTGATCGGAGGTTGAAAATGGCAAGAGAACTTATTTCCAAGTCAGCGTCAAAAAGCATTTACAGAGATGGGGACAGGGTATATATCGAGTTTGTTGAGGGCTTTCCCAAGGATGAAGTATTCAATGATGCCTTCATCAATTCCCGTGTGGAGGATATAGTAGGAGCCATCGTTCCCAAGGTGCTGGGAATAGAGCAGAAGGATGGCAGATGGACCATCATCAGGGAATATGTAGAGGGCAGCACCCTTTACGAGCTTATGCAGAAGGAGCCCGATAAAAAGTATGAGTATCTTGAGAAGATGCTGGAGCTGCAGCTGAGGCTGCATAATTACAGGGCTCACAGGCTCCGTCAGCTCAAGCTAAAGATGCAGCAGCAGATCAATGATCTGAACGGCATAGATGAATCCACCAGGTATGAGCTCCTTACCAGGCTTCAGGGAGTGCCCCTTCATACCAAGCTTTGCCACGGTGATTTCCGTCCGGAAAACATCATAGTGGACAAGGATGGAGGCTATCATATCATAGACTGGGTGCATGCCACAAAGGGCAACGCCTCAGCCGACATAGCCCGTACCTATCTCATACTGGCTCTTTCAGACAGAGAGGCAGCTGACTGGTATCTGGACCGCTTCTGTGAAAAGACAGAGACAAAGAAAAAATATGTCCAGGACTGGCTTCCCATGGTGGCTGCAGCCCAGCTTACAAAGAAGAGACCTGAGGAGCAGGCGCTCCTTGAGAGCTGGCTCAACATCTGCGATCATATGTGATGCAGAGATAGTATGGAGCAAAATATAAAGGTATGATATGAGATCATAAGCATAATGAAAGGACCTGCAAAGTGATTTTTTGCAGGTCCTTTTTAAACTATGCGGTTTTGATCACACTGACCGGTCAGAGCGCCAAAGGCATATGTTGATCATGCAGAGCGCCAAAAGTCTGAGCTTGGCGTTCAGATATTGTTTCAGCTGTTTGCCTCTTTTTTTACCCTGGATAATGCCGACCTTACAGGGGGCAGGCATATGATAACGATGGTAAGCACTGCCTCGGCACCTATATAGATCACATTGTAGACCATGGAATAAGGCAGGGGTGACCAGCCCTCCCAGATGACCGTACCCAGGGCATACCATATAAGGCCGGCTATGGTGGCCATTACCCACCTTCCTATGACTGCTGTAACATAGCCGATCATAAGGCCGTTTTTGGATCTGTAAAAGAAGCCTGCGGCTCCCATGATCATAAAGGCAAAGATGTAGTCAAATAAAAACTGCGGCAGCGTCAGGAAATAGGGACCGAGCAGGAACTGTATGAGACCGTAGATCAGTCCGCAAAGGAAGCCCGTCTGAGCCCCGTAGAACCAGGCCGGAAGCATGGCAAAAAGCATGCTGCATAAAGTAACTGATCCGCCATAGGTAAATTCAAATACCTTGATCATGCTGGTAACAGCAGCCAGGGCAAGACACATGCCGCATATGGCCAGCTTTTTTGCGGCCATACCGTTTCTCCTGCTTCCATCACTGTGCCCCTTCAGAACGGCAAACACACATAAGAGCAGAAGGGCTATTAAAGCCGCAAAGGTAAAGTAGCCGGCGCCTGTCAGGCCGCCGTCAGCATTAAAGAATACAGACATAAAAATACCTCCTTAATCACAAACTAAGGAGGGGCAACAAAAATGATCTTGTTTTTACAAAATCAGCTTCCCTACGCAGGCATTATCCTGTTCAGGTCATGAGGGACCGAGGCAAAAGCCTCCATCTCAGCACAAAGCGCCCCTAGCCTTGTTTCATATGTACAAGCACATTATAAATAATAAAGCCGCTTTGTCAAGTCACTCGCACTAGGGTTCGGAGGCTTCAGGCACGGCAGTTTTCGGAGGATTCGGTCGGAATGGCAGTTCTGATCTCAGTGTTCATCTATTGAGAGCCTCCATCCATAGCCTCGAATGGCTTCTATGTTCAGGTGGCTTTTATGTTCCCTGAGCTTTTTACGCAGCCTCTTTACTAGATCCTCTGCCACATTGGTCCTGAGGTAGCTGTCCGCATAGCCCCAGACTGCACTGAGCAGCTCCTCCTTGCTGACGGCTCTGTCAGCATCGATCAGATAAAGCAGGAATTCAAATTCATTCGGTGTCAGGTTAAGGGGAATGCTGTTCACCCGTGCCGTTCTTTCGGTCCTGGACAGGCTCACATCTCCATAGCTTACTGATCCTTGCTCCTGATCTTCGAGAGCCTTTCTTCTGATGATAGCTTGTATATATGCTGCCAGCTCTATCACTGTGGTCGTTCCGGGAAGGCACAGGTCTGCACCAAGGGACAGGACGGAAAGCTTTGCCATTATATCATCTTCTTCAGCCAGCAAAACTAAAAGCAGGGCCTTTGATCCTCTGAGCTTTTGTATATCTGAGGCCCATATGCTGCCATAGCTTTCTTTGTCATAGATCAGGAGAGCTGCGGAGGCCAGATCGTTGTCTGCATCCTCTGTGGTTTCAGTCAGACTTAGCTCTATGCCTTCATTCAACAGATAATATTTGAGCAGCTCTCCCTTCTGAGCTTCCTTGCTGAAGTAAATGATCTTCTTATCCATCAAAGCCCCCTTTTCCATATATATGATTGAGTGAAATACATTAAGGATAGCAGGTGAGGGCCTTTATTAAAACTGATTTCACCGAAGTTTAACAGTATTCACAGACTCTACATCTAATTTAATTTATCCTTACGGGAGTGTCATAAAACAGACCAGACTTTGCCCGAAAATGCCTCCATTATCATCTCGAAATGCCCAGGGGCTTTGCTCTATCATTTTGAGCATAAAGAGGATGCACTCTCTTTATATATGCCGATGTCAGAATCGTGGATCCAGGCATCGGCAGAATCTGCATATCGAAAGGAGAATAAGGATGAAACGAAGATCAATGAAGGGAAGGCTGATAAAGACCTCCCTTGCAGCCCTCTCGATGATGGCTGTGACAGGCATCACCTCCCATGCCGTTACGGGCTGGGTGGATGAAGGCGGTACCTGGTACTATTATGAAGATGATGATGAATATGCTTATGACGAGTGGAAAAGATCTGGCGATCACTATTTTTATCTCGGAAGTGATGGAGCCATGCTGACGGATACACTTATCGATGATGGCTCAAATTACTATTATGTAAACGAGACTGGAGCCATGGTCACTGATCAGTGGGTCCTCATAGACGATGAAACAGCAGGCACCGAGACGGATTCCGGCTACGTTTGGTATTATTTTGGATCAAACGGAAGAGCCTATAAAAAGAGCTCATCATCGACAAGCATATCCAAAAGGACTATAGGCGGCAAGACATATGCCTTTGATGAGGAGGGCCATATGCTTTATGGTTGGGTGGATGCAGATGGAAACATACTTGAGGATGCCGATGATCCCTTTGTATCTGCCGAGTATTATTTTGGAGACTGGAACGACGGCTCCATGCATGAGGGCTGGCTTGAGTATGAGGCAGGTACTGATGCCTCCTCAAATGTCAGCACCGTAGACTATGAGGACTATGATAAACTCTGGTTCTATTTCGGGACCAATGGCAAAAAATATTATGCAGACAGCTCTGAGGATGTGGTGACAAAGACCATAGGAGGGGTAAAATATGCCTTTGACCAGAATGGTGTTATGCTCAGCGACTGGATAGAGACGGATTCCAGCACCTCAAGCGATGCATCTGGATCAGTTGTGGAGACCAGCAACATAAAATATTTCTCGGATTCCTATGACGGGCATCTGAGGACAAAGTCCTGGATCTATGCGATCCCCTCTGAGGAGATCGATCAGGAGGACTATAATGACAGTACATACAGATGGTTCTACAGCGGATCCAATGGCAGCATATATAAGGATGATATAAAAACGATAAATGGGAAAAAGTATGCCTTTGATGAAAACGGTATCATGCAGGCAGAATTCGTCATCATGAATGATGAGACAGGCTTTGTTGCTCAGTATGATGCCTCGGATCTCTCAAGCTCAGATTTTATTGACGGCGACATAGCCCAGATCCTTTCAGAGGATGAAGATAATCACCTGTACTATTTCAGCGGCGATGAGGAAAATGACGGTTCCATGAAAACCGGAAAGAGCATCAATATAGAGCTTGATGATGGTACTTATACCTTTGGCTTCAAGACCTCAGGAAAGGCCTATGGAGAAACCGAAATAGAAGAGAGCTCCAACAAATATTATCAGAACGGTCTCCTGCTCAAGGCCTCCAGTGACTATAAATACGGTGTAATCCGTATCCCTGATGCCGCTGACCAGGATGACGGCTATAAGTATGTGGTAGTCACCACCTCAGGAGCCGAGGTCACCGGTACACGCAAGTATGTAAAGGACAGTGATGGTAATTATATCATCATCATGGACAGCGAGTATTACGGCTATCTGGATGGAGCAGATCACGCTCCGGTATGGGACAGTGAGGCTGGACTTTACTGTGAATATGATGATGGAGAGGATGGGAACCTCGGGGATCCCGTGTCAAATGATACGGACGGAAGTGGGCTTACTGACGATATGAGGCTCAATTTCTAAAAACAAAGATAATTCATAAAGATATTCCACATAATATCAGAGTTATAGAAAAAACGTGTCGTTAAACTTAGCGGAGGGCTCCAGAGCTCTCCGCTTGTCTCTGTTATAGAATCAGTTCATAGATATAAAAATCCTTCCAGCCGGTATCTTCATAATACATTTTTTCTTTGGAGCGGAGCTTAAAGCCAGCCCCTTCATAAAGCCGCAGGGCAGGTTCATTTCCGCTGAGCACATCAAGCCGTATGGAAAGGCAGTCTGTCCTGGATGCAAGGCCAATGGCTTCCTTTACAAGTCTCTTGCCGATCCCCTGCCTTTGTTTTGCCGGATCCACACCAAGAGCATGGAGCATAAGTACCTTTGAGGGCGGGGCATCCACGCCCCAGGTCACATTACTGTAGCCTTCGTTGGAGTTTTGATCTGCGATAAAGGCCCCCAGAAGCTGTCTGTCATCATTTCTAAGTATATAAAGCTGTCCCTTTGAAATGGCTGAGCTCAGGGCCTTGTCTGAAGGATATATACCTTTTTCCCACTCGGGATCATATTTGGTACCCCTCATGTTATCTATGATATACCAGTAAAAACTGCGTATTTCAGCAAACTCTGGAGCTGCTGCCTTTGTAAAGATCATATGGATCGGTTCCTTTCTGTATATTTGCCTTTACTCATTGCCAGATGGTATTTTATTGTATTTGATATTGAATATTATAATGCAGCTGTAAAGGTTTTGAAACTGAATGAGCTGTATGAGCGTTGTAATATTTTTGTATATATTGCGTACGCAAAGCTTAAAGTATCTGCCTTGTCAAATTAGTCTGCATGATATATACTTTATATAGTTGATCTGACCTATGGGCTTGTACCGGTTTCGACGGGGATCATGCAGTCGGAGAAGCTATCCGCAGGGCGATGCGTCAAATCCCAAACCTAAATATAAACGCTGAAGATTACGATTTAGCACTTGCTGCCTAAGCGCAGCTTTGTCTCCCTTAGAGTACCTGTCCTTTAAGACCGAGGCAACGACCTGACAGGAAACGACATATGCAAAGCTTTGAGCATGTGTACGTATCATGAAGCTCAGCTTTCCCGTTACGGTGTCTGTCACATATCAGGAGAGCGAAAAAAATACGACAGACTATGATAGTAGAAGTACGAGGAATTGGTTTTCGGACAGGGGTTCGACTCCCCTCAGGTCCACTTTGAAAAAATCCTGGCTCGGTGAGTCGGGATCTTTTTTTATGCTCAAAATGGCTCATAAGCCAGACAGCCTGTAAAAAGAGGCACGGACATCATATCAGGCTTTAGACTGTCATATCAGACTGTCGGACCTCCTTACTTGCCTAAAGCCGGCATTTGGGGTATAATACCTGATAGACTTTTTTGATCGGAGGAAGATATGGCTGATACAAATAACCGTTCTGCGCATGTGGTGTATGAAAGCGGAAGCCTTGGCAGCGTAAAGATAGCTGACGAGGTCATAGCATGTATAGCCGGCCTCGCAGCCACGGAGGTGGAGGGCGTGGACAGTATGGCAGGAAATGTTACCAATGACCTGCTTTCCATGCTCAGGGCAAAAAATCTGCAAAAGGGTGTCAGGATAGAGATAGACGGCGAAGAGCTGAGCGTTGATCTCAAGCTCAATGTAAAGTACGGCTACAGCATACCTGAGATATCAGCCCTTGTACAGGAACGGGTCAAGAGCAGTCTTGAAAACATGACGGGATTGCATGTCATAAGGGTTGGGATAAGCATAGCCGGAGTCAGTGTCGATTCAGGCAGATGAGCTTTTACGGAGACAGGATGACAAGACATGAATTTAGAGAGCAGATATTCAGGATGCTTTTCGGTATGAGCTTTCATATCGACGAGGAGGAAAGAAGGGCTGCTCTTTATAATTATCTCGATGAGACCTGTGAGTTTGAACTCAGCGAGGATGAGCAAAAGGACATAGTGGAAAAGATCATGGATATAGTTTCATATATCCCTGAGCTTGATTCGGATATAGACAGGGCAGCTGAGGGCTGGCGTACCACCCGTATGGGAAAGGCTGAACTGACCATCCTCAGGCTTGCACTTTATGAGATGAGGTATGATGAAGCAGTACCTGTGGGAGTCGCCATCAATGAGGCTGTGGAGCTGTCCAAGGAATACTGCGAGGATGGGGCACCTGCTTTCATAAACGGTATATTGGCAAAGCTTGCAAGGGATACAGAGACAAAAGAAGCCACACTTTAGATCCGTGGTATTTGATAATGACCGGAGTATATACAGTTTCGCAGATCAATTCATATATCAAAAATATGTTTGTGAGAGACTTTGCGCTCTCAAATATCTGCATTGCAGGAGAGATCAGCAACTGTAAATATCATACTGCCGGTCATATTTATTTTACGCTAAAGGACGAAAGTGCCTCCATAGCCTGCGTCATGTTCGCTTCAAGACGGGAGGGACTTGATTTCAGGCTGAGTGATGGCCAGCAGGTCGAGGCCAGGGGGCAGGTGTCGGTATATGAAAAGGGAGGAAGCTATCAGCTTTATGTAAAGAGCATCAGGCTTTCCGGACAGGGCGAGCTTTATGAAAGATATCTCAGGCTCAAGCAGGAGCTTGAGGATATGGGGATGTTTGATGAGATGTACAAAAAAAAGATCCCTTCCTATACCATGAGCATAGGCATAGTGACCTCGCCTACGGGAGCAGTCATAAGAGACATATGTAATGTGGCTCACAGGAGGAACCCATATACAAAACTGGTGCTTTATCCCGCCCTTGTCCAGGGGGAGGGAGCAGCCGACAGCCTGATCAGAGGTATCAGGAAGCTGGATTCCATGGGGCTGGATGTGCTGATCATAGGCAGGGGCGGTGGATCCATAGAGGATCTGTGGGCCTTTAATGAGGAAAAGCTTGCAAGGGCCATATTTGAGGCTGAGACCCCGATAGTATCGGCAGTGGGACATGAGACGGATTTTACCATAGCTGATTTCGTTGCAGATATGAGAGCCCCCACGCCTTCTGCTGCGGCAGAGCTTTGTACCTTTGAATATGAGCTTTTTGAAAGAGAGTTGTCACAGCGAAGGGATGGCCTTTGCTCAGCCTTCATACACAGGCTGGAGTATGCAAAAAGGCTCCTTGAAAACAAGAGGCTGAGGCTTTTGAGGCATGATCCGGCCATGGTGCTTTCCGAAAGGAAAAGAAGGCTCTCTGACATGCTCAAAGCTGCTCAGAGGGCTGTTTCCGATAAGCTCAGGAACAGATCTCTTGAGCTTGAGGGCTATGGCTTTGATATGTACACGGCTCTGAAGGCCTCGATAACGGACAGAAAGCATGGACTGGAGCTGAGGGCCGGCAGGCTGGATATGGGCTCTCCTCTTAAACGCATTTCAGGAGGCTACGGCTATATAAGTGACGAACGGGGACAGGCTGTAAGCTCAGTTTCAGGCATAAGTCAGGGCATGGAGCTGAGGCTCAGGCTCAGGGACGGACTGATCTATTCCGAGGTGGAAAGGGTAGAAAAAAAAGAGCTTGAAACTGATGGCTCCGCATGAAAGGGATAAAGGTACTGTTTACGCTATGAAAAAGAAAACGGATGTCATGTCAGATGAGGCCATGAAGGAGCAGGAGCTTCCGGGCATAGAGGAAAGCTTCAGGCTCCTTGACGGGCTACTTGAAAAGATAGAGGATGAGGAAACTCCCCTGGAGGAGAGCTTCAGGCTTTATGAGGAAGGGCTGAAGCTTGTTAAGCATGCAAGATCACGTATAGACAGGGTAGAGCAGAATCTCAGGATACTGAGCGAGGAAGCCGGCGAGGATGGTGACGAGGAGATATGATGGATTTTGAGAGGGAGCTTTCAGAGAGGATCAGTATCATAAACAATGCCATTGACGAGCTGCTTCCTGAGGAGGCCGGACCTCAGAGGAACATGCTTTCCGCATGTGCATATTCAGTCAGGAACGGGGGAAAGCGTATCAGGCCTCTGCTTATGCAATGTGCCTACAGACTCCTTGGCGGAGGTGATGAGAAAGGCCTGTATCCTCTGATGGCTGCGATAGAAATGATACATTCAGCGTCGCTGGTGCATGATGACCTTCCCTGCATGGACAATGACAGGCTCAGAAGGGGCAAGCCTTCTACCTGGGCAAAGTATGGGGTGGACATGGGAACGCTGGCTGGAGACGGCCTGCTGATATATGCCTTTGAAACACTTTCAGGATCAGTGCTGTCGGAAGCTGTCAGGCTGTCGGCATTTCGTATCCTTGCAGAAAAATCCGGAGTGCATGGTATGATAGGAGGACAGGCTGTGGATGTGGAGCTGACTGGAAATATCCCGGATCCTGACACCCTCAGATTTATATATGAAAAAAAGACGGGGGCCTTGATAGAGGCAGCTCTCATGATGGGGGCAGCGGCGGCCGGCGCTGACCAGGCCTCAGTAAGCAGTATGGAAAAGGCGGGACGTGATATAGGGATGGCATTTCAGATAAGAGATGATATCCTTGATGTGATCTCGACCTCGGAGGAGCTTGGAAAATCCGTACATTCCGATGACAGGAATGCAAAGATCACCTGGGTGTCCTTCTATGGGCTCGATCAGTCCGAAAAGGATGTAAGGAGATATACGGACAGGGCTCTGGAGGAGATAAGGTCCTTTGGAGGTGACCTCTTCTTTGAGGAGCTTCTGCAGAGGCTCATAGATCGTAAATTTTAATATTTCAGGAAGGCGCAAATATGCTCCTTGAACATATAAAGGATCCCTCGGATCTGAGAAAAATGACATATAAGCAGCTTGACATACTGGCTGAGGAGATCAGACATTTCATAATAGAAAAGACCTCGCATACAGGAGGCCATCTGTCTGCCAATCTTGGAGTCGTGGAGCTCACCATAGCTCTTTTCCGCGTTCTTGATATGCCAAAGGACAAGATAATATGGGATGTGGGACACCAGTCATATACCCACAAGATCCTTTCCGGGAGGAAGGATGAATTTGACAGTCTCAGAAAAAAAGGAGGGCTTTCAGGCTTTCCCAAAAGGAACGAGAGCCCCTTTGATGCCTTTGATACGGGACACAGCTCCACATCCATATCTGCCGGTCTTGGCATGGCCCAGGGCAGGGATCTCAAGGGGGAGGATTACACCATCGTCTCGGTCATAGGCGACGGAGCCCTTACGGGAGGCATGGCCTATGAGGGCCTCAACAATGCATCCCATATAGAAAAGAACTTTATCATCATATTAAATGACAATGACATGTCCATATCAAGGAATGTGGGCGGGATGTCCACATACCTGAACGGGATCAGGACGGCAAGGGGCTACAACAAGTTAAAAAAGGACGTGGAATCCTGGCTTAGGTCCATACCCTATGTAGGCGATCAGGTCGCCTCCAGCTTCAAGAGGACAAAGGAGAGCCTGAAGCAGATGGTCATCCCCGGTATGATCTTTGAAGACATGGGGATAACCTACCTGGGGCCTGTGGACGGACATGACATAAGGAGCCTTGAACGGGCCATTAGGGATGCAAAAAAGGTAAATCATGCAGTGCTCCTGCATGTCATTACCAAAAAAGGCAGGGGCTATGCGCCTGCAGAAAAGGATCCTCAGCGCTTTCATGGAGTTGAGCCCTTTGATATCAGGACAGGCAGGCCTCTGGAAAAAAGCAGCGGAGTCACTTATACCGGAGTCTTTTCAAGAAAGCTTTGTGAGCTTGCAAAAAAGGACAGCTCCATTGTGGCAGTTACGGCTGCCATGCCGGATGGAACAGGGCTTGCAGAATTTTCCAGAGAATTTCCGGAAAGATTTTTTGATGTGGGCATTGCAGAGGCCCATGCAGTCACCAGCGCAGCTGGTATGGCTGCGGCAGGGCTCAGGCCTGTGGTGGCAGTCTACTCTTCTTTTTTACAGAGAGGCTTTGATCAGATAGTACATGATGTGTGCCTTCAGAACCTGCCGGTGGTATTTGCCGTAGACAGGGCTGGTCTGGTGGGCTCTGACGGAGAGACCCATCAGGGCATATTCGACCTTTCCTATCTCTGTGAGATACCTAATATGAAGGTGCTGGCGCCAAAAAATGCAGTGGAGCTTCAGCAGATGCTGGAATATGCCTTTTCCCAGTCAGGGCCCTGTGCCATACGCTATCCCAGGGGGAGGGCCTATGAGGGACTTTCACAGTACAGCTCAGACATAGAAACAGGCAGGGCAGAGCTCATACACAGAGGAAGCCATATTGCATTCATGGCCCTGGGATCCATGGTCAGCACCGCAGAGCATATATGCTCAAAGCTCAGAGAACAGAAGGGCCTTGACCCGAGCCTTATAAACGCAAGGTTTGCCAAGCCTCTGGATGAGGATATGATCAGGGAGCTGCTGAAGACCCATGATAAACTGATCACCCTTGAGGAGAACGTGGAAAGAGGAGGCTTTGGGCAGGCGGTCAGCAGCCTGGCAGAGAGGGAAAGCTATGCATGCAGGGTCATAAACATAGCCTTGCCGGATGCATATATAGAGCACGGGGATGTAAGTGCCCTGAGGGAGATGCTTGGTATAGATTCCGACAGCATCATCAGAAGATTGGAAAGAGACGGTATAGTCTGATACGGGGAAGGATGAAAAAAGATCAAAAGGAAAGGCTGGATCTGATCCTGGTGCAAAGAGGACTTTTCCAGAGCAGGGAAAAGGCAAAGGCCGCTATCATGAGCGGCTCTATATATGTGAATGGACAGCGCGAGGACAAGGCAGGCTCCATGTTTTACGACGTGCCGGAGACTCAGATAGAGCTCAGAGGCAGAAAGCTGCCCTATGTCTCCAGAGGAGGGCTCAAGCTGGAAAAAGCTATTGCTTCCTTTGGGATAGAGCTTGCCGGAAAATGCTGTATGGATATAGGAGCCTCCACGGGTGGATTTACGGATTGCATGCTGCAATCAGGTGCAGCCCTAGTCTATGCTGTGGATGTGGGCTATGGACAGCTTGACTGGAAGCTTAGAAATGACAGCAGGGTCGTCTGTATGGAAAAGACAAATATCAGATATATAAGCCCTGATGATATAGGGCAGAGGCTGGATTTTGCTTCCTGTGACGTATCATTTATATCACTTAAAAAGGTGCTGCCGGCAGTCAGGCCGCTTTTTTCTGAGCATGGCGAGATGGTATGCCTTATAAAGCCTCAGTTTGAGGCAGGCAGAGAAGAAGTAGGAAAGCATGGGGTCGTAAGGGATATAAAGATACATAGACAGGTCATATCAGACATTTGGGACTTTGCGACGAAGGAGGGCTATACAGTTCTTGGACTTGAGCACAGCCCCATAAAGGGCCCTGAGGGGAATATAGAATATCTGATATATCTGAGGACCTGCGAAAAGGACGAAGCTGAAGCTAAGGCCTGTGACGAGTCTGTAAAGCTCGAGAGGATAAATAGAGTAACGGAAAGGGCTCATTCTGAGCTTGACTGAGACCTGAGAAAGATGAAGAATTTTTTTATAATCATAAATACAGAAAAGGCTCTGGCAGAAAAGACGGGCAGGCTCATAGAAAAATATCTCGACGGATATGGAGAGGACATCCGCTATACGGTATGGGAGGGACAGAGACAGGACAGATACAAACTGCCTGAGGGCTGTGACTGTATCATAACCATCGGCGGAGACGGCACGCTCATACAGGCTGCCAGAGGTACCGTGGGCTGCGGCGTACCATTGATAGGCATAAACCGTGGACATATGGGATATCTTACACAGCTTGCGGATGAGAGCACTATAGAGCCTGCCATAGAGAGGCTGATCCGGGACGATTACTGGATAGAGGAGCGTATGATGCTCAGGGCTGAGGGCTATCGCAGCGGAAAGCCGATATATGAAGGCGTGGCCCTGAACGAGGTCATGCTCACAAGGCATGATACGATCAGGAGTCAGAGCTTCAAAGTATATGTCAATGACAGCCTGCTGAATGAATACTATGCCGACGGGATATTGGTGGCGACTCCGACGGGATCCACAGCTTATTCACTTTCTGCAGGAGGGCCGATAGCAGACCCCAAGGCAAAGCTCATAATATTGACACCCATATGCTCTCATGCCATAAATTCAAGATCCATCATTTTTTCAGCCAGTGACAGGATCAGGATAGTGGCCGGTGGAAATGAACAGCTGGTTGCCTGTGACGGAGAATCGATATTCAGGCTCAGGCAGTCGGACGAGATATGCGTTAGGATGGCAGAACATGTTGCCCGCTTTGTGAGGCTCAGGCAGGAATCCTTCCTCGAGACTCTGAGGCAAAAAATGACCTATGTTTAGGCGCAGTTAAATGATCACAGCTTAGATCCATGTAAATAATCATTTTAAAATTCATTCAAAACAAGGAAGCAGACTTATGAAGATCGGAAGACAGGCAAAGATAGTGGAGTTGATAGGCAAATATCAGATAGAGACACAGGAAGAGCTTTGTGAGATGCTTAACCGTGAGGGCTATGATGTGACTCAGGCCACCGTCTCAAGGGACATACGGGCGCTCAAGCTGACCAAGGTGACTCTTGCCGGAGGAAAGCAGTGCTACAAGTTCATAGCTGATACCCAGGACCTTACCAGAAAACAGCTGAATATACTGAGAGACGGATTTTTGTCCTGTGATATGGCTCAGAATCTTTTGATAGTAAAGACTGCCGTGGGACTTGCCCAGGCAGTGGCGGCTTCCATAGATGCCCTCAATTTCAGCGAGGTCATGGGCTGTATAGCAGGAGATGATACTATACTTTTGGTGGCAAGGAATGACGAGGACTGCCTTGAGGTCATGAAAAAGATCAGAAGGATAGTGGAAGAGATATAAGCTGCGGCGGAGAAATGAGCTGCGGAAGAAAAGGAAGATATGTTAGCAGAACTTAATGTCAAGGACATTGCTCTTATAAGACATGCATCCATAAGCCTTGGAGAAGGGCTGAATATCCTTACCGGAGAGACCGGTACCGGAAAATCGGTGATAATAGGCTCAGCCATGCTGGCCCTTGGAGCAAAGGCCAGAGGAGAGATCATCAGAAAAGGTGCGGAATACGGCTATGTGGAGCTTGTTTTTGAAATAAAGGATGAGAAAGAGGAGGCCGGGCTGAGAGAGCTTGGGGCAGAGCCGGAGGAGGGCATGCTGGTCATAAGCCGCAGGATATATCCTGGACGGAGCATAAGCCAGATAAACGGCGAGACCGTTACGATACAAAGGCTCAGGGAAGTGAGCCGTCTGCTTATAGATATCTATGGGCAGGATGAACACAGATCCCTTATGTCAGACAGAGAGCACTTAAAGATTCTAGATGATTTCATTGCTTCAGAGATAAAGGATGAAAAGGACAGGGTCGCAGGCTGCTATGACAGCTATAAAAGAGCTCTTGAGGAGGCGCAGGCTTTTGACATGGATGAGAGCCAGAGACTGAGAGAGCAGGAGCTGTGTGAGTATGAGATAGATGAGATAGACCAGGCTGCCGTAAAGGATGGGGAAGAGGAGGAACTGAGCCTCAGATACAGACGCCTGTCAAATGCAAGAGAGGTCATAGCATTGCTGGGACGGGCCTCTGAGCTCCTTAAACAAAATGGCTGCGGAGAGGCCATGGACAGCATCAGGGATGCCATGAGATATGACAGGGAGCTTTTGCAGCTGTTTGAGGAGCTTGGCACGGCAGACAGCATCATCAATACTGTGTTGGACGAGCTGCTTCAGAGGATAGAGGACACGGAGCTGGACCAAAGGAGCCTTGAAGAGACTGAGGAAAGGCTTGAACTGGTACGCCGAATACAGCAAAAGTATGGCGGCACCGGAGCTGACATCAGAAGCTACAGGGATCAAAGGGAGCAGCGTCTCCTTATGCTGAGGGATTACGAAGAAAATAAGGCCAGGGCCGAAAAGGAGATAAAGCGCTCTTATGATGAGCTCTGCAAAGCGTGTCAGAGGCTGAGTGATCTCAGGAAAAAGGGAGCTGAAAGGCTTGGCACTGCAATTCAAAAAGAAATGAAGGAGCTGAATTTTGCCGATGTAGGCTTTGAGCTCAGCTTTGACAGAAAGGACCCCGGCAGGGATGGTTGGGATCAGGTGACCTTTGTCGCTGCTCTTAACCCCGGAGAGGAGCTCAGGCCCCTTTATGAGGTGGCCTCGGGAGGAGAGCTTTCCAGGATCATGCTGGCCATAAAGACTGTACTTGCCGAGACGGATGCCATACCCACATTGATATTTGATGAGATAGATACCGGGATAAGCGGACGTACGGCTCAGCTGGTATCAGAAAAGCTGTGTCTTATATCCAGGAGACACCAGGTCATATGCATAACTCACCTTCCTCAGATAGCTTCGATGGCTGATTGCCATTATGTCATCAGAAAGGATTCAGAGGAGGGCAGGAGCGTGACAAATATAGAGCGGCTTTCAGAGGAGGAATCCATAGAAGAGCTGGCAAGGCTGCTGTCCGGAGCCAGGATCACGGCATCAGTCAGGGAAAATGCAGCAGAGATGAAGAGACTGGCAGGCGAGCTGAAGGCCAGGCTTGCATAAGGAGCTGCGATACAAGGGTGTCTGAGCTTTTGCAGGGATAAAACAAAATGAGACAAAGTACCTTCTCTATGGTATACTTTAATTAGCTTAGTTCAAGGGAAGATTTTTCATATTCAGAACAGGGGTGTGTTATGAAAAATATTTTAATGTTGGCGAGTGAGGCTGTACCATTCATAAAAACAGGAGGACTGGCTGATGTAGCTGGCTCCCTGCCAAAGTACATGGACAAAAGGTATTTCGACTGCAGGGTCATGATACCTAAATACCAGTGCATGAAGGAGGAACTGAAAAACCGCCTTGAATATGTTACGCATTTTTATATGCAGTATCTTGGACAGGACAGATATGTGGGCATATTAAAGGCAGAGGTGGACGGGACCACATATTATTTTATCGACAACGAGTATTACTTTTCCGGCTATTCTCCTTATGGAGACTGGCTCTGGGACATACAGAAGTTTTGCTTTTTCCAAAAGGCAGCTCTAAACAGCCTGCCCCTTATAGGCTTCAGGCCGGATATCATACACTGCCATGACTGGCAGACCGGGCTTGTTCCGGTATATCTGCATGATTCCTATGCTGGAGGGGATTTCTACAGGGGGATAAAATCAGTATTTACCATACATAATCTCAAGTTCCAGGGAGTTTGGGACGTAAAGACCATCAGGGCCCTCTCAGAGCTTTCGGATTATTACTTTACCCCGGACAAGCTGGAGTCATATAAAAACGGCAATCTGTTAAAGGGCGGAATAGTATACGCCGATGCGGTCACAACGGTATCGAATACCTATGCCGAGGAGATAAAAACACCATTTTACGGCGAAGGTCTTGACGGGCTCCTCAGGGCAAGATCCAATGCCCTGAGAGGGATAGTGAACGGCATCGACTATAAGGAATGGGATCCTGAGACAGACAGCAGGATAACGAAATGCTACAACAAGAGGAATTTCCGCAAGGAAAAGCCATATAACAAGCTTCAGCTTCAGAGGGATCTGGGTCTTTCGGCGGATACCGGAAAGTTTATGATAGGCATGGTATCAAGGCTTACGGATCAAAAGGGACTTGATCTGATACAGTACGTCATGGACGAGCTCTGTCGTGAGGATACACAGCTGGTGGTCCTTGGCACGGGCGAGGATCGCTACGAAAATATGTTCAGGCATTACGCATGGAAGTATGGAGACAGGGTATCGGCTCAGATCTACTATTCAGATGATATGGCCCACAGGATATATGCATCCTGCGACGCCTATCTGATGCCTTCTCTTTTTGAGCCCTGCGGATTGTCACAGCTTATAGCCCTGAGATATGGAACTGTTCCCATAGTCAGGGAAACAGGAGGACTCAAGGATACGGTGGAGCCCTACAATGAGTATGAATCCACAGGCACAGGCTTTTCCTTTGCAAACTACAATGCTCATGAGATGCTTTCCGTGGTGAATTATGCAAAGAGCATATATTACGGAAGGCGCAGGGAATGGAACAAGATCATAGACAGAGGCATGGACAGAGACTTTTCCTGGAATGCATCTGCCCTTAAATATCAGGAATTGTATGACTGGCTGGCGGGCTGAAGGCGACAGGCTGACATGCAGGGAAGCAGATAATGGATCTAATATCAGATATAATCTCAAATAAAACATTGGTGGCTGCTTGCTGTGCATGGCTTATAGCACAGCTTATAAAGACTGCCGTGGATCTGGTGCTTTATCGGTCCTTCAATCCGGAGAGGCTGGTGGGCTCAGGAGGCATGCCAAGCTCCCACTCATCAACAGTATGTGCCCTTGCCGCCATGGCGCTTTTGGAATATGGGGCCTCGTCTTTTCAGTTTTCAGTGACCTTTGTCCTGGCCATGGTAGTCATGTATGATGCTGCGGGGGTCAGGAGGGAAACAGGAAAGCAGGCAGTGGTGCTTAATGCCCTGCTTAGGGACAATCCCTTTTCCTGGAAAGATGAGATCCTGGATCAAAAACTGAAGGAGCTGGTGGGACATACTCCCCTTCAGGTGGCCGCAGGCGCCGTGCTTGGCATACTGGTTTCGGTCATCATGTGGTTTTCGTTATATGCCTGAGCTTCCTTTCAAAGAGGTGATTTATTGATAAGGTCAAAGAATATAAAAACTTTTTCAGTATTCTGGATCATGGCGATACTCCTTGTATCGTCATTTTCCATGTCTGCCTGCAGGGGGATCCCGCTGGAAAACAAGACGGAACAGATAGAGGGCTATACGGAAAGCCAGGCCATGATAGTCCTGGTCAATGAAAGGAACAGATATAAGTCGGCCTTTACTGAGGATATATTAAGCCTGACCGTGGATGAGGAGGGACAAAGCTTTGAGGAAAAGCTGACGGAAAACGTAAAGACCTTCCTTGAGCAGGTAAAGCTGCTTTGCATGCTTGCAGATGAGAGAGGGATAATCGTAAACAGCCAGGAAAGAGACAGCATCAGGGCCCTGAGTGAGAGCTATTACGGCATGCTTAGCAAGGAGGACCTGGAGCTTATAGGCTGTGACATGGAGGATATACAGCTTTTATATGAGGATTATTTTCAGGCTGACAAGCTGATCAGGACATTGACTGCGGGTGCCAACAGTGACATAAGCGATTCGGAGGCAAAGGTCATAGAAGTGCAGCAGATAGCCACGGCTTCGCTGAAAAAGGCTCTGGCCATACTCAAGCTCTGCAAGATAGACGGAAGTGATTTCGCTACCATGGCCAGCCGTTACAGTGAGGCGGACGAGATCACTCTCAGGCTCGAAAGAGGCACCATAGGGGGACTTTATGAGGATACTGCATTTTCTCTGGACGAAGGGGAGATATCCAATATCATAGAGACCGGCAGCATGTACTATATCTTCAAGTGCACAAACGGCTATGACGAAGAGGCCACGAGGCAGCGCAAGGAAAGACTTGAGGCAGCCATAAATACGGAGGCCTTTTCCGGAGTATATCAAAGCTATAAGGATGAGCATAACGTAAGGTTTGCAGAGGATTTCTGGGAGGATGTGGATCTGTTTTCCGGGATGGATTCCACGGTGGACAATTTTTTTGAGCTCTATGATGAGAGTTTTCCAAATTAGTGTAAAAGTGGGAAGATCAGACTGGATTTATGGGTAAAAACCCGAGGATTGTGTTGATTTTGCCGTGTTTTTCAACAAAAACATTGAAAAATCCCTTATTTAGACTTATACTGAGATAAGCTTTATATGACAGAGATCATAAATTTGGAGGGGACATGGAAAAAAGATACATACTCTTCGATCTGGACGGTACATTGACCGATTCCAGCGAGGGTATAATAAATGCTCTGGTCTACTCCCTCAAGAAACTGGGCGTCGATCCCAAGGCTGACAGATTCAACGAGGCAGTGGGGCCGCCCCTCAGACATACCTATATGGATACTTATGGTATGTCTGCTGAGGAATGTGACCGTGCCATTAAACTTTTCCGTGAGTATTATGATGAGCGGGGGATGTATGAAAATAGACCCTATGAGGGTATCATTGATATGCTGCATACCCTTTATGCTCATGATAAAAAGCTGATGATAGCCACGGCAAAGCCGGAGCGTCTGGCATTGAAGATAGCGGATCGCTTTGAGATGTCAGCCTATCTGTGCTTCATTGCGGGAACGACTCATGATTACGCCAGTGTGCAGGCTCCTGACGGCGGGCGCAGCAGCAAGGAGGACGTGATCAGGTATATCCTGGAGTCAAACGACATAAAGGATCCGGAAAAAGCAGTTATGATAGGGGACAGGGCTTATGATATAAGCTCGGCAAAGAAATTCGGACTTCAGACGGTGGGAGTGCTGTACGGATACGGAAGCGGAGAGGAACTGCTGTCAGCAGGGGCGGATTATCTGGCCAAGGACCCCAAGGATGTAGAGAGATATATCATAGAGTCATAAAATCACATATAAGTATAATGCAGGACTTATGGTCCGTGCTGTTCATATTATAAAGGCGTCTTTTAAGATAAGGGATCTTAAAGGCGTCTTTATAATATTTGCATGAATATGCTTTATTCTATTTATATGTATATGAAGGTAGCTATGAGTTTTAAAATATGGTAAAATAAAACAGCTTTGTATGCAGCAGGAAGATGCGGTGAATAAAGATGCGTGAAAAAATCAACAGACTGGCCAGAGGTATTTTAGACAGAAATGTCGGCAGATTAAGCTTTATGCCGAACAGTTTCAGCGACCGGATACCGGCCGGAGCTAAAAGAAAATATGATCTGATCATCGACTCTGAGGATACATTCAGGATAAAGGGACTTGCCTATTCTGATGATCCGAGGATACATCTTGAGACAAGGGCCTTTATGGGACGGCGTTGCCACGTGGTGTTTTATGTGGATACGTCCTTTCTTGGAGAGGATGAAAGGCTGTCAGGCTCCATAAAGCTGATCACGAATGCCGGAGAGCATGACATAGCCTATGATTTTGAATTGCTTTCAGCTGAGGCTGAGATAAATATGCCGGAGGAGCTGCTTTCCGGCAACGAGCTTTCTGAGGATGAGGCTGATGACCATGCTTCAGATGTCTTTGATTCAGATCAAAGAGAGCTCGATACTGCACTTTCAGATATTGCTGACAGTCTGCCGGAGGATGACGAGCTCCTTTCCGAGCTCTGCGGACTGCTTATAGGAGCGGATATCAGCCTTCCGTCGGCCTTTCGTATATACAGGGAGGCTGTGATAAGAGACATAGAGCTTACTAAGCTTTACGAATATTACATATATTCCTATCCCGAGGGCTGCGACGAGGAGATGCCAAAGAGCGTACTCATATATTTTTCCTATGACAATTCCCTGGAACCGGCCAAAAAGGCAGTGCTGTATAGAAACATACTGCTGCATCAGGATATGGATTCAGAGCTGTATGCAGCCTATGAGCCTCAGATAAGGGATTATGCCATGGACGCCTTGTTTGAAAGGCATATAGATGAGGACCTGGCCGTTATATATGATCATATGCTCTTTCCGAATATGATAGACAAGAGAGCGGCCATGGTGCTTCCGGATATACTGAAGAGTCATCGGATAAGCGTTGGAGACAGGAGGGCAGCCTATATAAAGCTGCATTTTCCGGAGCTTGATTACGAGGAAAGCTATACTCTCAGAGGGGGTACCGCGTATGTACCTCTGTATTTTGAGGATACAGGGCTCTCCTTCCTTGATGACAGGCTCAGGGAATGTGATTGCGGGAGCTTTGAGGACAGGGCCATGCTCCAGAGGCCTGATCTGCTGAAGAGATGCTTTGAGATATATCCCGACCATCCCATGCTCAAACTTGCAGCGGCAAGGAATGTTATAAAAAACGGCGTGACCAATGACACGGAAGCAGAGATACTTACGGAAGCCTTTAGAAAGCTCAGGCTTTCCAGGAGCTTCAGAGAGCAGATCATATCAGAGCTTTGCTCCCATGACGGGGGATCTTCAGTATTCAGGGACATCATGCCGGATGAGTATGGAGATGACATAAGGAAAAAGCTGTTTTCCGCATTCATCAGGGACGGATTTTATGAGGAGGCCTATCTTTGCCTCAGAAGATACGGTCTGGAGATGGCTGAGGATGGGGAGCTTGCAAGGCTTGTCCTGGCACTTATCATGGCCGAGGACATACCGGTTATAAACGGTGAACTAGACGGATTTTTTACGGATGCCTGCCTGCGGGCCTTTGATGGAGGAGAGGATCAAAGAGAGCTCGTGGAGTTTCTTGCTGCAAATTATGAAGGCCCCTCAGAAAAGATGTACGAGATCGCAAAAGCAGCAGACAGCAGGGGCTATAAGGTCTACGATCTGCCTGAAAAGGTGATCACCACCAAGCTTTTTTCATCTGACAGCAGACATCTGGACGAAAGCTTTGACATATACATGCGAAGCTGCGAGCAGAAGGAAAACATCGTCTGCGCATATCTGACGGTGAGATGTGATGAATATTTTGAAAAGGAGGATGACAGCCTCAGCTCTTCCTTCTTTGATATACTTTACGCATATGTCAGCTCTGCGGAGGACCCTGAAAAGCTGCCGGATATATATCTTCTGGCACTGACCAGGCATTACGGGGAAAAAGAGGAGCTCCTTCAGGACGAGACAGAGCTTTGCCAAAAGCTTGTGGATATACTTATAGAAAGAGGGCTCATATTCAGGTATACCAAGGCCCTCAAGAAAAAGATAGCCATACCCAAGGAGATCTGCGAAAGATATTATATCGAATATCACGGGGACAGAGAATCAAAGCCAAGGCTTTATATCCGTATATCTCCGGAGGATCAGGATTTCCACAGAGAGGAGATGGTAAGGATATATGGCGGCATATATGTTGCCAGTACCATACTTTTTGTGGAGGACGAGCTGCATTACATGATATATGATGACAGACTGTCGGAAAAACCGGTGCAGGAGGGAAGCATCAGTGTAAGGAAGCTCCACAGCAGGGAACGTGACAGATATGCGATGCTGGACAAGATGACAAAGGAGCTCAAAGAAGCGAGGCTTGACGAGCTTTTTGCAGACCTGAGAGAGTATCATCTGATGGACGGCATGCGAAAGGGTTTGTTTGATATTAAGGAATGATAACATGGGACTGTCAGTAGGATTGGATCTTTGTGATGATTATTCCATTGTCTTTATCAATGGGGATGAAAGGGCCAGGATATACCCTTCAGTCATATGCAGGGACAAGAAAAAGGAAAGCTGGTATATAGGAGAAGAGGCCTACCGTATGGCTCTTTCCGGCAAGGGAGTGATAACTGACAAGCTGGTCTCCCTTATCAGAAAGGATGGGAGGTCCACCGTAAGCGGCAGGACCTATACGGCAGAGGAGCTGTGTGCTGAATTCCTGCACAGCCTGCTTACGGCATCTTTAAAGGGAATAGGCAGGCTTGAGGATGTAGAGCTGTGTATCGCAGTACATGACCCGGAGCCCTCAGTTATGGACGGCATAAGCTCTTCAGTGGAAAGACTGGGCATACGAAAAGGCAGCTTCAGCATCATAAGCCACTCAGAGGCCTTTATCCATTATATAATGGGCAAGGAAAAGGAGCTCTACAATAATATGGTGGCTGTTTTTGACCTTTCCGAGGAAGCCTTTACCTATCATGAATTCAGGGTGATCAGGGGCATGAGCAGGCCGAGCCTGGTATGCGATTCCACTGACCTGGAAGAGGCATTTCATATAGATGTGCTGAAAAATGAATCGGGGCAGAAGCTGGCTGACCATATAATCGCCGAGACAGCCAGAAAGCTGATGGAAAAAAAGATATATTCCTCAGTATTTCTGACAGGAAAGGGCTTTGAGGATACGCAGTGGGCAGGTGAATTCAAGGAATTCATATGCAGAAGGCGAAGAGTTATTTATGAGGATGGGATCTTTGCAAGGGGAGCAGAGGCTTATATGGCCGGAAACGGCTCAGAGAGGCTCAATGGATACATGCTCCTTTGCGATACCAGGATCCCGGCTGAGATCAGCTTGGATGTCATGGTGGAGGGAAGGACAAACAGGCTGATACTGGTCAGTGCCGGCACAAGCTGGTACGGGTATCATGCACATGTCGAGTTCATACCACACAGGCAAAAGGAGATAGAGCTCTGCATCCTGCCTGCTGACAGGTATAAAAGCAGAGAGGAAAAAAGCATAAGCCTTGAAAAGCTTCCCGAGAGGCCGGACAGATGTACTAGAGTAGGACTTGATCTGAGACTCAGATCCAAGGACAGCATGGAGGTCAGGCTCAGGGATATGGGCTTTGGAGATTTTTACCCGGCTACAAAAACTGAGATCGTATCGGAGATGACATTCTGATGGCATTGATTTTATGTAAAAAAAGGGCAGATACACCCTACTTTTATGAAAAGCTGAATTTAAAGCTCTGGTCCATCCAGGAGCTGTGCTATCTCATATTCAATTATCCCCTGATGGTAGCAGAGGACCTGATATGCGATGACCTTGTGGAATGGATATCCGGCGAGCTTTCGGAAAAGGAGCTTGGCAGCCGATTGCGTGCTGCCATTGAGGCCGGAGAGCCGGAACAGAATCTGCTGCTTATGATACTTGGACAGGGAGGGTATTACAGCAGACAGGAGATCAGCTCATACATGGACAGGCTGATGGAGATAGGCAGATATGAAAGAGATGAGTATCTGCATGCAGTAGGTGTGGGCTATTACAGAGCAGGAAGGCTGGAGCCCGCCTACGAGAAATTTGAAGAGGCTTCCATAGCTGCTGATGAAAGGCTCAGAAAGGCCCAGGACAGCAAACAGAAGGAAAGCCTGCTTCGTATGAAGGCAGACTGCTATCTGGATATGGCAGTGGTCCGGATCATGCTTTTTGAAGATAAAAAGGCGCTGGAGCTGATCCTCAGATCAGAGCTTTTTATGAAGAGCGACAGAGCAGCAAAGATGAAATATCTGCTTACAGGCTCTGCAGAGCTTTCAGATGATGATAAAAAAATGCTTGACAGCAGAAAAGAAGAACTTAAACTAAATATATTATCCGGCCATCAGTCAGAAGAGCTTGACAGGATGGAACGCAAGGATTCTGTTTCGGCCCTTAGAGAGGCCTCAGAGCTTCTGGGAGAGCTGAAACGTGAATACAGGCGGATGATTTGAGAAAATTTGGATTCAAATGCGGAGGCAGAGATATGACAGAGCTTTCAAAGACCTATGACCCTCAACAGATGGAAAAAAGGATATATGAAAGATGGAAAAAGATGGGATATTTCCATGCTGACAAGAACTCAGGGAAAAAGAGCTTTTCCATAGTCATGCCGCCTCCGAACGTTACCGGACAGCTGCACATGGGGCATGCCCTGGACAATACTCTCCAGGATGCTCTGTGCAGATATAAAAGGATGAGTGGATATGAGGTGCTCTGGCAGCCAGGTACCGACCATGCGGCCATAGCCACAGAGGTCAAGGTCATAGAAAAGCTGAGATCTCAGGGCATAGAAAAGCATGAGCTTGGCAGGGAGGGCTTCCTGAAGGAGGCCTGGGCATGGAAGGAGGAATACGAGCAGAGGATACTCGGCCAGCTTCAGAAGCTGGGGGCATCAGCCGATTGGGACAGGCTTCGCTTTACCATGGACGAGGGCTGTTCAAGGGCCGTTACTCAGGTGTTCATTGAGCTCTACAACAAGGGCTATATATACAAAGGAAATCGTATCATAAACTGGTGTCCTGTATGCAAGACCTCCATATCCGATGCCGAGGTCATACACGAGGATCAGGAGGGCAGTTTCTGGCATATAAACTATCCTATAGTAGGTGAAGAGGGAAGATATGTAGAGATAGCCACCACCAGGCCCGAGACCATGCTGGGTGATACGGCCGTGGCAGTCAATCCCGAGGATGACAGATACAAGGATCTTATAGGAAAGATGCTCAGGCTGCCGCTTACGGACAGGGAGATACCTGTTATTGCCGATGAATATGTGGACAGGGACTTTGGCACAGGCTGTGTAAAGATCACTCCTGCCCATGACCCTAATGACTTTGAGGTGGGCAGGCGACATGGGCTGCCCGAGATCTGTATAATGCATGACGATGCCACCATAGACTGTCCCGGATCAAAGTATGACGGAATGGACAGATATGAGGCCAGAAAAGCCATGGTGGAGGACCTTAAAAAAGAAGGCCTGCTCGTAAAGGTCGTTCCCCATACCCACAGCGTGGGCACCCATGACAGATGCGGCACCACCATTGAACCCATGGTAAAGCCTCAGTGGTTCGTGCGCATGGACAAGTTTGCCGATGATTGCAGGCGTGTCCTGGAGGACGGCGAGCTGCGCTTTGTCCCGGAGAACTTTTCAAAGACCTATCTCAACTGGGTAAACAACATGAGGGATTGGTGCATATCCAGACAGCTCTGGTGGGGACACAGGATACCGGCTTATTATTGTGACAGCTGCGGCGAGATAACAGTCGCTGCCGAAAAGCCAAAGGCCTGTCCTCACTGCGGATGCACAAAGCTTACCCAGGATGAGGACACTTTGGATACCTGGTTTTCATCAGCGCTGTGGCCGTTTTCTACCATGGGATGGCCGGACCAGACAGAGGAGCTATCAAAGTTCTACCCCACAGATGTATTGGTGACAGGCTATGACATCATATTCTTCTGGGTCATAAGGATGGTATTTTCCGGTGTCGAGCAGACTGGAAAATGTCCCTTCAATACAGTCCTGATACATGGACTTGTCAGGGATTCCCAGGGAAGGAAGATGAGCAAATCCCTGGGCAACGGCATAGATCCGCTGGAGGTCATCGACAGGTATGGAGCCGATGCTCTGAGAGGAGCCCTGCTCAGCGGTAATGCCCCTGGAAATGATATGCGTTTCTACTGGGAAAAGGTAGAAAACGAAAGGAATTTTGCAAATAAGGTATGGAATGCTGCCAGGTTTATCCTTATGAATGTGGAAAAGGCAGAGGAGGAGATGGGAGGAGAGCTCACAAGCCTGCTCTCGGATGCCGGCAGGGGAAGCTGTAAGGTACAGATACCAAAGGAGCTCTGCCTTGAGCTTTCAGATAAATGGATACTCTCAAAGGTAAATGAGCTGAATGAGAGGGTCGCATCAAATATGGATTCCTTTGAGCTTGGCATAGCTCTGGACAATGTGACGGATTTCATATGGGATGAATATTGTGACTGGTATATCGAAATGGTCAAGCCAAGGCTTTATGGAGATGATGCAGCATCCAAGAAGGCCGCTCTGTGGACTCTCAAGACAGTCCTCTCAGATGCCCTCAGGCTTTTGCATCCCTTCATGCCCTTCATTACCGAGGAGATATATGATGTGCTTACCGACGAGGAATCCATCATGATATCCTCCTATCCTGCCAGAGATGAGGCACTTTCCTTTAAGGAGGAAGAAGAGAGCATAGAGAGGATAAAGTCGGCGGTCAGAGCAGTCAGGGCAGTAAGGAAGGAGATGGATGTACCGGTAAAGAAAAAGACCGGGGTCTACATCCTGAGCGACGTGGCTACAAGGAAGGCTTTTGAGCAGGCAGAGGATGTTTTCAAGCTGCTTTGCGGAGCCTCAGGCCTGAGCTTTATCGCTTCAGGAGAGGATGTGCCTGAAAATGCGGTCTCATCAGTCATAGATGGTGCCACACTGTACATACCCCTTGCTGAGCTTGTGGATACTGAAAAGGAAAAGGCAAGGCTGCTTTCGGAAAAGGAGAGGCTTGAAAAGGAGCTTGCCCGTTCCGGGGCCATGCTTTCCAATGAGAGGTTTCTCGCCAAGGCTCCCAAGGACAAGGTAGAGGAGGAGAGACAGAAGCAGCAGAAATACGAGGATATGCTTAAAACTGTTGAGGAGAGGCTTAAAGCCCTTTGATATAATGATTTGAGGAGGAAAAACTATGTCATACGTAGATGAGGTCCTGAAAACAGTCAGGGAAAAGAATGCATCCGAGCCTGAGTTTCTGCAGGCCGTGACAGAGGTCATGGAATCCCTGCGTGCAGTTGTGGATGCAAATGAGGACAAATACAGGAAATACGGGATACTGGAAAGACTGGTGGAGCCCGAGCGTATCATATCCTTCAGGGTGCCCTGGGTGGATGACCAGGGTAATGTCAGGGTCAACAGAGGCTATAGGGTAGAGTTCAACTCAGCCATAGGTCCCTACAAAGGAGGCCTCAGATTCCATCCTTCAGTAAATCAGGGCATATTGAAGTTCCTTGGCTTTGAGCAGGTATTCAAGAATTCCCTTACGGGCCTGCCCATAGGAGGCGGCAAGGGAGGCTCTGACTTTGATCCCAAGGGAAAATCAGACAGAGAGGTGATGGCCTTCTGCCAGAGCTTTATGACTGAGCTTTACAGACACATTGGTGCAGATACGGACGTGCCTGCAGGAGATATCGGAGTAGGAGCAAGGGAGATCGGCTTCCTTTTCGGACAGTATAAGAGGATAACAGGGCTTTACGAGGGTGTGCTTACCGGAAAGGGCCTGACCTATGGAGGCTCCCTTGTCCGTACAGAGGCTACAGGCTATGGCCTGGTATATATACTTGACGAGATGCTGAGCCATATAGGAGAAAGCCTCAAGGGCCGCAGAGTGGTCATTTCCGGCTCCGGAAACGTGGCCATCTATGCCTGCCAGAAGGCACAGCAGCTGGGTGCAAAGGTAGTGACCATGTCTGATTCCAACGGCTACATCGTAGATGAGAATGGCATAGATCTGGACGTGGTCAGAGAGATAAAGGAGATAAAGAGAGGCAGGATAAAGGAGTACATTGACAGGGTGCCCGGTGCTTCCTATCATGAGGGATCAAGGCTCGTATGGAGCGTGGCCTGTGACATAGCTCTTCCCTGTGCTACCCAGAACGAGCTGGATCTGGAAAGTGCAAAGCTCCTGGTTCAGAATGGCTGCACCGCAGTGGCCGAGGGTGCAAATATGCCCTCTACGCTTGAGGCATCGGCATACTTCCTCGAGAAGGGCATAAACTATATGCCTGCAAAGGCAGCAAATGCTGGCGGAGTGGCTGTATCAGCCCTTGAGATGAGCCAGAACTCCGAGAGGCTTTCCTGGAGCTTTGATGAGGTAGACAGGATGCTGAAGGATATAATGAAGGAAATATACCGCATGACCAGTGAGGCCGCCGAGAAATACGGACACAAGGGCAATTTCGTGGTTGGCGCGAACATTGCCGGCTTTGAAAAGGTTGCGGAGGCCATGATAGCCCAGGGCATCTGCTGATGATCATAGGGAAGCGGGGTCAAAAGCCCCGCTTTATTTAGATTATGCATACTTTATTTAGATCATGCATTTATGAACAGGATATATGAACAAGGAAAGTATTTATGACAACAGCATACTGCTGGTGGACGATAATGCCGAGCTCAGGGCCATGCTCCTAAAGGCCATGGAAAAGGAAGGCTACGGACAGGTGGCTGCGGCCTCATGCTGCCGGGAAACGATGGAGCTGATCTCATCGGAAAGATTTGACATGATCATATTGGACATAAATCTTCCTGACGGCGACGGATTTTCTCTCATGAAGAGCATAAGGGCAGCCAGTGGGTATGAAAATGTGCCTGTGCTTTTCCTGAGTGCCAGGGACAAGGATGCCGACAGGCTTTTCGGACTTGGCCTTGGTGCTGATGATTACATGGTCAAGCCTTTCCTGAAAAAGGAGCTCATGCTCAGGATGAGTGCCATCTTAAAAAGAAGCTATACCTACGGCAGCAAGGAGAAGTCGGACGAGAACAGGATACTCAGGCTGGGAAGCAGGATCATAGATCTGGATGCTGCCACGGTAAGCTCAGATAAGGGTGTGGACAACCTTACCGTCAAGGAGCTTGGCATACTGGAAAAGCTCCTTGAGGACAGAGGAAAGATAGTTACCTTTGACAATCTCTGCAAGGCCGTGTGGGATGCTCAGTACTACACCTACGAAAATACCGTCATGGTACATATGAGAAGGCTCAGGGAAAAGGTGGAGGAGGATCCCTCGTCCCCCAAATGGATAGTGACCCAGAGGGGTATAGGTTATAAGCTTAATACTGAGGAAATGGTGAGGAAGATTGAAAAAGGACAGGGATGAGCTTAGGTCAAAAAAAAGTGCCATGTTCCGCAGATATACTGCTTTATGTGGAGCTAAGCTTGGACTTTGGCTTTTTGCTTCAGCTCTCATCATGTGTCAGGTGGCCTCTGGATCACTGAGCCTTGGCTGGGGATTTCTGCTGATGCTGCTTATGGCAGCTCTGGTATTGCTTTTTGAGCTTTGGGGCGGGAGAGTTTTTTTTAAAAAGCTTGAGCTTCTGCTCAAGGGGATAAATGATCTTTCAAGGGGAGAACCGGTGCACCTCTATGAGGAGGGGATCGCCTCGGAGCTTGCAGAGAGCCTGAACAGAGCCTCTGAGCTACAGACAGAACAAAAGCTCAGGCTCGAAAAGAGGGATGATCTGAGGATAGAATGGATCAGAGGAGTATCTCATGATATAAGGACTCCGCTGTCCCTGGTCATGGGCTGTGCCGAGGATCTGGAGGAGGACGGAAGCCTTGAGTCAGAGCAGAGAAGACTGGCATCACAGATCAAGCTTGAATCCATCAGGATAAAGGAGCTAATAGATGACCTGAATCTGCTGTCCAGGCTCGAATACGATGATCATCCGCTGAGGCTTACAAAGCAGAACCTTGCCGGCATAATACGAAACGTGGCAGCTGAGCTGATGGATCGCAGGATGCAGGCCGAGCAGGAAGATGAAGCGATGGAGCATTACGGGATGGAGCTTATGATACTGCCGGAGTTTGGAGGACTTGAGCTAAGTCTTGACCAGTCCCTTATCAGAAGGGTACTGCAAAATATCATCGGAAATAGTGTCAGGCATAATCCGGAGGGCTGTGATATAATCATCTTCGCTCATAAGAATGGAGACAGAGCAATAATAGACATCAGTGATAATGGTGTGGGCATACCCAGAAAAGTGGCTGACTGTGTAAATTCATATGGCAGTGAGCTGCAGGAAGAGGAGGACGGCTACACGATGGACAGTGAGGCTGATGGAGCGGAAAGCCTGAAGCAGACGGCGGGACTCCCTCACATCATGGGCATGAGGATAGCAAAGAGGATCATGCTCAGCCACGGGGGAAACATGCTGGTAAGGCCGGATCTCCATACGGTAAGCCTGATATTCAGGATATAAGAGGTAGGAAAATGAAATTTTGTTATCCGGGCATTATAAAAAAAAGAGAGGACGGGGCTTATCATGTGCATTTCCCTGACCTTGAGATGTGCGAGGCCGTGGGAAGAGATCTTGACCAGGCCATAGAAAATGCAAAGGAAGCGGAGCGTAACTGGATAGAGCTGGAGCTCATGGAGGAGGAGGCGATGCTGCCTCCAAGGAGTGAGCTCAGGGAGCTCAGCATCAGAGAGGGAGAAATGGTCCAGAACATCTCTGTAAACATAAGATTTATGGAAGGATATGACGAATAGTCAGACAAGCCATGACACTTTTGGATGTATTTATAATAGGGGTGGGCCTGTCCATGGATGCCTTTGCAGTAGCCATATGCAAGAGCCTTGCCATAGGAAGGTTTGATCTCAGAAAGGCATTCATCATAGGACTGTGGTTTGGAGCCTTTCAGGGGCTAATGCCTGTGGCAGGATACTTTCTCGGTACCATGGTCAGCGGCTTTATAAGCAGGTATGCAGGAATAGTGGCCTTTGTGCTGCTTTTTTTCATAGGCTCGGGCATGATACGGGAATCCAGGCAGGAGGAATGCGGAAACTATGGAAGTGAGGTGGGAGTGCGGGTCATGCTTGCCGCAGCAGTTGCCACCAGTATAGATGCACTGTCCGTAGGGGTGACGTTTTCAGCATATGATGTAAGCATATGGAAGAGTGCACTGATCATAGCAGCGACGACATTTTTTATCTCGTTTTTGGGAGTCAGGATAGGCACTGTATTCGGAGATAGATATAAAAGCAGGGCAGAGCTTGCAGGCGGAGCCATACTTATAATCATAGGCCTCAAGCTGCTGCTGGGGATCTGAACAAGGAGGAAGCCTCAATATGGATCTGATCATTGAAAGGGCAAAAGCACGGGAGCTTCAGGAGATAAAGGAGATATATGCCCAGGCCAGGACCTTTATGGCTGAAAATGGCAATCCCGGGCAGTGGACAGGGGGATATCCTTCTGATGAGCTGCTTATGAATGACCTTGAGCAGTCACAGCTCTATGTGGCGAGATCAGCTGCAGGGACCAGCGGCATAGCCTGTGTCTTTGTGTTTTTCATCGGACTTGAGCCAAGCTATTTTACCATAGAGGGAGCATGGAAAAATGATGCCCAATATGGAGTGGTACATCGAATCGCAACGGCTAAATGGGCCAGGGGAAGGGGAGCTGCGGCATTTTGCCTCGACTGGTGCTTCAGGCAATGTGGAAATCTGCGGATAGACACCCATGAGGATAATATCCCCATGCAGCAGCTTATAAGAAAGAGCGGCTTTGACGAATGTGGTACGGTGTACATGAATACTGACGGTACACCCAGGATAGCCTTTCAGAGGACGGCAGACCTGATACTGGCATCCAACTCACCAAGAAGGCAGGAGCTTATGAAGAAGCTCTGTCTGCCCTTCTTTGTTGATCCTGCAAAGGCAGAGGAAAAGCTGCCACAAGGCATGGATATATACAAGGCCTCAGTATATCTGGCAGAAAAAAAGGCCAGGGAGGTCTATGAGCGCTACAAGGATGAAGGCATTACCGTCATAGGCTCTGATACGGTGGTGATCTGCGACGGAAGGATATTCGGAAAGCCCTCGGACAAAGAGTCCGCCAGGGAAATGCTCAGACAGCTTTCCGGAAGGACTCATGAAGTAAGCACGGGAGTCTCCATAATCAGCAAAAAGGGAATTGAAAGCTTTACATCCCTGACTGAGGTGGAGCTCTATGATCTGACGGAAAAGGACATAGAGGCATATATAGCAACGGGAGAGCCTATGGACAAGGCCGGGGCCTACGGCATACAGGACCAGGGGGCTCTTATGATCAGGCATATCAGGGGAGATTATTATACTGTAATGGGTTTTCCTGTGGCTGAGGTCAACAAAAGACTCAAAGGATGTATTTTTTGCTGATATAAGCTAAAAAATATAGACAATTTATCCCTCAGGTAATAATATATAAATAAACTAAAGTCAGTCATGGATAAAGGGGGAAATATGCTCAAACGGGATCTGTATCTGAAAAAGCTGGAAATGTATACGGGCAGAGACGTATGCAAGATCATGACCGGAGTGAGACGCTGCGGAAAAACGACGATATTCAGGCAGTTTATGGATGAGCTGCTGGAAAGCGGAGTCTCTGAGGACAATATAGTATATCTGAATTTTGAAAGCCTGATATACAGCTATTTCAATTCAGCGCAGGAGCTGAGAGAAATGCTGCTTGAGTTTATAAATGGTGCGGCAGGGCACTGCTATATATTCCTTGATGAGATACAGGGCATAGAGGGATGGGGCAGAGTCTGCTCAGAGCTTATGAATCTGTTTGACTGTGATATATATGTGTCTGCATCCAATTCCTCCATATTCTATGAGGGCTTTCAGAGGGATCTTGGCTACAGATATATAAGGATCGAGGTATATCCCCTCATATTCAGCGAATTCATTCAGCTTGCCCAGCAGAAAGAGGAGCTTCAGGAACTTAGTCCTGAGGAGCTGTTTTCCATATATCTTAAAAGAGGAGCTTTTCCGGCCGTATATGATATGGATGAGGCTGCGGCAGGAGCCTGGCTCAAGGATACCTGCGGAAACATCGTACTCAAGGATGTGGTGCAGTGCAACAGGCTCAGGGATATATCCCATATCGACAAGATAGTTTCCTATATCATGTCAAGCCTTGGCGAGGTCTATTCTCCAAAGGCACTCAGGGATCATATCAAGGATCAGGGGATAACCATTTCCGTGGATACCGTATATTCAGTGCTGGAGGCACTGGTGGGATCAGGGCTTGTGTACAGGATGCCAAGATATGATATAAAGAATGACAAGGAGCTGGAGACCCAGGAAAAGTATTATGTATGCGACATAGCTCTCAGGAATGCTGTCATGGGAGGGGATGAGGCTTCTGTGCGCAACGCCATGGAAAACATCCTTCACACCGAGCTGCTGTCCAGAGGCTTTAAGGTATACGTTGGAAAGCAGGGACGCTATCAGGTGGATTTTATGGCAGTAAAGTCAGAGGATCGCACATATCTGAACTGCTGCGAGTTTTTGAACAGCAACGAGGCCATAAAGAGAGAATTTAATCCGCTGATCAAGATCAAGGACAATTATTTCAAAATGGTCCTCTCCATGGATGAGGAGACAAAGGTAAACAAGGGGGGCATCATAAACTTTCCTCTGATCAAATTCCTGATGCAGGGATGATCTTTCGCGGAGGCTTTATTTATCATGGAAAAGGAGCATCAGGCCGTGGAGAGACTGGCTGTCATAACGGGAGCAAGCAGAGGCATAGGACGGGCCATAGCGGAGGAGCTTGCAGTACGTGGCTGCGGGCTGATAATAAATTCCAGGAATCAGCAGGAGCTGCTTGATGCCAGAGAGCTTCTGCTTGGATATGGAGTGCCTGTATATGAGGTGCCCGGAGATATAGGAGATCCGGGGACGGCCGAGGCCATATTCAAAAGGGTGGACGAGGTCTGCTCAGCTGAAACTGAGATTTTGGCTGTGAACAATGCCGCTATGTCCTACATAGGGCTTTTACAGGACATGAAGGACGAGGACTTTGAGCATATTATCAGGACCAATGTCACAGGTGTCTTTAATATATGCAAACGAGCCGTGCCAAGGATGCTGAAAAATAAAAAGGGACATATAGTGAACATATCCTCAGTATGGGGAGAGGTTGGGGCTTCCATGGAGGTGGCATATTCTGCCTCAAAGGGAGCGGTCAATGCCTTTACCAGAGCCCTTGCAAAGGAGCTGGCTCCCAGCGGAATACAGGTAAATGGGATCAGTCTTGGGGTCATTGATACGAAAATGAACGCACAGCTTGACGAGACTGAACGGAGGCAGCTTGAAGAAGAGATACCCATAGGCAGATTTGGGACTGCAAGGGAAGCTGCAGAGCTTTGTGCCTGTCTGTGTGAATCTGCACCATATCTTACAGGACAGATCATCAGGCTTGATGGGGCGTGGATCTGAACTTCTTACGGTTTTTTGTGGATTTTATGTAGCAGAAAAGGATGTATCGTAAGAAAAAAATGAACTAAAAAGAAACAAAGTTTATAAATTCCTGTGTTAGACTATAGCTCACGGCTTTGGCTGTGAGCTTTTTTGGAGGTATAGTTTATTGAGTTCAGGAATCATAAAAACTTCTGTTATTGTATTTGCGGCTTCACTGCTCTTTTCGTTTAATGCGTTTGCATCAGAGGAGGAGCTTACGCAGGTGTCGGAGACCATGTCAGTGGCTGAGGCCGTTGGCAGATCAGTGGATGGGACCATGGACGTGCTGAAGGAGGAAGAAAATGCCGCAGCCATATATTCAGAGCTGATGGACAGCAGTCTCAGGCAGCAGATAGTAGCCTATGCAAAGCAGTTTGTTGGCGGAAGATATCGTTATGGCGGTACATCGCTTACCGGAGGAGTGGACTGCTCCGGCTATGTAATGAAGATCTTTCAGCATTTCGGCATAAATACAGGCAGGGACAGCAGGACCCAGGCTGCAGCCTCAAGAAGCATAGGCATGAATGAGATACGGCCCGGAGATCTGGTATTCTATTCTTCGGGAGGAAGGATAGATCATGTGGCAATATATATTGGAGAGGGTCAGATAGTACACGCTTCCAATGAGAGGACAGGGATAACCATAAGCAGGATCAACTACCGCACACCGGTAAAGATAGGGACATTTTTATAAAGAACAGAGCCGCAGCCCGGGCCTTTCGTGCCCTTGGGATGCGGCTCTTTGGTATTCAGCTTACAGATCCGGCATAAGGACAGACAGCCTTTGGAAAGCCTAGGCCATTATGCCGGGGCCGATCATTCGGGTTCAATGAGCCCGTAGGTATCGCCCTTTCTCTTATATACTACACAGGTCTCGTCGTTTTCAGCATTTTTGAATACAAAGAAGTTATGGCCCAGAAGCTCCATCTGAAGGCAGGCTTCTTCAGGATCCATGGGCTTGAAATCAAACTTTTTGATCTTTACGATCTTGATCTCTGCTTCCTCATCAGGGAGCTCCTCCTCCGCAAAGATCGAAGAAAAGGAATCTGCATGCTGGGTACGATCGATGAGCTTTTTGCGATGGCGGCGTATCTGACGCTCTATGATCTCCTCCACAAGGTCTATGGATACATACATATCATTTGAGCTTTCCTCAGCCCTGATAAGTGAGCCCTTTACCGGAATCGTGACCTCTATGGTCTGCATATCCTTCTGAACGGACAGTGTGACCAGAGCGGTGGTATCAGGCGTGAAAAACTTGGATAATTTCCCGAGCTTTTTTTCCACCTGGGCTTTGAGCCTGTCGGTTACTGCTATGTTGCGTCCCGTGATCGTAAATTTCATCAAATCACTTCCCTTCCATTTAGGATATGAGCTTATGAAGCTCTGAATAAAGTATAGCATAATTTATGGATATTTTCGACTGTTTATACTAAAAATGATTTAAAAATTATATAAATTTTGTGCAGCTTAACAGGGGACATGGGCAGTATCTTAGCTGCTTTTTTGGCGGGTCCGGGGTAAAAAGTAAAAACTTTCTAAATTTGCACGCTGAACTTGCCTAATAAATTATATGGTGTTAAGATATATAAGTTATTTTATGCTTAAAAACAAAAGAGTTTTCAAGAGTCATTGATCGGGAGTTTTTAAATAATGGCAAGTTTTGTAGAAAAGATATTCGGTACTCATAGTGACAGGGAACTGAAGCAGATATATCCCATAGTGGACAGGATAGAAGCGCTGTCTGATACCATGGCAGCCATGAGCGATGAAGAGCTCAGGAATCAGACCGTGCTCTTTCGCCGTCGTCTGAGCCAGGGAGAGAGCCTTGACGACATACTTCCCGAGGCCTTTGCCACAGTACGGGAGGCATCCTCGAGGGTGCTTGGGATGAGGCATTTCAGAGTGCAGCTCATAGGCGGCATAGTGCTTCACCAGGGACGTATTGCCGAGATGAAGACCGGAGAGGGAAAGACATTGGTATCTACCTGTCCTGCCTACCTCAATGCCCTTACTGGCAGGGGAGTACATATCGTTACGGTCAATGACTATCTGGCAAAGCGTGATGCGGAATGGATGGGAAAAGTCCATGAATTTCTTGGGCTTTCAGTTGGTGTGGTCCTTAACTCCATGGATAATGCTGAACGCAAGGCGCAGTATGCAAAGGATATAACCTATGTCACGAACAATGAGCTGGGCTTTGATTATCTTCGTGACAATATGGCCATATATAAGGAGCAGCTGGTACTCAGGGATCTGGCCTACTGCATCATAGATGAGGTGGATTCAGTGCTCATAGATGAGGCCAGGACACCTCTGATCATTTCCGGTCAGTCAGGAAAGAGCACGAAGCTATATGAGATGTGTGACGTGCTTGCAAAGCAGATGCAGAGAGGCGAGGCCTCAGCGGAGTTTTCAAAGTTCAATGCTCTTATGGGCGAGGAGATCGAGGAGACCGGGGACTTTATCGTAGACGAAAAGGAAAAGACCGTCAGCCTTACTGAGCAGGGTGTGGAAAAGGTGGAGCAGTTCTTCCATATCGATAACCTTGCGGATCCGGAGAACCTGGAGATACAGCATAATATCATACTTGCCCTCAGGGCCAATAATACCATGTTCAGAGACAGGGATTACGTGGTCAAGGACGATGAGGTACTGATAGTTGACGAGTTCACCGGCCGTATAATGCCGGGAAGGCGTTATTCTGACGGACTGCATCAGGCCATAGAGGCCAAGGAGCATGTAAATGTCAAGCGGGAAAGCAGGACGCTGGCGACCATAACCTTCCAGAACTTTTTCAATAAATTTGAAAAGAAGGCCGGAATGACAGGTACTGCTCAGACAGAGGAAAACGAGTTCCGCAGCATTTATTCCATGGATGTAATCGTGATCCCAACCAATGTACCGGTGATACGTAAGGATCATGAGGACAGTGTTTTCAAAACAAAGGTGGAAAAATTCAAGGCAGTCTGTGATTCCGTGGAGGAGGCTCATAAAAAGGGCCAGCCCGTTCTGGTAGGAACTATCACCATAGAGACCTCTGAGCTTTTGTCCCGCATGCTCAACAAGAGGGGCATACCTCATAAGGTGCTGAATGCAAAATTCCACGAGCTTGAGGCAGAGATCGTTGCTCAGGCAGGCAGACATGGAGCAGTCACCATAGCTACCAACATGGCAGGACGTGGTACGGACATAAAGCTGGATGAAGAGGCCAGAGCAGCGGGCGGACTCAGGATAGTAGGTACTGAGCGCCACGAATCAAGACGTATAGACAATCAGCTGAGGGGACGTTCCGGACGTCAGGGGGATCCCGGTGAATCCAAGTTCTACCTTTCACTTGAGGATGATCTCCTGAGGCTTTTCGGTGCGGATAACCTTATGAATATGTTCAACAGGCTTGGCGTGCAGGAGGGTGAGGAGATACACCACAAGATGCTGACCAAGGCCATAGAGAATGCTCAGAAAAAGATAGAGAGCAATAACTTCGGCATCAGAGAGCAGCTGCTGAAATATGACGAAGTAAATAACGAGCAGAGAGACATAGTATATCAGGAGAGAAAAAAGGTGCTGGATGGTGTCAACATGCGTGATGTCATCATCAAGTACATCCAGGATATAGTGGATAATGCTGTGGATATGAGCATAGCCGATGATGCCCTGCCGGCTGACTGGGACATGCAGTCTTTGAATAATCTGCTGCTTCCCGTCATCCCTCTAAGACCTCTTCAGCTTACAAGGGAGCAGTTTGCTTCCATGAAGAAGGACGAGCTCAGACAGATGCTCAAGTCCCAGGCCATAAAGCTTTATGAGGAAAAAGAGGCCGAGTTTCCTGAGGCAGAGCAGATGAGGGAGATAGAGAGAGTCATACTGCTCCGGGTGATAGACAACAAATGGATGAGCCATATCGATGACATGACTCAGCTCAGAGAGGGCATAGGCCTTGTGGCCTTTGGGCAGAAGGATCCTTTGGTTGAGTACAAGACCGAAGGCTATGAGATGTTCGATGACATGACGGCAGCCATAAAGGAGGACACCGTCAGGATACTGTATCATATCAAAGTCCAGCAGAAGATCGAAAGAGAGCCTGCCGCAAAGATCACCGGTACCAACAGAGACGATACGGCAAAGGCTGCTCCAAAGAAGAGAGAGGTACGCAAGATATATCCGAATGATCCCTGTCCCTGTGGCTCTGGAAAGAAATTCAAGCAGTGCCATGGAAGGAATTTCAAGCCGGGAGACATGATAGATTTTTCAAAGCCCGTTGCCTGAGGCTTTTGCAGCCGGCTTTGGGAACTGCAGCTGTAATAGGATGAGGTAGGAAATGGCTATAGTTGAATATGAAACATATAAATCAGAGCTTGAGGGACTCAAGGCGCCCATAGAGGAGCTGAGGGCATCCCTGGATCTTGAAGCCAAGAAGGATCATATAATCGAGCTGGAAAGGCAGATGGAGGAACCGGATTTTTGGGATGATGCCCAGAGGTCCACAAAGATCGTGAAGGAGCTCAAAAGCCTCAAGGACGCTGTGGAGACCTATCACAGCCTGGTATCCCAGTATGAGGATATAGAGACACTCATAGAAATGGGCCAGGAAGAGGAGGATGAAGAGCTTTGCCGGGAGACCGGAGAGGAACTGAAAAAGCTCAAGGCGGACATAGAAGCTGAAAGGACAGCCCAGCTGCTTTCCGGTGAATATGATTCAAACAATGCCATACTGGCTCTTTCCGCAGGTGCAGGCGGTACAGAGGCCATGGACTTCAATGAGATGCTCTACCGTATGTACACCAGGTGGTGTGATAAGCACGGCTTTAAGATCAAGGTCATGGACTATCAGGAGGGCGATGAAGCCGGTATAAAAGGAGTGAGCTTCACCGTTGAAGGAGAAAATGCATACGGCCTTTTGAAATCCGAGGCAGGAGTGCACAGACTGGTGCGCATCTCTCCCTTCAATGCCCAGGGAAAGAGACAGACCTCCTTTGTTTCCTGCGATGTCATGCCGGAGCTGGATGATACCATAGAGGTAGACATAGATCCAAAGGATATAAAGATGGAGGTATATCGTTCCTCAGGAGCAGGCGGTCAGCATATCAACAAGACCTCCTCAGCCGTCAGGCTCATACATTTGCCCACAGGCATAGTCACTGCCTGCCAGGAGGAGAGATCCCAGTTTCAGAACAGGGAAAAAGCCATGCAGATGCTGAGATCAAAGCTTTACATGCTCAAGCAGCAGGCCCATGCAGAAAAGCTTTCAGACATAAGAGGAGATGTAAAGGAGATCGCCTGGGGCAGCCAGATCAGGAGCTATGTGCTTCAGCCCTATACCATGGTCAAGGATGTCAGGACCGGTGAGGAAACGGGAAATGCCCAGGCAGTCCTGGACGGAGACATAGATAATTTTATCAGTGCTTATCTCAAGTGGCTCAAGCTCGGAAAACCGGACAGAAGAGTAAGTGACAGTGAGTAAGGCTGATCAGATAAAAGCGGTGTAATCTCGGATTACACCGACTTTTGAATATGGAGATTTATGGAACAGGATCACAAAAGCTTCATAAGTAGCAGTCAGGAGGAGACATTTGAGCTTGGAAGAAGGCTCGGAGGATCTGCAAGGCTCGGAGAGGTCTATGCTCTATCAGGAGATCTTGGAGCTGGAAAGACCGTGTTTGCAAAGGGCTTTGCAAAGGGACTTGATATAAATGAAGATGTCACGAGCCCTACCTTTACCATCATAAAGGAATACAGAGACGGAAGGCTGCCAATGGCACATTTTGATGCCTATCGCATCGAGGATCCGGACGAGCTCTATGCCATAGGCTGCGAGGAGTACCTTTCAGGTGATTTTGTCTGTCTTATAGAGTGGCCGGAGATGATGGAGGAGCTGATACCTCAGGATGCCATAGCTGTACATAT
>CALWET010000006.1 GCA_944377385.1 uncultured Lachnospiraceae bacterium | reverse complement strand
CCGGGAGAGATATTTACAGAGCTTGAGGCAGGCTTTACTCCAAATGAGATACTTTTTGTATCCAACAATGTGACCCACGAGGAGATGGATCTGGCAACGGAGCTTGGAGTTCGCATAAGCCTTGATTCCCTTGCTCAGCTTGAGATGTTCGGAAAGCGCCACAGAGGTGCTGAGTGTGCAGTGAGGCTTAACCCCGGTATAGGTGACGGAGGCAATGAAAAGATCATCACCGGTGGACACAGCAAATTCGGCATCATGTTCGATCAGATTCCTGAGCTTAAACGCATAGCCGATGAATACGACCTTCATATCGTAGGCATAAATCAGCATATAGGCTCCCTTTTTTATGATACGGAAAAGTATGTGTCTGCCTGCAGGGAGCTTCTTTCCCATGCCATGGATTTCAAGGAGCTTGAGTTTATAGATTTCGGCGGAGGCTTTGGCATCCCCTATCGCTACAGGCATCCCGAGGAAAGGCCGGACCTTCATGAGATAGGCAGCCATATGGATGAGCTTATAGAGGGATTTGTGAGCTCTTACGGTAGAGACATAAGGTTCAAGGTGGAGCCTGGCAGGTATATAGTGGCTGAGTGCTGCCAGCTGCTTGGCACAGTGACCTCTGAAAAAATCAGCTATGGCGAAAAATATATAGGGACAGACATAGGCTTCAATGTGCTGGTCAGGCCCGTGCTTTATGATGCCTATCATTATATAGTGGTCTACAATCATGAGACCGAGGAGGAGACCGTCAATATAGTTGGAAATATCTGCGAGAGCGGAGACATACTCGCAAAGCAGCGCAGGCTTCAGAAAATGGCTCCCGGAGATATCATAGGCATAAGGGATACCGGAGCCTACGGCTATTCCATGGCTTCCAATTACAACTCCCGCCTTCGTCCCGCAGAGGTCCTGATAAACCGGAGTACCGGAGAGCGCCGCCTGATCAGGAGGAGAGATACCTATGAGGATCTTATGAGGAATATGAAGTTTTAGGGGGATCAGATTACTGTAAGAGGATACAGTATTTGAATGAATATAAAATTACTGGCTTGCCGAGAGATGTTGTCGTTAATTTTCAACTTTACTTTAATGCTAATTTTGCGTATAATATTAGCACGAAAGGAAGGTGAAGAGCGTGAGCCAATTTCAACAGCTGGACCAGCTGATGGAACGTCAGGACGGAATGTTATGCACTAGACAAGCTCTTGATGCCGGTATCTCAAAGCCTGTTTTTTATCAGTTTGTACGTTCCCGTGGGCTGGAGCAGACGGCGCATGGGATTTATCTTTCTAAAGACGCCTGGGTGGACACCATGTATCTGCTGCATCTTCGTTGTCCGCAGGCAGTTTTTTCCCATGAAACAGCTCTATTTTTACATGACTTGGCCGATCGTGAGCCGCTTCACTATTCCATTACGGTCAAGACGGGCTACAATCCAACACGACTCAAGGATGAGGGGATTCAAGTTTTTACTATTAAGGCGGAATTACATAAGGTCGGTCTGACAACTGCGCAAACTCCTTTCGGTCACGATGTGCCGGTTTATGATATGGAACGGACGATCTGCGATGTGATGCGAAGTCGGAGACATATCGAGATACAGACATTACAAAGAGCGCTAAAGGAATATGCTCTTAGGAAAGATAAGGACCTACGGACATTGATGCACTATGCCAGGTTGTTCCGAGTTGATAAGATTTTACGCCAGTATTTGGAGGTGATCTTATGATAAAGACAGCCAGACAGTTGAAAGATTTGATTCGCAATCAGGCAAAGGTTTTAGGAACCAAGTTTTTCTTCTTGAAACAGGGGAGAATTGAAAAATGGGGAGTTATAGATTTGGCTTTTAATAGTTAGTAGTCAGTCTATAACTCATTTGATATGCTAAAGACGTAAAATTGCTGTGCAAAATATATAAAAAAATCAATTTGACAGAGAAAATGTATTTGGCCTTGGGCAGGCTAACACTGCCTATGCCAGGTATTTTATCGGCAATTCATATCTGAACCCGCTGACAGAGGCAGGCAAGTGCCCGGTATTTTTGGCTAATGTGACTTTTGAGCCTGGCTGCCGCAATAACTGGCATATACATCATGCCAAGAGTGGGGGTGGGCAGATACTGATATGTACAGCCTGAGAGGGCTGGTATCAGGAGGAAGGACGGGAAGCCATCAGCCTGAAGCCCGGCATGGTAGTTACCATTCCGGCAGAGGCCAAGCACTGGCACGGGGCCAAAAAGGACAGTTGGTTTTCCCACATTGCGGTAGAGGTGCCTGGAGAGGAGACCTCAAATGAGTGGTGCGAGCCGGTGAACGAGGCAGCCTACAACAGTCTGACGTAAGGATGATCGCACATACCATCTATATCTCGACGCTGTACTCCCCTTGTGATATACTTATCTAAATATGTTATCACGAGAGGAATGCTGATTTTATGGGCATAAAGGCCAATGAAAAAGTTATAAATAAGCATGTTTGCATTGGCCTGTTGGCCCATGTGGATGCCGGAAAGACAACACTTTCCGAGGATATACTATATCATACCGAAGTGATCAGGAGCCTTGGAAGGGTGGATCACAGGGATACCTTCCTGGATACTGATGCCAGGGAAAGAAAAAGGGGTATAACCATTTTTTCCAAGGAGGTCCATTTTGACCTTGATGGGAAAAGCTTTACTCTGATGGATACTCCGGGGCACACTGATTTTTCTGCGGAAATGGAAAGGGTGCTGTCCGTACTGGATTATGCAGTGCTGATCATCAGCGCTTCAGATGGTGTACAGAGTCATACAGGTACTTTATGGAGGCTCATAAACAGATATGAGCTTCCTGTTTTTATTTTCGTGAACAAAATGGATATGGAAGGCACTGACAGGGAGGCCATCCTTGATGAGCTGAGGAGAGAGCTGTCAGGTGCCTGTGTGGATATGAGCTCTGTGGATCTCCTTGAGGATGAGGAAAGGCTTGAGGAGCTGAGCCTTTGTGATGACAGGATCATGGAGGCCTATCTGGAAAAGGGCAGCGTGGATGACGAGCTCATCAGCAGAGCCGTGGCTGAAAGAAGGCTCATACCCTGTGTGTTTGGCTCCGCCCTAAAGGATCAGGGGACGGACCGGCTTTTGAAGCTCCTGTCAGCTTATGCGGAGCCTAAAGCTTATCCTGAAGCGTTTTCTGCAATAGTTTACAAGATAAGCAGAGATGAAAAGGGAGCAAGATACAGCCATGTAAAGATCACGGGAGGCTCACTCAGGGTAAAGGACAGCATAGAGCTGCCCGTGATGGCGGTAGACGCTTCGGGAATGTCCATTGACAGGAGAAATGCCTCACAGTCCCAGGATGCTGAGAGAGGGACAGTGAGTGAAAAGGTGGAGCGTATCAGGCTTTATAACGGAGATAAGGCCATGGACATAGCCGAGGCAGGCTCCGGTATGGTGGTTGCTATTTCGGGCCCTAAAAATACTTATGCCGGCATGGTCATAGGCAGGGGCCCGGTACAGAAGCCCCTTTTGGAGCCTCTTTTTGAATACGCCATCATCCCTCCCTTTGACGTGGACAGAAAGCAGCTTTATCTCAGCCTTAAAGCCCTGGAGGAAGAGATACCAGAGCTTTTGCTGTCCTATATCCCTAAAAACGACGAGATCCATGTAAGGATCATGGGCGACGTGCAGAACGAGATCATAAAGGATCTGATAGCTGAACGCTATGGAGTTCAGGTGGAGCTTACTGAGGGCAGCATCATTTACAAAGAGACCATAGCAGGCCCGGTGGAGGGCGTGGGACATTTCGAGCCCCTGAGGCATCATGCGGAGGTCCATCTTCTGATGGAGCCAGGAGAAAGAGGAAGCGGCATAGAGGCCGTAGATCTCATGGGTGAAGGAAAGGGCCTTGCTGGAAACTACAGAAGGCTCATACTCAGCCATATACTGGAAAAGGAGCCTATAGGCGTGCTGACGGGCTCCGCTCTTACGGATGTACGCATTTCCCTGGTATCG
>CALWET010000005.1 GCA_944377385.1 uncultured Lachnospiraceae bacterium | reverse complement strand
CCATATCCCCGGATGCGGATGAATCGCCTGAGGATACATTTGAAGCGTACAGCTCGCCTGATGCACCACTTCCAGCAGCACTTTTCTGATCACCGCCAAAGCCAAGAGCAGTCAATGCTGCATCTCCGGCACTCTTTGCCGTAGCCTCTGCCAGGGCGTCCCACAGCTTTTGCTGCTCCCGCTCCTGCTCAATGGCTTCATTTGCCTCATCCTGAACGCTCCTGCCGATACAGCCGGAGCAATAATAGACATTTCCAAGAGTAATGCTGGAGGAGTGAAGGGATGACCACAGCGCGGCTGCATAGTCCTCCATTGCCTCAGCATCCATCATATCATGATAATAGCTGTAAACGGAGGCCATGGATATGATCTCCTTTACGGCCGAATACTGATTTATACGATTACCGTCTCCGTCATAAAAGGCCACATTTATATTCTTGAAATGATTGACCGTCCAGGTAGAAGGGTCCGTGGCAACATGGGCCGGATCCGTTGGATCGTATTTTCCCATGACACGATCTGTTCCAAGTCCCTGCTCCGAGGCCACGCTCAGAGGTGACCTGTCATACAGGGCATAAAAGCCCGACATGTAGTCTGCCTCAAGCTCAGACATATGTGAGAAAATCTGTCCGGCATAGGAATTTATGACATCCCCGGTATCTGCACCCTCGGGATAATAATAGGCCAGATTGAGCACGGAGGGGCCAGGCTCATAGCCCGTATCCTCGAGCTTGTCCGTCAGTCTGGAGCGTATATCCGAATAAACGGCTGAGCTGGAAGAAGCCGTGGCCACTGAGGAGCTTGCAGGCACAGCGTCTGCTGTCTTGCTCCGCTCCGCCTTTATGATCATGTCTGAAGCCACAGCAGCCCCGATAAAGATCAGGGCCGCAAGGCATATGAGCAATATCTGTTTTTTCGTTAATCTATTCTGCATCTGATCTGAATTTATGTCTCTTTACGAAGCTTTTCCAGTTTTTCCTTAAAGTAATCCGGAAGTTCCGAATGAAATTCCATATATTCCCCTGTGGAGGGATGTATAAAGCCAAGCACATAGGCATGAAGGTACTGTCCCAGGCCGGATCCTCTGTCCGATCTAAGTCCGTATACCTCATCTCCGAAAAGGGGATGATGTATATACGACATATGTACCCGTATCTGATGGGTCCTGCCTGTCTCAAGCCTGCATTCTATGAGACTGGCATTTTTAAAGCTTTCCACAACCCTATAATGCGTGACGGCATGCCTTCCGCCTTCCACGACACCCATCTTCTTTCTGTCATTTTTTTGCCGGCCTATGGGAGCATCCACCGTCCCCTCCGTTTCACGAAAGGTGCCATGACAAAGAGCCATGTATCTGCGGGTAATGCTATGCTCCTGAAGCTGCCTGGAAAGAGAGATATGGGCACTGTCGTTTTTGCAGGCAACAAGCAGGCCTGTGGTGTCCCGGTCGATGCGGTGCACTATGCCGGGGCGAAGCTCTCCGTTTATTCCTGAAAGGCTGTCCCTGCAATGAAACATCAGGGCGTTGACCAGGGTGTCGTCACTGTGCCCAGGGGCAGGATGCACCACCATGCCCTTTGGCTTGTCTATGACTATGACATCATCGTCCTCATAAACTATGTCAAGGCTTATGTCCCTTGGCTCAGGAGAAGCTGAGTCTTTGCTTTCCTGCTCCTTTGGGATGAATATCTCATCAGCCGCAGAAAGCAAATAGCCAGACTTGACTGAGGCTCCATTTACCCTTATGGCTCCTGCCCGTATCAGATTTTGTATATGGGAACGGCTCATATCCGGGAAAAGGCCAGTAAGATAAAGGTCAAGGCGTGCTCCACTGCCGCTGTCCCTGTCGTTTCCGTAAATCACATTCATATGAGCTTCAGATCCGTATCCTTGTAATAAAAAACAACGAGCAGTGCCAGAGCAAAGCAGGCGCAGCTTATATATATGTCTGCCACATTGAACACAGGAAAATCTATGAGCCTGAAATAAATGAAATCCACCACATAGGAAAGCCTCAGCCTGTCTATCAGATTTCCAAGGGCCCCGGCAATGATAAAGATGAAGCAGGCCGAAAGGGGCCTGAAGCGCTTTTCTCTTGGCAGCCTGAGATATGCATAAAAAAGAAAAAGAGATACGGCCACAGCGATTATGAAAAACAGCTCTGATCTGCCCTTGAGCATCCCAAAAGCTGCTCCTGTATTTTCAACATATCTCAGCTCAAGAACTCCGGGTATCAAAATAAAGGGCCCTCCAGCCTTTAACCGCTCTACTGCCAGTGCCTTGGTCCACTGATCAAAGCACAGAAGCAGCGTTACGGCTGCAACAATGGAAATAGCCCTTTTTACGATAAGCCCGGATGTGTATCCGGTCTCAGACATTATAGTTGAATCCGCCGAAGCTCTGCTGCTTTACGACCTTTTCAGAAAGCATGTTCTGAAAATCGCCGGTAAAGTCACCGGACAGCTCCACGTTCCTCGGTGAGGCGATAAAGATATATTTTGATATGGGCTGAAAATCACCGTCTATGGAATAAATGGCACCAAGAGTAAAGTCTATGATGCGCTGTGCCACATCCATATTCATGCCTTCCATGTTCAGGACAACTGCCTTTCCGGCCAGGAGATAATCACATATCTCACGTGAATCATCCATGCCCTGAGGTTTGATCATTGTAACTTCCATTTCCCTTGCCTCATCTATAGAAACTACCTTGCGGCCTAAAAAACCTGATCTCTGGCCGGACTTGTCAGATGAACTCTTTTTGGAAAAGATACCAGGCTTTTTGGTATCCTCCTCGTCGTCATCGTAGTCATCAGCCTCATCGTAATCATCGTCAAGGAAGTAGTCTTCATCCTCTTCTTTGGAATCACCGCCAAAGCCGTTCATAAGCTTAGAGAGAAAACTCATAATACTCACTCCGATCTTCAGAAATCATTTATTATTATCATCAATTTATACAGATATGTCAACCTTTATTTAGCACATATAGTCTATATATGCTACAAGATATAGATGCCTGCCCATAAATCAGTCATATAGAGCATTTTCCTTAATGTATTCCAGGACCCTTTGGTCAACATAGGGGGATATATCCTCCCCTGCACTGTACATTTCCCTAAGCCTGGTGGACGAAATATCCTGCTCTCTGGTATGGAGCTTCAGTATAGGAGCCGTTTTCCTCAGAGAGCCGTATTTCTGGTTCAGCCTGTCGATCTCGGCATCAAGTCCCATATCGCTGCCTGGCCTTTTTGCGCAAAGTACCGTGGCACTTTCAAAGATCAGCTCGGGCATGTACCATTTATCCATATAGAGCACAGAATCGGCACCAGCGATGAAAAAAAGCTCCGACTCGGGGTATGAGCCCTTCAGCTCCAACAGAGTATTTGCCGTATAGGTCCTTCCCGGCATGCGTATCTCAAGATCACTGCAGCAGCAAAAGTCAGGCATTGAGGCCACTGCAAGCCTCGTCATGGCAAGCCTGTGCTCTGCCCCTGTGACCTGCCTGTCACTTTTGCAATAGGGATCTCCGGCGGGCATGAATATCAGCCTGTCAAGCTCATATTCCTCTGCCGCAGCCAGGCCTATGTCCCTGTGGCCATTATGGATGGGATCAAAGGTGCCCCCGAGTACTCCCACTCTTTTACAGCTCATCTATATCAACTACCCTGCGGCCGTCCTTCCAGATACGCTCTATATCATAGAAAAGACGGTTTTCCTTGTCAAAAATATGTATTATGACATCATTATAGTCCATGAGGATCCAGTTTCCGGAGCCTCTGCCCTCTATCTGCCTGCACTCATAGCCGGCCCTGCCGAGCACCTCCTCCACATTGTCGCACAGAGCCTCGGTCTGGCGCACATTCTCAGCGGAGGCTATGATAAAATAATCCGCAACCACGGAAAGGCCGCTTATGTCTATAACGCTTATGTCACTGGCCTTTTTTTCACTCAATGCCTTGTAGCTGAGCTTTACAAGCTCCCTGATGCTATCAGTTTTTTCCATTTTCTTCTCCATAACCAAGTAAATTTGAAAAATAATCAAGGGCATCAAAGGTGTCCCTTGCTATATAAGACTTTTTCCCCTTGAGAAAGGCCACAGTATCCTTGAGTATCCTGTACATGCACTCATCAAGATCCGAAAAGGCAAGCCTTCTCATTTCCGGAAGTATCTGGGCCAAAGAGCGCTGGGGCTCGATATAGTCAGCGACATATACTATCTTTTCCAGCTTTGACATGCCTGGTCTGCCGGTAGTATGATATCTGACAGCATTTATCACGTCCCTGTCGCTTATGCCGTACTTTTTTTCTGTAAGATATGCTCCGTATATGGCATGGATGACTGCAGGGGATCTGAGCTGATCCTCACTGAGAACGATACCGTGTCTCCTGCATTTCTCCACCAGGACCGAGGGAGGAAATCTCTTTGCACAGTCATGTACCATGCCGGCCATTTCTGCCTGGGATATATCAGCTCCGTGAGCCATGGCCAATGCTGCCGCAGTAAAGGAAACCCCAAGGGAATGTTCATACCTTCTCGGATCCAGCTTTTCCGACATGATCCTGCGTAAAAGCTGTATCTCCTCTATCCTGTACATCTTTTTATCATCTCCTCTCACTGCTGTCCAAAAGCCGATCCATCTGCCGCACTGTCAACTGCTCAGATCTCTATCCTGCGCTTTTTAGGATCCTTCTGATACTTAAAAAGCACCAGCTTTTTCCCTATCACCTGGACCACCTCTGAGCCTGTGCGCCCTGCTATGGCCTCGGCCATGATATTTACGTCCTCGTCGCAATTTTTAAGTATGTTTATCTTTACCAGCTCACGCTTTTCAAGGGCATCACCTATGGCCTTTGTGAGCTCAGGGGTGAGGCCTCCCTTGCCGATCTGGAAAATAGAAGGCTCATTCATGGCCAAGCCCTTTAGCATGCTTCTCTGTTTACTATTCATAATATTCAAACTCCATGCCAGCGACCCTTACGGTGTCACCCTCCATAAGTCCAAGCTCCTTGAGCCTGTCGATGATGCGCTGCTCCTTCATATAATTCTGGAAGAAATTGAAGCCCTTTTCAGATTCGAGATTCGTATAGCCCAGCATCTTCTCGACACGCTGTCCCTCCACCACGTATACATGCTCAGTCTCCTTATATATGTTCAGAGGCAGCTCATCATACCTGTGGGCATCCACATCAAATTCAGGCTCATATACTATCCTGTCCTCGCCTATCTCCTTGAGCAGCTCAAAGAGGTATTTGAGAAGCTCAGGTACGCCCTTTCCAGTGGCAGCCGATATTGGAAATACCTTCATGCCCTGCTTTTCATATACTGAACGTATCCTGTCCACAGGATCCCCTGAGCCGTCGTCAAAGACCACATCCATCTTGTTGGCTGCGATGACCATGGGCTTTTTCAAAAGCTCAGGATCAAATTTCTCAAGCTCATTCTGAATCTTTTCTATATCCGATACCGGAT
>CALWET010000004.1 GCA_944377385.1 uncultured Lachnospiraceae bacterium | reverse complement strand
AAGAAAAATGCGGATAACAGGACTTGAACCTGCACGGTCTCCCACTGGAACCTAAATCCAGCGCGTCTGCCAATTCCGCCATATCCGCATCACGGATATGATAACATTTTCATCTTTATTTCTCAAGCCTCTATTTGCTAAGCTTCTTTTTTCAAAATTACGCACATAGTCATTGACAAAAATATGGATTTATTGCAAAATACCATATATAAATAGAATTTCGATTTATTGCTTTTTCATTTCCATATGGGTTGATCGATTTTTTCATTACCCAATTTCCAGATGACATTTAGTAATAGATAGTAGTTTTAATTTTATTTATTTTATATATCTTTATTTATATTTTATCTTTTTAAGGATCATTGATTATGAAAGAAAAACTCGAAACACTTTCTCTTGTACAGCTCAAGGAGCTGTGTAAAGCCCAGGGACTAAAGGTATCAGGCCTCAGAAAGGCACAGCTGATCGAGCTTCTGTGTGACATTGCAGACAAGGAGCCTGAGCTCAAGCCCAGGGAAAAAGTTCAGACTGCTCAAAGACAGCCTCAGCAGGCACAGTCACAGCAGGTAAAGCCAGCATACCAGGAGCATCAGCCTGCACAGTCGATTCAGCCCTCGGTGGCTGAGCCTCACAGATACGGCTATGAAAGCCCCATGCAGACCATGCCTCAGGCACAGCATGAGTCTTATTATTCCACAGGCATGCAGCAGCCACAGGCACAGCAGCAGGCTCAGGCACAGATGCAGCAGGGCATGCCCCAGCTTCCGAATTATCAGCAGTATCAGGCCTTTATAGCCCAGATGCAGCAGCAGATGCAGCAGGCTCAGCAGCAGACTCAGGCTCAGGCCCAGCCTCAGCCCAGCGCCTACAAGGCCAGTGGCATTCTTGAGATCATGCCAGACGGCTTCGGTTTTATCCGTGGGGATAACTATCTGCCCTCTGACAATGATGTATATGTGGCACCGGGACAGATCAGAAAATTCAATCTCAGGACCGGTGACATCATAAGCGGAAGCTGCCGCCTTAAATCCAGTACAGAGCGTTTTGCAGCTCTGATCTTTATCGACACGATAAATGGTATCCCTACAGACAAGCTGCAAAAGCGCAGGTCCTTTGAGACCATGACACCCATTTTCCCCAATAAAAGGATAAAGCTGGAGATGCCTGGCAGACAGTACCTTCCTCTCAGGGTGCTTGATCTTCTGTCTCCTCTTGGAAAGGGACAGAGGGGTATGATCGTTTCGCCTCCAAAGGCCGGAAAGACCACACTTCTCAAGCAGGTCGCAAAGTCTGTCATAAAGGATCCCTCCACTCACCTTATCATACTGCTTATAGATGAAAGGCCGGAGGAGGTTACAGACATAAAGGAAGAAGTGACAGGAGACAATGTCGAGGTCATCTTCTCTACCTTTGACGAGCTTCCGGAGCGTCACAAAAGAGTCTCTGAGATGACCATAGAGAGGGCAAAAAGGCTGGTTGAGGACGGCAAGGATGTCGTTATACTCCTGGATTCCATTACCAGACTTTCCAGAGCCTACAACCAGATCATTCCTGCTTCAGGAAAGACCCTTTCCGGAGGCCTTGATCCCGGAGCCCTGCACATGCCCAAGCGCTTCTTTGGAGCAGCCCGCAACATGCGTGAGGGCGGTTCCCTGACCATCCTGGCCACGGCGCTCATTGATACGGGCAGCCGTATGGATGACGTCATATACGAGGAGTTCAAGGGCACAGGCAATATGGAGGTCGTTCTGGACCGCAAGCTTTCCGAAAAGCGTATATTCCCTGCCATAGACATATTAAAGAGCGGCACCAGACGTGATGATCTCCTGCTCAGTCAGGAGGAGCAGAATGCCGTCACCCTCATCCGCAGGGCATTTTCATCCATGAAGCAGGAGGAGGCCGTAGAAAAGGTGCTTGACCTCTTCTGCCAGACAAAGGATAATGCCGATTTCATACAGTACGTGGAAAAGGTGCTTCCTCATTGATATATGCTTAAACTGGCATAATAAAACTGACAGGCCAAGGCTTAACGCTAAGCCGGGACTGTCAGTTTTTATATTTGCTCTCAGATCTCCTGTGCTATCTGTTCAGATCTCCTGCGCTATCTGCCAGACGTCATATCAAATGACCATCACTCCATTGTCATCAAAATAATGGCCGTCGGGAGTGTATCCGCTTTCAAACCTTGCACCGGTACTGTCCAGATAGAAGGTCTGACCATTTATCGTTATATAACCTGTCTGCATGACTCCGTTTTCATTCATGTAGTACCACTTTCCGCCCACATTGTTCCATCCCTTTGCCATGGGGCCCTCGGGTATGCAGTAATACCAGCTGTTGTTGAACCATATCCAGCCTGTCACTCTGTAGCCCGAAGAATCAAAGTAGTACCACTGATTGTCTATGAAATGCCAGCCATTTGAAGGATAGGATCCATTGGAAAATCTGTACCATATGCCCTTTCCATCCTGCTGCCAGCCGGATGTCAGATATGATCCTGTGCCGGGGCCATAGCCCGGACCATAGGAGCTATAGGGGCTGCCATCCAGGTAGTAGCCAGGACCATAGCTGTAGCTCTGTCTCCTGAGTATATCCTCGGCAGGATCAAGGCTTGAGGAGCCGGAGGATCCAATGTCATCTCTGGTCACTGTCACTTCGTTGCTGTAGCCTGACCACTGGGTATATATACCTCCGTAAAATCTGGCTCTGACTCTGAAACGATATACTCCTGTGGAGCCGAAATTTATATAGTATTCATCCCCGTCATTTACATTTACGCTCCTGTAGCTGTCGTTCCAGTTACCGCCGCTCATCCTTGAAAACCTGAGCTGATAATACTCGACCTCTCTGTCGGCAGGGGCTCCGCTCATGCTCCAGGAAGCACTGCCGTCGCTCTTCAGCTCAAGCCCTCCCCAAGTCACATTCACTGTGGTCTCCTCGGCATATACCGACATGCACATAAGCAGACTCATGGCCGCTGCGATCATTATCCTGCCCGCATTTTTCATGATATTTTTCATATCTCACCTCATTTTATGGCTATGTACGACCCACAGCCAAACATATATATCATCTACTGCCAACCAAAGGTCATGGCAGCATACATATCAGGTATGCCTCCCGTAGCTACACGTCCATTCAGGCTGTCCAGCTTCGTTGCTGATGCCAGCACTGCTATCCTGACCTCATCAAGGCTGTAATCCTGTCTGTAGGAATATACCATGGCGCATACTCCCGTCACCATGGGAGCTGCCATGGATGTACCTGTCAGAAAATCAAACCTGTTTCCCGGCACGGTACTAAGTATATAGGTACCCGGAGCTGCTATGTCCACACTCACTGCACCATAGTTTGAACTCTGATCCAGATTTCCGTCCATGGACAGATTTGCCACCGAGATTACATTGTCATAGCCATAGGAGGCAGGATAGACAGGAGAGGCATCTATGTCATAGCCTTTGCCATTTTCATCCCCGTTTCCGCTGGAGATCACAAACAGCATATCCGAGGCCGCAATTACCTGCTCCAATGCAGGAAAGGGTCGGGTCCCTCCAAGGCTCAGATTGCATATATCAGCGCCGTTTGCCTCAGCATAGCGTATGGCCTCTATGATGCTTTCCTCAGTACCTCCGCCGTCATTGCCCAGGGCCTTGAGTACCATGATCTTTACATGGCTGTTGTCGGTGATCCCGACCATGCCGCCATTGGAGCTCTTTGCCCCTATGGTACCAGCTCCATGGGTCCCGTGGATGTCGGCGATCTTGTTTATACGCAGTACATTGCTGTGATCATAGAAATTGTAGCCGTTTATATCGTCTATATACCCGTTCAGGTCATTGTCTATCCCATCTCCCGGGATCTCGTCCTGATTTACCCACAGTGCATCCACGAGCTCAGCATGGCCCGTATCCACTCCGGTATCTATCAGTGCCACCGTCACATCTCTGAGCACTGCCTCATTTGAGGCCTTCTGAGCCTCATAGAGCTCCTTTCCCTTGAGCACATTCATATCTATGCCTGGAACGGATTCAAGCCTCGTATGGATGATGTCAGAGGGATCTATCCTCCTTGGAGGAAGCCCTATGCCACCGGAATCCACCCAGTCTATGAAGCTCTGATAAAGTTCCATATAGGCCTCGGTGCTTATGCTCTCCGTATCAATGACCAGGCTGCCATCATTATAAAGGCCCCATTGATATATGGAGTAGCCGTCACCGGCCGAAAGCGGTGATGAGTAAGGCGCTCCCGATACCGAAAAGGGCATACACAGGCTCAGCGCCGTGAGTGCTGCACAAAATATAGCTTTTCTTTTCATAATTATGACTTTATCACCTGACAGGCAGCTTGTATATACCTTTCTTAAAAATGTAAGATAATTGTTTTTTTTAACTCCACTAAAATGAAAGGAGGACTGCTCAGGCGTTGGCAGTCCTCCTTTCAAGTGATCTATCAAAAAGGGGTCAATGGTTTAATTCATCTTATATCCTAGCTACTCCAGATCTCTTTGCAGCCTCTGCTACAGCCTTTGCGACTGCATCCTTTACCCTATGATCAAAGGCAGCAGGCAGGATATAATCCGGAGAAAGCTCATCATCAGATACAAGACCTGCCAGCGCATAGGCCGCAGCTATCTTCATCTCATCATTTATCTCTCTGGCCCTTACATCAAGGGCACCCCTGAATATACCAGGAAAGGCAAGTACATTATTGACCTGGTTGGGGAAATCACTGCGCCCCGTAGATATTACTGCTGCTCCTCCCTTCTTTGCTTCATCTGGGAATATCTCAGGTATGGGATTTGCACAGGCAAATATCACAGGATCCTTTGCCATGGTCCTGACCATATCTGCATTCAGCGTCCCTGGAGCCGAAACTCCGATAAATACATCTGCTCCTTTTATCACATCCGCAAGATCGCCCTTTTCCTTGTCAAAATTAGTGATGGCAGCCATCTCCTGCTTTATTGGATTTAAATTCTCTCTGCCCTCATATATGGCTCCATGCCTGTCTGTCATGATGACATTTTTGAGTCCCATGCTCATGAGCAACTTTATGATAGCTATACCTGCGGCCCCTGCTCCAGAAGTGACTATCTTTACATCTTTAATATCCTTCCCAACTACCTTTAGAGCATTTATCACCCCTGCCAGGGTTATGACTGCCGTTCCATGCTGATCGTCATGGAATATGGGTATATCACATCTTTCCTTCAGCCTGGTCTCTATCTCAAAGCACCTTGGAGCTGATATATCCTCAAGATTTACCCCTCCAAAGGAGCCTGCCAAGAGAGCTACAGTATTGACGATATCATCTACATCCTTGGACCTTATGCAAAGAGGTATGGCATCCACGTCCCCAAAGGCCTTGAACAACACACATTTACCTTCCATAACCGGCATGCCTGCCTCTGGACCTATATCCCCCAGGCCAAGTACAGCCGTACCATCTGTGACTACTGCCACAGTATTCCACCTGCGCGTCAATTCATAGCTTTTGTTTATATCCTTTTGTATCTCAAGACAGGGCTGTGCTACCCCTGGAGTATATGCAAGGGACAGAGATTCCTTGTCATTTACTGATGCCCTTGGAGTCATCTCCAGTTTTCCCCTCCATTCATAATGCTTTTTCAAAGATTCTGCTGCGTAATCCATAAATCCTGCCTCCATTTCTCATATTTAATGCTGCCGGTATTTTTTAGGACACCGGCAGCTCTCTTCCTAACGACCTATCAAATAGCTGTAGATAAAATCTGGTATGGCATGTATCGTTTCTATAAGTATCCTTTCATTTATACCATGGGCCGATCCATTCCTCGATGTACGGTATTCACCGGAAAACCTGAATACATGATCAGCCACCTCATAATAGAACCAGGCATCAGTACCTCCAAGGCAAATGGAAGGAACCACACATATGCCCGGATAAAGGCCCTCTATGGTCTCCTTTATATGTGCAAATTCTGGACCTTGACCATCAGTCATAGGGGAAGGATCCCTGCCTCCAAGACAATCTATCTTTACTTCCGATGAATCTCCTATGACCTTGCGACACCTTTCTAATACAGAATCTATGGTCTCTCCTGGAAGGGGCCTGCAGTTTATCCTGACACTTACCTTTGACGGCATGATATTAGGCCTGTAGCTACCCTCCGCCATGGTCATGGCCACTGTGGTCTGGAACTTTGCCTTTACTCCAGGATCAGAATCCATCAGTTTAAAGAAGGTCTCACTATTTTTTTCTATATCAGCATATATGGTCCTCATAGGTTCATCAACGCGAGGAGCCAACTGTCTATATTGCTCAGCTATGGCCGGAAGGATACGGTACGGGAAAGGATGCTCGTCCAGCTTTACAACGGCTCTGGCCACATCAGCCATTATATTCGGCTTACCTGGCCTTGCCGTATGTCCTGCCTTTCCCTCCTTATACATCACAAGGTCCGCATAGCCCTTTTCTCCCAAGCCCACATTCGCTACCAGTCCATCCACACCTACTGACTTGCCTGAAACTATGCTTCCACCCTCGTCTATGGCTACTCCTATCCTTATGCCCTGTTCCTTCAAGTATGTGGCTATCTTTTTTGCCGCAGGGTCAGGAGAGGTCGTGCTTATCTCCTCATTGTAGCCATAGGCCAGATAGATGTCATAATCCGGTTCAAAGCCCTCGGCTATCAAAGCCTCCAGCGCTTCCATATGGCCCATTATGGAGTTTTTACAGTCCAGGCTGCCGCGTCCCCACACATAGCCATCCGCTATTTCTCCTGCAAAAGGTTCATGCTCCCAAAGGCTCAGGTCCCCGGGAGGGACTACATCCTGATGAGCAAGCAGCAGCACGGGCCTTTTATCTGAAGACTTACTGGTCCTCCATTCATATACCAGCCCAGCTCTGCCTACTATAGTCCTTTTAAATGTCCTGTGCACCAGGGGATAGGTATCCTCCAGATATTTATGGAAGCCGAAAAACTGCTCCCAGTCCATCTCCTTCTCGTCAAGGGATGAGATGGTACTGAATCTTACCATACCCGCCAGATGCTCGGCCAATATCTCAGGTTTTGCTATCATATATCTCTCCTATCTGCGCTATCTTATACGCATATGCACATTGGTCTTCAGGTTCATACCATACAATTTACATAAACGGATATACGCCGGGGCCAAGAGGAAGACCTATAAGTCCCCAGATTATCAGCATGAGTGTCCAGATAACGAGGAAGCTCATGGAATAGGGGAGCATACATGAAAAGAGGGTACCAAAACCGCTGTCCTTTTCATATCTCTTCATTGATGCCAGTATGATAGGCAGGGATGAGAGTACAGGGCAGAGTATATTGATGCTGCTATCTGATATCCTGTAGGCGCACTGAGTCAACTCAGGTGCTATTCCCAGATTCATGAACATGGGTACGAAAACAGGGGCAAATATAGCCCACTTTGCCGATGCCTGAGGCATGGTCAGATTGATAAGTCCACAGAACAGTATGAATATTATCAGCAGAGGTATCCAACCTACATTGAGGGCTCTCAGCAGATCCGATCCACCTATGGCAAGGACGTTTCCAATCTTGGTATACTTAAAATAATTTGTAAACTGGCTGGCAAAGAATGCCGTGGAAAGGAAAGTAGCTATAGTTCTGAAGGATCCGGCAAAGGCTCCGCCTATGTCTTTTGAGTTCTTGAACTGATCTGTTTTTCTTCCATATACAAGGCCCGGAAGCAGAAATACTATCATAAATATCGGTATGATAGCATCTATCAGCAAAGATCCGTCTATCAGGCTTCCTGTTTCCTCATTCCTCATAAAGGAATTTGAGGGTATGCAAAGAACAACTATAAGGACTACTATGGCCAGGAATACCCAGTTGGCTGATTTAAGAGCATTGGCCTCCTTGGGGCTTAAATGCTGGCTGGTCTCGGCAAGAGAACCATCTCCGCTGCCTTCCTTATATGGACCAAGCATGGGGATGATGACCTTTTCAGTGACTATGGTACCTACTATCGTTATAAGTATGGCAGAGCTAGCCATAAAGAACCAGTTACAGGTGGGATTAACTGTGTAAGAAGCATCTATGGTCTGGGCCGCAGATTCTGTAAGCCCAGCCAGGGTAGCATCTATAGATCCCATAAGCACATTTGCAGAATAACCTCCAGAAACTCCGGCAAATCCAGCCGCTATACCTGCGATAGGGTGCTTTCCACAAGCCTTAAATATCATAGCCGCCAGAGGAACGAATACCATGTAGCCTGCATTCTCACAGATATTGCTTTCAACGCCTATGAAAACCACCATAGGAGTAACAAGCTTTGCAGGGGTGATGGCTACAGCCTTACGTATAAGTCCTCCAAGCCAGCCTGATTGCTCTGCTACACCAATACCTAACATGACAGTACAGGTCAGTCCCACAGAAGTGAAGGAGGTGAAGTTCGATACCATGTTCCTGAGCATATATTTGAGGCCTTCTATACTAAACAGGCTCTCCACATGTATGGTGGTCTCGCTCATCTCATTGGTGGCAGTGTCCAGCACCATTCCTGTTGCCTTCCAATCAAATAACCCGCCTATACCGGATATTACTATGATAAAACCGCATAGGAAGATAAAGATGACTGAGGGCGGTGGCATACGGTTGCCTACTACCTCTATCCTTTTTAGGAATGATCTCAAAAAGGATTTCTTGACAGTTGCTTGCTTTTCCATAACTTATTCCTGCTCCTTTCTGCTTATTGGTATACCACTTCCGTTTATAAGGTATTCCATTTATGTATAAATGTCAATACAGTTTTTTAATCTTTGACTATATTTACCATCAAAACCAGCATTTCTTTATCTAATATGCACAAAATAATAGAAGTTGGTATACTGCATATATTGTATACCAACTTCTTATTCTCTTATTTACATCTTTAAGCTCTATCTATCTTCTTCTTTGCCTGCTGGAGATGAAATTTCATATATCTGGAGGCCCCCTCCGCATCCTTCTGCTTTATCTTGGATAATATGGCTTCATGATCCATGATGGTAGCCTCAGACATATGCTCAATATCAAGAGTATACTGCTTTGACACCTCCAAGAGCTCAAAAAGTGTCTTGTAAATCCTTTCTAACACTGGATTTCCGGCAGCGTGTATAACATAAAAATGGAAGGAATGAGATGACATGATAAGTCTTTCCTCATCCCTCTCAGGATTATCTATCTCCGAAAGCATATCACTTATAGCCTGTTCCATCTTTTCTATATCGCTGTCCGTCCGTCTTAACGCTGCATTGTAGGCAGCAAACGACTCTATACACACCCTCACTTCAAAGAGGTTTACAAGGGTCTCCTTAGTGATCTCGCTTCCAAAATCAACTATAGAATCCGCAAACTGATTTGCGGTATTTTCCACAACCATGCCCTCAGGCGTGCTTGCAACAGTGCCTATATATTCAAGTATCCTGAGAGCCTCCCTGACGGGCACCCTGCTCACGCCAAACCGAGCTGCCAGCTCCCTTTCAGAGGGTATCACATCTCCCTCCTTGAGCTGTCCAGACATGATCTGGTCATTGAACCAATCAAGTATCTGTTCATAGTACTTGTTATTTTTCTTCTCTTCCAAACACCTGTCTCCTTAATATTATGTTTTGCTTTTATATTATGGTATACCATCTTTGAAGATATTTACCACTTTTTTTGTATTATTGCATAATTTATTTATAAATTCTCTTTATTTTTTATAATAAATGTGGTATCCTCGAGGCATACACGGTATACCACTTCTAATAAATCAAAAGAGAGTCACTGCTATGACTGATAAAAACCAGGAAATCACGAGGCAGCTCGTTTCCTGTGTCTACGGCATCAAATATGCCGATCTGAGCTCTGATACCATCGAGACAGCAAAAAAATGCATCGAGGATTTTATAGGTGTAGCTATAGCCGGATCCCAGAAAAAAGAGGCCGTGATTTGGAAACGATATTATTCTACGTTTAATTTTACTTCATGCTCTTCTTTATTACAACCTGATTTTTCAATGCACACTGCTGAGCACGCAGCTGCCATGAATGCTGTTTTTGGCCATGTCATGGATATGGACGATGTACATAACACATCCATAACCCATCTTGGGGTCGTTACCATCCCCACTGCCCTGGCGCTTTGTCAGCAGTATCATCTCTCAGGCAGTATGCTCATAGAAGCGATAGTCGCCGGATACGAGGCAGGAGCCAGGATAGGCGAGGCCATAAATCCTTCCTCTTACCGTTTCTGGCATACCACGGCAGTTATAGGCGCCTTTGCTTCATCTATAACAGCCTCAAAACTTCTTGGACTTTCAGAGGAAGAAACGCTTAATGCCTTTGGCAGTGCCGGCACACAAGCAGCAGGCCTCTGGGAATTTCTTGAGAGCGGATCCATGAGCAAGGTCCTGCATGTAGCTAACGCAAATCTCTGCGGTATACGCTCTGCAAAGCTTGCAAGACTTGGATTTACCGGTTCTCCTACCATACTTGAGGGTGAACGTGGATTTCTTAAAGCCTTTGCCCCCAGCTTCCAAACAGAATGCATCACAAAGAGCCTCTGTGGAGGCTACAGCATAAATGAAATATCCCTCAAAGCCTATGCCTGTTGCCATCATACGCACTCCGCCCTATACTGCGCCCAGCTGATCAGGGGAAAATATCATATTGATCCTGACCAGATCGTCTCCATAACAGACGAGACTTATCATGCTGCTGTTGAGACCGCTGATAATCCTGATCCCGAAAATCCTTATGCGGCAAAATTCAGCCTTCAGTTCTGCATAGCAGCTATGCTCGTCTACGGGGAAGTCTCAGACCATATATTCTGTGATGCTTCTCTCAAGGACTGTCGTATACGCAGCTTGATGAACAAGATCAATGTAAAGGAAAGTCAGGATATAAATGATGCCTTCAAAATTTTTCCTGACAGATGGGCACACAGACTGAGCATAACGCTGAAGGATGGAAGCAGTATCACAGAACAGGTAGACTACCCTATCGGCGATCCTAAAAATCCTTTTGATCTAAGCATGACAGATCATAAATTCTCTGAGCTTTGTCATGAACTTTTAGATGAGATAGCAATAGGCTCTCTGCTTTCAAAGATCCACAGACTGGAAGAGCTGAATGACACAGGCCTGCTTTTTCAGCAGCACTGTATATAACATCAGTATTTTTTGAGAGGAAAAACATATGAATGACCATATCTTAAAGGATGCCATACATGACACCTGCATACGTGCAGTCACAGGCATATCCCCCGATGTCAGAGAGCTTCTTTCCCAGGCTCTTGTCAGGGAGACTAGTCCTACTGCCCAAAGCATGCTACGCTCCATGCTCGATGACCTGGATATAGCTAAAAAGGAGGACAAGGCAGTGTGCCAGTCTCCTGGATATCCTACAGCCTGGATCAGCTTTGGAGACGGGAATTTTCCAGGAGTTGCCTGTGAAGCCGTAAAGGAAGCTCTTTCTGATGCAACGAAAAAGGGCTATCTGCGTCCCAGCATGGTAGACCCGCTTACAAGATACAATCCCGGGAACAATACCGGAAAGGGCGTACCCAACATAGAATATAAATATGTCCCCGGACAGCAATACGTAGACTTTATCATAAGCTTCAAGGGCTGCGGTGCTGAACTCGGAAATGCCATGAAGATATTTACTACGGCCACCCTAAAGATAGATCAAGAGCTTGAGGGACTTAAACGCTTTGTCTTGGAGACGGTTATAAATGCAGGAGGCAAGCCCTGTCCGCCATTCGGTATAGGCATAGGCATAGGTGGACAGATGGATGTAGCAGCAAAGCTCAGTCGCGAAGCTATCAGTACAAGAGACTGGCGTGATGAAAATCCTGATTCCAAGCTCGCATCCTTGGAAAAGGAACTGCGTGATAGCATAAACTCCCTGGGCATAGGAGCAGCAGGCACTGGAGGAGATACCGTATGTCTGGCTGTAAAGATAGGTACAGCAGCCACCCACACGGCCATAGCTCCAGTAGCCATAAATTTCCATTGCTGGGTAGCAAGACGGGCCGGTATACGCATATATGATGACGGTCGCATAGAGACCATACTTTGATAAACATAAGGAGAGGAAAAAATGGAAAAGGTACTCAACGTTCCTTTGTCAGAAAACGATGTCAGAGATCTTCATATTGGAGATATTGTCTATCTGAACGGTCACATTTTTACCGCCAGAGATATGGCCCATATGAAAATAAAAGGTCTTATCAATGAAGACAAGGCACTTCCTAAGGAGCTTAGGGGAGCAGCCATATTCCATGCAGGCCCTGTATGTCTAAAAAAACCTGATGGGTCCTGGAAGCTTAACGTCATTGGGCCGACCACCAGCATCCGTATGGAGCCCTATGCTGAGATGGTGGGAAGGGTTGGTATTCGTGCTCTGATAGGAAAAGGAGGCATGGATCAAGATACCATAGATGCCTGCGAAAATTACGGCTATGTTTACCTTCAGGCGGCTCCTGGTTGTGCGGCGAAACTTGCCCAGGGCATCATCTCAGTATTTGACGTAAACTGGCTCGAGCTTGGTATGCCTGAAGCTATGTGGGATCTTGAAGCTGATCACTTTGGACCCTTTGTAGTAGGTATAGACACTCACAGGAACAGTATTTATAAAACGATCAGGGAAAATGCCATAAAAAAGATGGACAGCATTTATCCTGCCTAAGGAGGAACATATGGATTTCAGGATAGAACACGATTCCATGGGAGAGATCAAAGTACCCTCTGACAAGTATTGGGGAGCTCAGACTGAAAGGAGCCATGAAAACTTCAGGATAGGTACGGAAACGATGCCTAATGAGATTATCGAAGCCTTTGCCATACTTAAAAAGGCTGCCGCTACAGCAAATTTCAGGCTTGGAAAATTAGACGAAAAGCGCTTTCAGGCAATATGCACCGTATGCGATGAAATACTGTCTGGGAAGCTTTCAGAACATTTCCCTCTGGTTGTATGGCAGACCGGCAGCGGGACCCAGTCCAATATGAATGTGAATGAGGTAATAGCAAACCGAGGAAATGAGATCCTTGGAGAAAAGCTGCTTCATCCAAATGACCATATAAACATGTCCCAGAGCTCAAATGACACCTTTCCCTCAGCCATGCACATTGCTGCCGTCATGCAGATAAGGCGCAGGCTCCTGCCGGCTATTGCACTCCTATCAGAGACCTTTGAAAGACTCATGAAGGAAAATGAAGGTATCATCAAAACAGGACGTACACACCTTCAGGATGCTACTCCTATCACCTTTTCACAGGAGATAAGCGGTTGGAAGGGGATGCTGGATAAATGCAGCTCCATGATAGAGAGCTCTCTACAGGAGCTCTCCGAGCTGGCTCTGGGAGGCACAGCTGTAGGTACCGGTCTCAATGCCCCTCCCCGTTTCGCCGAGGAGGCTGCAAATGCTGTCAGTGAGCTCACCGGCATGAAATTCAGAACAGCAGAAAATAAATTTCATTCCCTTACTGCCAAGGATGAGCTTGTTTATACTCATGGAGCCCTCAAGGCTCTGGCTGCTGATCTGATGAAGATAGCAAACGATATCAGATGGCTGGCCAGCGGACCCAGATGTGGACTTTCAGAAATAACCATACCTGCAAATGAACCTGGCAGCTCCATTATGCCCGGTAAGGTAAATCCTACCCAATGCGAGGCTGTCACCATGGTAGCCGTACAGGTCATGGCAAATGATACTGCTGTTGGCATGGCGGCATCCCAGGGTAATTTTGAGCTAAATGTATTTATGCCTGTGTGCATATATAACTTTCTGCAGTCGGTGCGCCTGCTCTCTGATGTTATCATCTCTTTCAACAATAACTGTGTCAGTGGCATAAAGGCCAATAAGAAAAAAATGGATGAGAACCTACACCGCTCGCTCATGCTCGTGACATGCCTAAATCCTTATATAGGATATGAAAATGCAGCCAAGACATCACAAAAGGCCTTTCGTGAAAACATATCCTTAAAGGAGGCCTGTGTATCTCTTGGATATCTCAGCTCCGAAAGATTCGACGAGATATTTAAGCCGGAGAAAATGGTGTAAAACTTTCTTGAGTTTAAAAGTATATCTTATCATCATGACCTTGATTTAATAGTGAGGAAAAGCTATGAAAAAAGAACTGACACTTTTGAGGCATGCCATGAAAGAACGTGGCATGGATATCTACTATATGACCATGAATGATGATCACCAATCCGATAGGATAAGTCCATATTATAAAGAGATCATGTTCATCTCCGGTTTTACGGGCTCGGCAGGCAGCCTTGTAATAACAGAGGAGGAGGCTTGGCTCTGGACAGACGGAAGGAACTTCGTCCAGGCTGAAAGAGAGCTTTCAGGGAGCGGCATAGGCCTTATGCGTATGGGCAGGCCCGAAACACCTGATATATTTGATTATATGGCAGATAAGCTCAAAAAAGGAGGCTGTATAGGTTTTAATGGGAGGACCGTCTCCTATACCGATTACATAAGACTAAGAGGCCTTGCAGAGAGCACAGAGGCAGTGCTCGCTGCAAATGACGACCTACCGGATCTTTTTTGGGAGCAAAGGCCAAAGAGGGAGCTCACTCCATGTTTCATACTGGAGGATAAGTATACCGGTATGTCGGCCTCAAAAAAGCTTGCTCAGCTAAGAGACGATATGAAGAGTTTAAGAGCTGAAGCACACATCATATGTGCAGTTGATGATATAGCCTGGCTCCTTAATTTGAGAGCCAGAGATGTAGCCAGCAATCCTGTATTCATGGCCTTCATGCTAATAGAAAAAGACCGAGCCAGGCTCTATACCGACGAGGCTCATCTGACAGCCAAAGTCAGGGAGCATCTGAAAGCAGCAGGAGTAGAGGCAGACACTTGCGAGGAGGATTTCTACCGTGATATAAGCAAGCTTAAATGCAGCAGCATACTGATCGAATCTGCCATGGTAAATGCAGCAGTGGGAGCAGCCCTTCCAAAGGATATAAAGATCATAGACCAGCTTATGCCTACCACCCTGAGGAAATGTGTAAAGAATGAAGTAGAGAGAAAAAACCTGAAAAAAGCCCATATAAAAGACGGCATAGCTATGATGAGGTTCATGCACTGGTTCCTGGATAATGTAGACAAAGGAGATCTCACTGAGTGGAAATGCCTTGAAAAGCTCCATGAGCTAAGGACTCAGCAGGAAGGCTTTTTATGTGACAGTTTCACCACTATCTCGGCCTATGGGGAAAATGCAGCTATGTGCCATTATCATCCCTCAAAGGATCATGATGTGCCTATAAAGCCCAGAGGCCTTTATCTCGTTGACAGTGGAGGTCATTACTTTGAAGGTACTACAGATATCACCAGGACCTGGGCCTGCGGTGAGACCACAGGGGATGAGAGAGAAAGCTATACCCTGTCTGTGATCGCATGTCTCAGACTCTCGGATGCTAGATTCCTGGAGGGGACAGGCGGAGCCTGTCTAGACTATATAGCCCGAGAACCCTTCTGGAAAAGAGGCCTTAACTTTGAACATGGCACAGGCCATGGGGTAGGCTATATGCTCAATGTACATGAGAGACCTGTGGGGATCAGATACAAGGCAGTACCTGAAAGGATGGATCAGTACCCCTTTAAGGAAGGGATGTACGTATCCGACGAGCCAGGGGTATATATAGCAGGAAGTCATGGAACAAGAACTGAAAACCTGCTGATGTGCATGAATGATATAAAGAACGAATACGGACAGTTCTGCCATTTCGAGATATATACCCTCTGTCCCATAGACAAGAGGCCACTGGATACTAGCCTTATGGATGAGCATGATATAGCGCTCCTTGACAGCTACCACAGAATGGTATACGAGAGACTGAGCCCGTATCTTTCAGGAGAGGAGCTTTCCTGGCTCGAAAAAATGTGTGCACCTGTAGGAGCATAAAGGCTTCAACTTCATTTATCTAAATGACTAATTCTACATCATAAAAAACTGATAAATATAAATTAAAACAGTTTTTCAGACGTATAGAAATGTCATAAAAAGGCCTTAGGAGTTTTCCTAAGGCCTTTAAATATTTACGTAAGTAATTGAGCTTAATGCTCAAGCCGATCTCTTTAAAGCTCCGTAAGGAGCCATGGATCGTCTTACTCTACGATCTCTGTAACTCTTCCTGAACCTACAGTCCTGCCGCCCTCACGGATAGCAAAACGAAGTCCCTTCTCCATGGCTACGGGATGGATAAGATCAACTTCCATCTCTACATTGTCGCCAGGCATGCACATCTCTGTGCCAGCGGGAAGTACGCACTCTCCGGTAACGTCAGTTGTTCTGAAGTAGAACTGAGGCCTGTAGTTGTTGAAGAAATGTGTGTGACGTCCACCCTCGTCCTTGGTCAGTACGTAAACCTGAGCCTTAAACTTCTTGTGGCAGGTAACTGAACCGGGCTTGCAAAGGACCTGACCTCTCTCGATCTGGTCTCTGTTGATACCACGGAGCAGAGCACCGATGTTATCACCAGCCTGAGCCTCATCAAGAAGCTTACGGAACATCTCAACACCGGTAACTACGGTCTTCTTTGTCTCTTCCTTGATACCTACGATCTCTACCTCGTCGTTAAGGTGAAGGACACCACGCTCTACACGGCCTGTAGCAACGGTTCCACGGCCTGTAATGGTGAATACGTCCTCGACGGGCATAAGGAAGGGCTTGTCGGTCTCACGAACGGGATCAGGGATGTACTCATCAACTGCATCCATAAGCTCCATGATCTTGTCGCCCCACTCACTTGAAGGATCCTCAAGGGCCTTGAGAGCTGAGCCTCTGATAACGGGGATGTCATCTCCAGGGAACTCGTACTCTGTAAGCAGCTCTCTGATCTCCATCTCAACGAGCTCAAGGAGCTCATCGTCGTCAACCATGTCGCACTTGTTCATGAATACTACGATGTAAGGAACACCTACCTGACGGGCAAGAAGGATGTGCTCTCTGGTCTGAGCCATAACTCCATCGGTAGCTGCAACAACAAGGATAGCTCCATCCATCTGTGCTGCACCTGTGATCATGTTCTTAACGTAATCAGCATGGCCCGGGCAGTCAACGTGAGCATAGTGCCTCTTTGCAGTCTCATACTCAACGTGAGCAGTAGAGATAGTGATTCCTCTCTCTCTCTCCTCGGGTGCCTTATCGATATTCTCAAATGCAACTGCCTCACCGGTACCAAGTCTCTCGTGAAGAGTCTTTGTGATAGCTGCGGTAAGAGTTGTCTTACCATGGTCAACGTGACCGATGGTACCGATATTGCAGTGGGGTTTTGTTCTGTTAAACTTCTCCTTAGCCATTATAGCTTTTCCTCCTTAAAAGAATTCATCTCTCAGCTTGCAATACAAACAGTATCTTCTTTAATTTTAAAGCTTAGATTATTATAAGGGAATTGCCCTTATTTTTCAAGTATTTTGCGCTTTCTGCCTCCAATGGAGACTGCCTTTTCAGGCTCAGCGCAAAATACATGACAAAATCAGTGTTTATTTGCCCTTCTTTTCATTCAGGACCTTCTCCTGAACGTTCTTGGGCACCTGCTCATAATGATCGAAGAACATGGAGTAATTACCACGTCCCTGGGTCTTTGAACGAAGGTCTGTTGAATAGCCGAACATCTCTGCCAGCGGCACGAATGCCCTTACCAGCTTTCCGCCTCCGACATCATCCATACCCTCGATACGTCCACGCCTTGAGTTGATGTCACCGATAACATCTCCCATGTAATCCTCAGGCATGGTGACCTCAACCTTCATGATGGGCTCAAGCAGCACGGGGGCACCCTTCTGCATGGCATCCTTGAGTGCCAGGGATCCTGAAATATGGAAGGCCATCTCTGAGGAGTCGACCTCGTGATAGGATCCGTCGTAGCAGTTCGCATGTATGCCTATAACAGGGAAGCCTCCAAGGGATCCGGCCTTCATGGCCTCCTGTATACCCTCGTCTACAGCAGGGATATACTCCTTGGGGATAGCTCCGCCCACGACTGTGGACTCGAAGCTGTAGGTCTGCTCTCCGTTTGCATCCATGGGCTCGAACTTGACCTTACAATGTCCGTACTGACCCTTACCACCTGACTGCTTGACATACTTGGATTCGATGTCAACAGGCTTTGTGATGGTCTCCTTGTAAGCAACCTGAGGTGCACCGACGTTTGCCTCGACGTTGAACTCACGAAGCAGACGGTCAACGATGATCTCCAGGTGAAGCTCACCCATACCGGATATGATGGTCTGTCCTGTCTCGGGATCAGTCTTTGCACGGAAGGTAGGATCCTCCTCGGCAAGTTTTGCCAGGGCCTCGCCCATCTTGCCCTGAGATGCCTTGGTCTTGGGCTCGATGGCAACGTCGATAACGGGCTCAGGGAACTCCATGGATTCAAGGATAACGGGATGCTGCTCATCACAGATGGTATCACCGGTTCCGCTGATCTTGAAGCCAACGGCTGCTGCGATGTCACCTGAATAGCACTTGTCTATCTCGGTACGCTTGTTTGCGTGCATCTGAAGTATACGTCCCACACGCTCCTTCTTCTGCTTTGTGGCATTGAGCACATAGGAGCCTGAGTTCACCGTTCCGGAATAAACTCTGAAGTATGCCAGCTTTCCTACGAAGGGGTCGGTCATGATCTTGAATACCAGAGCCGAGAAGGGCTCATCGTCAGATGAATGACGTACCACCTCGTTGCCGTCCTCATCCACACCATCTATGGGAGGTATGTCGAGGGGTGAAGGCATAAAGTCTATGATGGCATCCAGAAGCTTCTGTATACCCTTGTTCCTGTAGGCTGAACCACAGCAAACGGGTACTGCCGTACACTCGCAGGTCCCCTTTCTGAGGGCCTTTTTAAGCTGATCTATGGAAGGTACCTCATCTGCAAGGTACATCTCCATGAGCTCGTCATCCAGCTCGCAGATCTTTTCAACCAGCTCTGTACGGTAAAGCTCAGCATCCTCCTTCATATCCTCGGGGATATCAGTGATGCTGATGTCATCACCCTTTTCATCATTGTAGATATAGGCACGCATCTCAAACAGATCAATGATGCCCTTGAAGCTGTCTTCCTTGCCGATAGGGAGCTGGGTTATGATGGCATTCTTGCCGAGCCTGTCCCTGATCTGGTCAACTGCTCCGTAAAAGTTTGCTCCAAGTATGTCCATCTTGTTGATGAAGGCCATACGGGGAACATTGTAGGTGTCAGCCTGTCTCCATACATTCTCTGACTGAGGCTCAACACCGCCCTTTGCACAGAACACACCAACTGCACCATCCAGTACACGAAGAGACCTTTCTACCTCAACGGTAAAGTCAACGTGTCCAGGGGTGTCTATGATGTTGATACGATGCTCAAGCTCGTTGGGATCGGGCTTGTTGTCCTTGTGCTTTGTCCAGTGACAGGTGGTAGCAGCAGATGTGATGGTTATTCCACGCTCCTGCTCCTGTGCCATCCAGTCCATGGTAGCCGTACCCTCGTGGGTATCGCCTATCTTGTAATTGATACCTGTGTAATAAAGAATACGTTCTGTCAATGTCGTCTTACCGGCATCTATGTGAGCCATGATACCGATATTTCGAGTTCTCTCTAACGGATATTCTCTTCCCATCTTTTCCTCCTACAGGTACCTTAGAAACGATAGTGAGCAAATGCCTTGTTAGCCTC
>CALWET010000003.1 GCA_944377385.1 uncultured Lachnospiraceae bacterium | reverse complement strand
TCCTACATCCCTTATACAGCCTCTTGCAGCCAGTGTACCAAAAGTAATAATCTGTACTACCTTTTCTTTACCATATTTTCTTACAACATAATCAATAACCTCCTGCCTTCTTTCATAGCAGAAATCCACGTCTATATCAGGCATGGACACCCTTTCCGGATTCAGAAAGCGCTCAAAGAGCAGGTCATACTTTATGGGGTCTATGTTCGTGATCCCAAGGCAGTAGGCAACTATGGAGCCTGCGGCAGATCCCCTGCCGGGCCCCACCGGTATGCCGTTCTTCTTTGCATAATGTATAAAATCCGAGACTATGAGGAAGTAGTCCACATAGCCCATCCTCTCTATGGTGGAAAGCTCATAATCAAGTCTCTCCCTGAGCTCCTCAGCCCTTTCAGGATAACGCTCGTAAAGGCCCTTTCCACAGAGCTCCCTGAGATAGAGCTCTGCTGTTTTTCCCTTTGGTACATCAAATTTTGGCAGCTTGGTGACTCCAAACTCTATATCCACATTGCAGCGCTCGGCTATCCTGTGAGTATTTTCCAGGGCCTCGGGAGCATAGCCGAACAGCGAACGCATCTCCTCCTCGCTCTTTAGATAGAACTGGCCTCCCTCGTATCTCAGCCTGTCAGTATCTCCTATCTTTTTGCCCGTCTGGATGCAGAGCAAAATGTCATGGGCCTCGGCATCCTCCTTATAGGTATAGTGGACATCATTGGTGGCGATAAGCGGTATGGACAGCTCTTCTGACAGCTTTACAAGCAGAGGATTTACGGCCTTTTGCTCATCATAGCCGTGGTCCTGAAGCTCAAGGAAGAAATTATCCTCTCCAAAGATCTCCCTGTAGCGCAGTGCTGCTTTTTTAGCCTCATCATACATGCCTCTGAGCAAAAGCTTTTGCACCTCTCCGGCAAGACAGGCAGAAGAAGCTATCAGGCCCCTGTGATATTTCTCAAGGAGCTCCAGATCCACCCTTGGCCTGTAATAATATCCCTCGGTATAGCCCCTGGACACCAGCTTCATGAGATTGTGATAGCCCTCGTCATTTTCGCACAGCAGGACCAGATGATGATAAAGGGACTCGTTTTGATAGCGTTCACGGTCAAAGCGTGAGCCGCCGGTCACATAGACCTCACAGCCCAGGATAGGCTTTATGCCCTGCTTTTTGGCCTCCTTGTAAAAATCCACCACACCGAACATGGCGCCATGGTCGGTAATGGCCAAGCTGTCCATGCCAAGCTCCTTTGCATGGGAAATAAGCTCGGGTATCCTTCCCGAGCCATCCAGAAGCGAATACTGGGTATGAACATGCAGATGGGTAAATGCCATGGCTATGCTCCCTTCAGCTCCTCTCCCAGGGGGATCATCCTTCTCTGCCTGGGAAACCTGCCGTCCCTTACGTCCTTGAAAAAGCTCTTCATCAATGTCGAGCATTCAGCCTCATAAATGCCCCTTACCGTCTCGACCCTGTGATTGAGCCCCGGCTGTGAAAAAAGATCCAGCACCGAGCCGGCACAGCCTGCCTTGGGATTCATGCAGCCTATGACGACCCTTGGTATCCTGGCCTGGACTATGGCCCCTGCACACATGGGACAGGGCTCCAGGGTCACATAAAGCGTACAGTCCTCAAGCCTCCAGTCGCCCATATACCGGCAGGCCTTGTTTATGGCTATGATCTCGCCGTGGGCCAGCACATTGCCCTTTTGGGTACGCTTGTTGTAGCCCCGGCCTATGATCCTGTCCTTGTAAACTATGACACAGCCTATGGGCACCTCCCTTATGGAGTATGCCTTGCGTGCCTGCCTGATGGCCTCCCTCATGTATTTTTCGTCATCAGTGAGTTTTTTCATTTTCAGCAAGTTTTTTCATTTTTCAGTGAGCTTTTTTATTTTCAATATAGGGCTTCAGATACTGGCCCGTATAGCTCTCCTTCACTTTGCATATCTCCTCGGGAGTGCCCTGGGCTATGATGGTGCCGCCTCCGTCTCCTCCCTCTGGGCCCATGTCTATGATATAGTCAGCCGTCTTTATGACATCCAGGTTATGCTCTATGACCACCACCGTATTGCCGCCCTCGGCCAGACGGTGAAGTATGTTTATCAGCTTGTGCACATCGGCAAAATGTAGTCCCGTGGTGGGCTCATCCAGCACATAGATGGTGCGGCCAGTGCTCCTTCTGGAAAGCTCCGTAGCCAGCTTTATCCTCTGGGCCTCTCCTCCGGATAGCTCCGTGCTTGGCTGTCCCAGCTTTATATACGAAAGCCCAACATCATATAGGGTCTGTATCTTCCTTTCTATGTAAGGCACGTTTTTGAAAAATTCCAGAGCCTCCTCCACGGTCATGTTCAGCACATCGTATATGGACTTGCCCTTATATTTTACCTCCAGGGTCTCGCGGTTATATCTTTTTCCTCCGCAGACCTCGCAGGGCACATATACATCCGGCAGGAAATGCATCTCTATCTTTATGATGCCGTCTCCCGAGCAGGCCTCACAACGCCCACCCTTGACATTGAAGGAGAATCTGCCCTTTGTATAGCCTCTCATCTTTGCATCCGAGGTGGAGGCAAATAGCTCTCTGATCATGTCAAATACGCCGGTATAAGTTGCAGGATTTGACCTTGGCGTGCGCCCTATGGGAGACTGGTCTATGGCTATGATCTTGTCCAGCTGATCCACACCCTCGATATAGCCATGCTTTCCGGCTATGACCTTGGCTCGGTTCAGCTTCCTTGCCAGAGCCTTGTAAAGTATCTCATTTATCAAAGAGGATTTTCCAGAGCCCGACACCCCGGTGACACAGGTAAATATGCCTGTGGGTATGGAGGCATCTATGTGCTTTAGATTGTTTTCGTGGGCATCGTGTATCCTGAGCCAGCCCTTTGGCTCTCTGCGCACTGCCGGCACAGGTATGGACAGCTTTCCGGAAAGATACTGTCCCGTAATGGATTCCGGACAGGCCATGATCTCCTCGGCAGTGCCTGCCGCCACCACATAGCCTCCGTGCTCTCCTGCGCCAGGCCCTATGTCCACCACATAGTCCGCAGCCCTCATTGTATCCTCGTCATGCTCTACCACTATGACAGAGTTCCCCAGATCCCTGAGCCTCTTTAAGGTGGCCAGGAGCTTGTCATTGTCCCTCTGATGCAGTCCGATGGAGGGCTCGTCAAGTATATAGGCCACTCCCACCAGACCTGAGCCTATCTGGGTGGCCAGCCTTATACGCTGGGCCTCTCCGCCGGACAGTGTGCCCGTGGCCCTGCTGAGGGAAAGGTAGTCCAGCCCCACATCTATCAAAAAGCTGACCCTGGCCTTTATCTCCTTTAGTATCAGGGCTCCCACCTGCTTTTGGAAATCGCTGAGCTGAAGCTCGCTTATCTTGTCCCTGAATACCTTTATGGAGGTATTTGTGATGTCATAGATATTTTCATCTCCCACGGTCACAGCCAGGGATGAGGGCTTCAGCCTCTTTCCCCTGCAGGCCGGGCAGGTATCCTTGCGCATGTACTCCTCATAGGCAGCCTTCATATCGGCTGAATAGGCCTCCCTGTACCTGCGCTTTATGTTTTCCAGCAGTCCCTCAAAGGCCACGTCATGGACATTGCCCCGTCCGAACTGGCTCTCGTAGTGTACCCTGACCCTGCGTCCTCCGGTGCCATTTATGATCACATCCCTGATATCCTCCGGAAGCTCACAGAAGGGAGTGTCCAGGCTGAAGCCGTATTCCTCCGAAAGGGCCTCCAGCATGGCATGGGTATAGGAGCCCTTCTGCCCGCTGGACTGCCAGCCCATGACGGCGATCGCCCCCTGGTTCAGACTGAGTGTAGGATCAGGTATCATGAGCTCCACGTCAAATTCCATCTTGTAGCCCAGTCCATAGCATTCCGGGCAGGCTCCATATGGATTATTGAAGGAAAAGGACCTGGGCTCTATCTCTTCTATGCTTATGCCGCAGTCCGGACAGGCAAAGTTCTGGGAAAAGGTCAGCGGCTCCCCGCCTATGACATCCACGGTCATCAGGCCTCCGGAAAGGCTGAGCACGTTCTCTATGGAATCCGTGAGCCTCTGGAGTATGCCATCCCTGACTATCAGCCTGTCCACCACTATCTCTATATTGTGCTTGATATTCTTATCAAGCTTTATCTCCTCACTGAGCTCATACATGCTGCCGTCTATGCGCACACGCACATAGCCCGAGCGCCTGGCCTGGTCCAGCAGCTTTACATGCTCTCCCTTCCTTCCCCTGACCACAGGAGACAAAAGCTGTATCCTGGTGCCCTCGGGAAGCCTCATGACGGCATCCGCCATCTCATCCACGGTCTGACGCTTTATCTCTCTGCCGCATTTTGGACAATGGGGTATGCCTATCCTGGCATAAAGGAGCCTCAGATAGTCATATATCTCCGTCACCGTGCCCACCGTTGATCTAGGATTGTGATTGGTGGACTTCTGATCTATACTGATGGCAGGGCTCAGGCCCTCTATGCTCTCCACATTGGGCTTTTCCATCTGTCCAAGGAACTGTCTCGCATAGGAGGACAGGGATTCCATGTAGCGTCTCTGGCCCTCGGCATATATGGTGTCAAAGGCCAGGGAAGATTTTCCCGAGCCGGAGAGACCGGTCAGCACCACCAGCTCATCCCTGGGTATATCCAGATCTATGTTTTTCAGGTTATGCTCCGAAGCACCCCTGATCTTTATAAACTGCTTAGCCATTTACATCTCCTGTAAAATATGGGGTAAAGATAATAAAGGACCACAGAAAGGGCTATGCCTGCTGCCACATCCACTATGCTGTGCTGCTTTGTGGCCATGGTGGCATAGGCTATCATCACGGCTATGACCAGACAATAGGCCTTTGCCGTGTCTGTAAAGACCGGCAGGCGGGAATCCTTTATGACAAGGGCTATGGCCGTGATGGTGGATATATGTATGGAGGGGCATACCCCATAGGGCGTGTCCATGCTCCTGATCCAGATCAGGGCCCTTGAGCATACATCCGTTCCCGTGATAGGTTCCCTCAGATCTATGCCGTTTGGCCATACCACATATATGATCAGAGCGATGGTCATGCCGGAAAACATGACTATGCTCAGCCTTTTGAACTCCTCGCCGGATCTGAGCAGGAAAAATATCAGCCAGCCTGGGAACCAGGCATACCAGATGGCATAGGGGATGAACATATACTGATTAAAGGGTATGAGCTCATCCAGCGGACATCTGATGATGTAATGTGACAGAGGCAATCTGTCTATGATAAAAAATGCCGCCAGGTATACTGGCAGGTATAAAAGCAGGACACAGTATCTGTGGGTCCTGATAAAATCCGATATATCCTTCAGCATATAAAAGCTTGCTCCTCGACCTGCTCATTTTGTGCCTTTCGGCCTTCATTGAGCTACTTGAACATTAAATCATTTTATCCTGTTTCCCCTCGGCTTGCAAGTCCTGCCCTGCCGGTGCTAATATAATGGAAAACGGTAACCTGGCCCCGGCCTGTGATTGAATTTCCGCTGAAGGGAGCTCTTCTTCATGAAGCTTATACTGCTCATACTGCGCATAGCAAAGCGTTTCAGCAAGGACGACATGACAAATTATGCCGGCTCTGTCTCCTTTTGGCTGATCATATCCTCAGTGCCCTTTCTCATGCTGGTGCTGGGCATTATTTCCCATGTGCCGGGCCTTGACCGGGCCACCGTTACGGAGATGATATATTCTGCCCTGCCTGACATGATGCTGCTCCACGAGCTCGTGGATTCCGTCCTTTCAAATATCTACATCGACAGCGCCGGCGCAGTCATTTCCCTGAGTGCCGTGCTGACCCTCTGGTCGGCCTCAAGTGGAATATACCGCCTTGAAACTGCCATCACAAAGATCAACCACCAGCCAAGACGCAGGTCCTATGTGCTGCGCAGGGCAGAGGCCCTGCTTTATACGATCTTTTTCATAATTGCACTGATCCTCAGCCTGCTGCTGGTGGTCCTGGGAAATGCCCTTGGTGAACTGGTCATCAGGCACCTGCCCCGTATAACAGGCCTGGTCATGATCTTCCTTGACTTCAAGGCCATCATCACCACTGGTATACTTTTCATATTCATGCTCTGCATATACAGATTTATGCCTGGGCTTTCTGATGATGACGGCCGCCCCGTACTGCCAGGGGCAGTGATCGCCACCCTTGGCTGGGTACTGGCCTCCTACGGCTTTTCCTTTTATTTTACCTACTTTAAAAACATCTCCTACATGTACGGCTCCCTTGGAGCCATCATATTGCTGATGTTCTGGCTTTTTGCCATCATCTGCATCATACTCATGGGAGCCGAGATAAACGCAGAGCTGGATGCCCTTAACCTCAATACCTTAAAGAGCCTTCGGGCCTTCCTTGCAAAGGAGCCTCCAAAGCAGTCGTAAAGCTGTATTCCTGGCCGTCTATGACATGCCTTCCCTCATACATATAGCCAAAGCTTCCATCATGCAGGGGATGGAGATAATATATGCTTCCATCCCTGTCCGTGTACCAGCCGCTGTCCAGATAGCCCTCTGCTCCGAAATGATACCAGTAAAGATCATCATTCCACCAAAGCCTCTGCCAGCTGTCAAAGGGCCAGCTGCCGTCTGTCCATCTGAACCACCAGCCCCTGCCGTTCCTGATCCAGTTTCCACCCTGGCCGGACTGGGAGCTTACATAGCCTGAGATATATGAGGTATCAGCTGCAAGCCCTGCCTCCCAGTCATAGCCGTGAGCTCCCTGCTCATCCTCTCTGTATACGCTCTCTGCGTGAGTGGCTCCTCCATGACTGCTGCCAAAGCTGTGACTTCCATTTCCAGAGTCGCTGCCCTGACTGCCGTCCTGGCCTCCGCCGTCCTGATCTCCGCCCTCTCCGGTATCGGTCTCCTGCTTACTTCCCTCTATAAGTGTATCTGTTTCAGTGCTCCTAAATGCCTTGAAGCTCTCATCTCCTGAAAGCTCTGCAAAAAGGCTATAGCCCCCTTCGGGAAGCTCTGCTGGATCCAGTAGCTCTGACTGGACCTTATAGCCTCCGTCATAGCTTCCGCTAAAGCTCAGGCTTTCCCCTGTATCCTTGTTTTTAAGTATAAACTCAAGGCTGCCCTGTCCGGGCACATATTTGGCATCCTCATTTTTAAGCCTTATGACTGCCCTGAGCCTGAAGCTCCTGCCGGCATCCCGATCTGCCTCCGTGTATGCAGAGCCCTGATCATTTATGACTGAAAGCTCTATGTCTCCGACACGCCTTGGAAACAGTTTGCCATCTCCATGATTTTTTATCTTTAGCTCGCCTTCATCGTCAGTTCCTATGAGCCCCTTTGAATTGTCTATGCTGCCATAGTTTTGAAGCTTATAGGCCGAGGTCTCCGCTATGTCTATGATCCCAAGGTTTTCTATGCTGCCCCTGTTTGTGGCCTCCCCGTATACGATCAGCTCCTTTCCCGAGGCTATGACAAGCTTTGCTCCCGCCGGGATCATCAGCTCCTCGCTCCCTGCTATGCTCAGATCCTCCGAAAGCTCCACCGTTCCAAAGACCCGTCCGGCATTTGCAAGGCTTCCGCCGCCCTCTACAAATATGATGGCGTTTATTTCGCTGCCAAATTCGTTTTTAATTGCATCAAGGCTTTCGCAGCCAAAGAGCCCTCCATCCAAAAGCCAGATAATAGCATTTCCATCTGAGCCCGTGGTAAAACTGCCATCCGATGGCGTACCTCCACTGCCTACACCTATTGCGTCGGCTCCAAAACCGGCAGTGGCAGTTACAGTGCCACCACTTATGCTTATCTGAGCATGGTCAGCCGTGTTTCCTTCTCCGCCTCCTATTCCTGCAGCCCCTGCACCTCCTGTAGCAAAGATGTTGCCTCCGCTTATGTCGATAATGAAGCTTTCCTCCTCTACTGCATCAGAGGTCCTCCCGCCGCCTATGCCGGCTCCGCCCTCAGCGCCTGTGGCAATTATATTGCCTCCGCTTATGTATATATCTCCGGGCCAGCCATTTGCAAGTCCTGCCCCTATGGCTGCACAGCCTTCGGCTTGAGTTGAAGCCATCAAGCTGCCATCTCCGCTTATATCAAGCCTGGTGCCGTATATCACAGAGATGGCCGGACCGCTCACGGAATTAAGCTTACAATCTCCTGTTATGATGAGCTCAAGCTGTGTTTCATCCTGGACATGGTCATCCTCCTCCTGAAGCTCGATGGGCGAAGATCCTGAGCTAATACTGACTCCCTTTAATTCTATTTCTGCCTTTACCCCAGATTTAATGACTATCCTGTTCGCAGTTTCGCCTGTGGAAGCATTTTCTATCGTAAGGCTTCCGTCAGATTTAAAAATATACAGAGCCTCGTGTATATCATCATAGCAGCATATATCAGTATCACCGCTGACCAGGAAATTCCCCATGGCCTCCTGCTCACCGGACCTTTTAGATATTTTCCTTGTCTTACCTGTCCCTTGTGCGGCAGCAGGCCTGTCTGCTGCACCAGAACCAAGCTCCGATCTGCTGGAAGTGTATGAATCTTTGCCGTATATCTCCGTCTGATCAGGAGACGATTCCTCACCCGTTTCAGTCTCGTCATCCCGAATATCAAAATCAGTCTCATCATCCCAAATATCAAGATCCGTTTCGTCCTCCCACATATCAGAGTCCGAGGCCCTGGTCCGGGCATAGCCATACTGTCCCGGCATCAAAGAGCTGTCAGAAAGCAGGGGAACAAGGCAAAGTGTGGCAGAAAAAGCCAGTATGATAGGTATTTTTATATTTTTCTTCATATATCCTCCCAGGGAGCGGCCACTGTCCCAAGCCACAAGGCAGGCATGTCAAAAAGCTCTGCGGCCTTGACTTCGATATTATGTTTCTAAATCCTTTTTCCCTGAAGGCCGAGGCTTTCAGGATCATTTTTGATTATATCAATTTTAGGTATTGCATTATATACCCATGTAGGGTATAATGGTTTCAGTTCAAAATATACCCCTATTGGGTATATATCATTCACACAGCCTGGAACTGCGTCAGGACAAAAAAAAGGAATTTCTATCATGGAATCAACGGAAAGGACCAACGAAGCTTTTTCAGAGGCATCAGATTTAAAAACAGCTGAAGGCACATCCTGCCCCTACTGCAGCGGCAAGCACAAGTACCGCTCGGAAAAGGAGCACCGGGAGCTTATGAACCGTCTCAGCCGCATCGAAGGCCAGGTCAGGGGCATTAAAAACATGCTGGAAAACGATGCCTACTGTACCGACATTATGATCCAGGTCTCTGCCGTAAATGCAGCCCTTAACAGCTTCAACCGCGAGCTGCTTCAGAGGCATCTCCAGACCTGCGTCACCGAGGACATAAAGAATGATCGCATGGACAGCATGGAGGAGCTTCTCAGGCTGCTTCCCAGGCTGATGAAATAACGATAGACATACATTCTAAAGGAGCTTAGTTATATGGAGAACTACAATGTTACGGGCATGAGCTGCGCAGCCTGCAGCGCTCATGTGGAAAAGGCAGTCTCAAAGGTACCTGGAGTCAGCTCCTGTACCGTCAGCCTGCTGACAAATTCCATGAGCGTCGAGGGCACTGCCAAGGCCCAGGACATAATAAAGGCAGTGGAGGAGGCAGGCTACGGCGCTGCCCTAAGGGGCGCAGACAAGGCCTCTGCAAGATCCTCCGTCTCAGAATATGAGGACATGCTGGCTGATCATGAGACACCAAAGCTCAGGCGCAGGCTCATCATCTCTCTCCTGCTCCTCATCCCCCTCATGTATGTATCCATGGGCGGTGTCATGTGGGGCTGGCCCATGCCCTCCTTCCTGCAGGATAACTACATAGGCATAGGCATATATCAGCTGCTGCTTTCCGGCCTTGTGATGGTAGTCAATCAAAAGTTCTTTATAAATGGCTTCAGCTCACTGCTGCACAAGTCGCCAAATATGGACACCCTGGTGGCCATGGGCTCTGCGGCCTCTTTTGGCTACAGCACCTATGCTCTCCTGGCCATGACCTGGCAGAACAAGCTTGGAAACTTTGATGCCGTGGCCCACTACATGCACGAATTCTACTTTGAATCCGCAGCCATGATACTTACCCTCATCACCGTGGGCAAGATGCTGGAGGCCCGCTCCAAGGGCAAGACCACTGATGCCATAAAGTCTCTTATGAAGCTGGCGCCAAAGACAGCCACCGTCGTACGGGATGGCCAGGAGCTGGTTGTGGGCATTGAAGAGGTGGGCATAGGCGATCACTTTGCCGTCAGGCCCGGCGAAAACATACCCGTGGATGGTATCGTGGTCGATGGTATCAGTGCCGTAAATGAATCTGCCCTTACAGGTGAGAGCATACCCGTGGACAAGGCTGCAGGCGACAAGGTATCGGCTGCCACCCTTAACCAGTCCGGCTATCTTCTGTGCAGGGCCACAAGGGTAGGTGAGGACACCACCTTTTCCCAGATCATAAAAATGGTCAGCGATGCAGCTGCCACCAAGGCTCCCATAGCCAAGATAGCTGACAGGGTATCCGGCATCTTCGTTCCCGCAGTCATCACCATAGCGATCATCACCACCATCATATGGATGTTTGCCGGCCAGAGCTTCGGCTTTGCCCTGGCCAGAGGCATATCAGTGCTGGTCATCAGCTGTCCCTGTGCCCTGGGCCTTGCGACCCCTGTGGCCATAATGGTAGGCAACGGCATGGGAGCAAAGCACGGCATCATGTTCAAGACAGCCGTATCCCTTGAGGAAACAGGCAAGATAGATATAATCGCCCTGGACAAAACAGGCACCATCACCATGGGCGAGCCCAAGGTCACTGATATCTGGACCATGTCAGACACAACAGAGGATGAGCTTTTATCCCTGGCCTATGCCCTTGAGCAAAAGAGTGAGCACCCCCTGGCCAGGGCCATAGTCGCAAGGGCTGAGGAGGCTCATATCTCAAATGCTCCTGCCGAGGACTTCATGGCTGTTGCCGGAAACGGCCTTTCCGGAAGGATAGACGGCAGGACGGTATTCGGAGGAAATCTGAGATTCATCTCTGAAAAGGCAGCTATCCCGGAGGAGGCCAAAGAAGCAGCCGAGAGGCTTGCTGAAGCCGGCAAGACTCCCCTCTTCTTTGCAAGGGAGGATCAGCTCCTTGGCATCATAGCCGTAGCCGACGTGATCAAGGAGGACAGCCCCGAGGCCATAAAAGAGCTTAGGAACATGGGCATAAAGGTAGTCATGCTTACAGGAGACAATGAAAAGACAGCCAGGGCCATAGGAGCCCAGGCCGGCGTGGACGAGGTCATAGCCGGAGTATTGCCGGAGGGCAAGGAATCCGTCATAAGATCCCTTATGCAACAGGGCCGCACTGCCATGGTAGGTGACGGCATAAACGACGCTCCCGCCCTGACCAGGGCCGACATAGGCATAGCCATAGGAGCAGGTACTGACATAGCCATAGACGCTGCAGACGTGGTGCTGATGAAGAGCAGGCTTTCTGACGTGCCCGCTGCCATCAGGCTCAGCCGCGCCACACTGCGGAATATACATGAAAACCTGTTCTGGGCCTTTTTCTACAATACCATAGGAATACCACTGGCAGCCGGCCTTTTCATCCCCCTATTCGGATGGCAGCTCAACCCCATGTTTGGCGCTGCGGCCATGAGCCTGTCCAGCTTCTGCGTGGTCACAAATGCCCTGAGACTCAACTACTTCAAGATGTATGACCCGCGCCACGATAAAAAGCACATAAAAAAGCATCATAAAGATAAAATCAATTCAATCAAAAAGGAGAATCTAAACATGGAAAAGACACTTAATATCACAGGCATGATGTGCGGACACTGCGAAGCAAGAGTAAAGAAGGCCCTGGAGGCCGTTGACGGAGTGGCCGAGGCCATTGTAAGCCACGAAAAAGGAAATGCCATTGTCAAGCTCTCAAAGGATGTAAGCGATGAGGTGCTTAAAAAGGCTGTGACCGATCAGGACTACGAGGTCACCTCCATAGCCTGAGATTAAGAGCATAGATCAAATAAGAGACGGTGCCAAACCGTACTCTCACACCACAGCAAACGGCAGGGAGCATATCGCTCTCCTGCCGTTTTTTTGAGCCCTCATAGGCTGTGTATGAATAGTTTTCCGTAAGTATATGAAGGATTTTTATAAATAGCCTTAAAGGCCTCAGCTTTCAAAGTCCTTCAGCGAGGCCTCCAGGCTGCCAAGCATACACTCCTTGATGCGGCCCATGTCTGAAAGAAAGCGCTGCCTTTCTTCCTCATCATAAAGAGACATTATCTCCATGATCTCGCCTGAGTTTTTGTCCTTCAGCATACCCGTCCTGCTTTTTACAAGCTCAGGAAGCAGCTCGTCCACGCCAAGCTCCAGGGCCCTGAGTATGCGGATGAGCAGCTCAAAGCCTACCATGCACTTGCCTTTTTCAAAATTTGAAATGGTCGAGGAAGCTACCCCAAGCTCACGGGCAAGCTCGATCTGACTTATATTTTTCAGCTTCCTTGCCGCCATTATCCTCTTTCCTATAAGCTCATTAAGCTCTTTTTCCTCAGAAGTTTTTTTTCTCATGCCTCAGGTCCCGTCGTTGCTGTCTCTGCATTTTTCCTTCTTGCCACCACGACAAGCCTTGTGCTGTCATGGCTGTTGGCACAGGTTTCAAGGGTTATGAGCTTATCTCCGTATTCAGCAGTCACTCCTGTTTCATACAGGGAAAGCCTCTTTACATTCTCCACATAGTACTCAAACTGTGCCTTGTTCATGTCCCCACAGTACTGGTACCACTTGAATACGCCTTCCTGCTCTGCCTTGTACACAGGTGCAAAGAATACTGCCATGACCTCATATGCGCTGTCCGCTTCATACAGGCCCTTGTAATCTATTATCGGATATTTCTGCCGGAAGGAAGGGTACTGATAATTCCATATATATCCGAATTGCAGCCTGCCATTCATGTTATGTCCATGGATGAGTATATTGTCACTGTCCGGCGTACAGTAGGGGGCGGCAAAGGGTATGCCGACGTCATCTGCTTCCCTGTTAAAGTTATGATGCAGGTAGTAGGTTGGCATCTCGGGAGCATTCATTACCGGATAGCCTCCTCCTGTTCCCGGTACAGTGATCCAGCCTATAAGATCATTATTCTGCTCATAAAGCCCGGAAAGCTCAGGGATCACTGTCTTTGTTGTGCTTGCTGAGCCAATCCAAAAGCTCCTCAGCAAGTATATAAGGGCCTCCCTCTGCACTGTCATAGGTGACCCTTCTTCCCTCTGCACCTATGTACATGACGTTTTCACCATTTATCCTAAGCTCCCCGTCATGCATGACATTATCTGTCAGTATGATAGTGGCCTCGCTGTTCTCGGGAAGAGCCATTATATCTTCTATGGCATTATTATAGTCTTCCTCTGTCGCCACCCTAAACTCATTTGCCCTCGGCGCCTTGCTTACGTTTTTCAGGCTGCTCTTTGTGGCGGTCAGTTCTTCCTCGCCTGTGATCCTGACCGTGATGGACGGAAGCCTTACAAACTTTTCAAGCTCGTACTCATCCTCCTCAACAAGCCTTTGTATCCTGGTTATGATATAATCCTTTTCAAATTCATTGATTCCCTCATCCGCATTTTCATCCCCGTCTTCATCCTCTGTTTCCACGGGATCGAGATCTCCGCTGCTTGCAGAAGAGCCATTTGGCTTTGCCGGGATCAGCACCTGATCACTCTCTTGTTCCTGCTCTATGTCAGATATTTCCTGATCCTCCTGATCAGAAACCTGCAGCTCTGTATTTTCCGCAGCAAAATAAAACGCCTCCCCTGGCAATAAAAATGATGTCACAAGAAGCGCTGCTGTCAATCGTTTTATTCTCTTTTTCAAGCTACTATTCACGCCATACTGCCCTCCTGAATAAAAAATCAGCAGGGCTATTATAGAACTACCCCCACCTATGTCAAGTGTGCCATAGATTTTTTTGCCAGGTCCTTACGAAATCTTGACAGGCCTGCAAGAAAGCCTCTGCACCAGGCTTTCACATTTTGGGGGAATCCGATATAATCTTATAGCAGAAGCTTTATAAGCTGTCCTAAAAACAGCCTGAAGCTGCCTTAAAACTGAAATGTCTTTATCTGGGAGCCTTTAAGAGAGCTTTACCCACAGAGAGGTTTTTATGAAAGAGATACTTTGCTTTGGAGATTCCAATACCCATGGCTACATACCGGGCGTTGGCACCAGATACCCCTCGGATATCCGCTGGAGCGGACGCCTTTCGGGGCTTCTTGGAAATGAATATCACGTTATAGAGGAAGGCATGAACGGGAGGACCACTGCCTTTGAGGATGAGCTTCAGCCCTACAGGAGCGCCCTTGGCTACATAGACCCCTGTCTGAAAAGCCATGCCCCTCTGGACCTTGTCATCATCATGCTGGGTACGAACGATACAAAATGCCGCTATCGTGTCTCTGCCGAGGAGATAGGCTTTGGCATGAGGGAGCTGATACACCATATACGGAGCTTCTTTACCTTCAACAGCTCCCAGGCAGGCCCCTGCCCCCGCATACTGATCCTGAGCCCCGTCCCCATGCCGGACACCGGCGGGGATCCTGAAATGGATGAAGCCTCCCTGGAAAAGCAGCGCAGGCTGCCGGAGGTCTACCGTTCCATAGCTCTGGAAAATGACTGTGCCTTTGCCGAGGCCGGGAAATGGATAGGTCCGGAGCTTCTGGGCTCTGACTGCTGCCACCTGAGCCCCGAGGCCCACAGCATACTTGCTGAAAGGATAGCAGAACTTGTGCGAAAGCTCATAGGCTGAGCCCCTTATGGGCCGATGATTCATAGAACAGGGGGCTTTTCACAGACACGGCTGCCGGAAACGGACATATCTATCTTGCCGGCTCGTCCCACTGACCGCTGCGGCTTAGCCTCCTGTACTCATCAAAGGCCTTTTCCAGCATGGCCCTTTCATTGGGGAATTTCAGCAGGTGCACTGCCTCATGATATTTGTAATATCCGCTGTCTCTGAAATATTCCGAGCTCTGAGGCTTTGAATAATAGGAGCGCCCCTTCATGAGATACCAGTGTACCTCCTTTTCCACGGTGTCCTCAGGCACCAGAAAGGAATAGGAGCTTTTTCCTATGTAGCACATGATGGTGGCATCTGCCCCTGTCTCCTCCTTTACCTCACGGAGGGCAGTCTGCTCATGGCTCTCTCCCTCCTCCACGGTGCCCTTTGGCAGCACCCATCCTTCATATCTGTTTTTATAGTTTTTATACAGCAATAGGATCTTTGCGCGAAATATGACTATCCCGCCGCAGCTGACTGCTTCTATCATAATGTCCTCTTTTTTATCCTTGATTTTGAAGCCGCTCTCCGGCAGCTCTTTTTTAGTATAGACAAAAGAGCCCCTCTTGTGAAGTACAAAATATCACTGCACTCTTTTACGAAAATATCACTGCACTCCCCTCCTGAACCATGACAGGGTATATTCGTTGGTGCCAAAGCTCTTTTCCCCTGCAAGTATGGAACTGGCCTCCCTGCGGGTTTCCGTGGTAAGCTCAAAGCGCCTTATGCTGTGCTTTATCTTTGACAGCTCCTCTTCCCTGTCAAAGAGGCATATGGGCAGAGGATTCAGTATCACATTGTAGCAGAAGCGGCAGCAGTTCTTTACAGGCAGCCTGCGCCCCGTACGGTCCGTGATGTATAAAAGCCTTTCCTTTTTATCACAGGACTGCTTTGTCGCATTTATGCACTGGGCGCTGACCATCATGGGTATGTGTCCGTATACCAAAAGCTCCCGCCTGACGCCTCTTTCTGGGGTCCCAAAGCCTCTGAGTTCCTTTTCTGACAGCTCAAGAGGCAGGCAGATATCAAAATCCGAGATCTCGCAAAGCCTTGAAAGCCCTGCTTCCGTAAGCTCATTCATGTCATAGATGCTGTGGTCAAAGGCGGTCCTTGCTACTGCTCCTTCAAACCTTTCCCTCAGATAACCATAGCTTTCCAGATTTCGATGAAGGAACAGATCAAAGCCAGCTTCCCTTATGCTGTCCAGGTTCTGGTCAAAAAAGAGCTCTGCCCTCTTTCTGAATATATATGGCATGCGAAGCCCGATCAGCTTCCCTGATTCGTGGGTCCTGTGTGAAAGCTCCATGTAGTCCTCGGGAGGAAAATACCCAGAATCTATGTATATGAGCTCTATCCGCTTTTCCTCAAGGGCAGCCTGGAACTGATCATAGGTCTCTACGGAAGCCCGCCAGGATATTTTTTCTGAGCTCATCTATCCCCCTCCTTCTCAGTCCATTGAGTTCAGCGACGCTCATGAATATGTCGCCTGTCTTTTTTATGCTCACGTCCCTGATGACAAAGCCGGTGCCTCCTGTCCTCCTGAGCCTGTCCGCTATTTCTTCATCTGAAAGGGGCCTTGATCTGGCGGCCTCCACAGGGGTCTCTCCCTCTACCAGTGCCTCCGCTCCCGCTTCTGTGCAGCGGATCCTGAGCCTAGGCCTGCTGCCCGGTACCAGATGAAGCTCACAGGAGGCCTCGACGTTTTTATCTGTCTCAAGGTATTTTTTCTCTATCTCGGCTATGATCTCTTCGTCTCTGATACGCAGCCTGGGCCTCTCTCCCAGGCTCAGCATGTCCCTGCCATTCTGCCTGTAAAGGTACCCCTCCGT
>CALWET010000002.1 GCA_944377385.1 uncultured Lachnospiraceae bacterium | reverse complement strand
CCCTCTGCCTCAAGCTTCTGCCTCATATATTCAGGAAGCCTCAGCTCCTCCGGTGATATGAGCACATAGCTGATGCCATAATAGCGCTGCATGGCCTCTATCAAAGAATGTACCGTCCTCCCATATTTCAGGTCTCCGCAGATGCCTATGCAAAGATCGTTGAGCCTGCCCTTTTTCCTGCGTATGGTAAGCAGGTCTGCCAGGGTCTGGGTAGGATGGAAATGTCCTCCGTCACCTGCATTTATCACAGGCACAGTCGAATGCTTTGAAGCCACATATGCAGCTCCCTCCTTTGGATGGCGCATGGCTATGATATCAGCATAATTGCTTACTACTTCTATAGTATCGGCCACGCTCTCGCCCTTTGCCGCAGAGCTTGAGGAAGCTGATGAAAAGCCCAGGACTGAGCCTCCCAGGGAAAGCATGGCTGACTCAAAGCTCAGCCTGGTCCTGGTGGAGGGCTCAAAAAACAGTGTAGCCAGCTGCCTGTGCCTGCACACCTCGGAAAATGCTGAGGGATCCTCCTCTATGGCATCGGCGATGTCCATAAGCTCCTCTATCTCTTCCGTTGAAAGATCCAATATACTGATCAGACTCCTGACATCCTTTTTCATGCCCTTTCCCCCTTCATCCAGGATTCGTCACTGGGATCGTCTCTGAATTTAAGCAGCCTGGCCTCATCCTCTTCCCTGATATAGCCCTCTTCCACAGCCACCTTTACCAGGGTGTCCAGATCTGACAGGCTGTGATTTTCCACGCCTGCTGCCGAAAGGCGGTCCAGGCCCTTCTTCATCCCATAGGTAAATATGCTGACTATGCCAAGCACCTCTGCTCCGGCCTCTCTGAGGGCTTCTACACACTCGATGGCTGATCCTGCCGTAGATATGAGATCCTCTATGACCACCACCTTGTCTCCCGGCTCCAGACGGCCTTCTATCTGATTGTTGCGGCCGTGATCCTTTGCCTTGCCTCTGACATATCCCATAGGCATGCCAAGCTTGTATGCAGCTATGGCGGCATGAGCTATCCCCGCCGTGGAGGTGCCCATCAATGACACAGCCTCCGGATAGTATTTCTTTACTGTCTCAGCTATGCCGCTTTCTATGATCTCCCTTACCTCAGGGCTTGAAAGCACCAGTCTGTTGTCACAATAGATCGGGCTCTTTATGCCGCTTGCCCAGGTAAAGGGCTCATCCGGTCTCAGAAAGACCGCCTTGATCGAAAGCAATCCTCTTGCAACTTCTTCCTTCATCATGTCTCCTTTTCCTTTCTCCTTATCATTCAGTATATTCAATCAAAGGGATATACCCTTTTCCCTCCTACAAAGGTGGCCTTTACCTCACCATATACCTCTGCTCCGTCAAAAAGAGTGGAATGTCCCATGGAATAAAAGCCATCGGCATCTATCCTGTAGTGGCTCTCAAGATCCACAATGGCTACATCTGCCACATCCCCATCCTCAAGATACGCTCCAGGACCCGGTATGCCGAATATCCTCCTCGGAGCTTCGCTCATGAGCCTCATCATGTCCGAAAAGCCTATGATCCCTGTCCTTACCAGGAATGTATATACCGTCGCAAAGGAGGTCTCAAGTCCGGTTATGCCAAAGGCCGAAGATTCCAGGCCTCTGGACTTTTCCTCAGCACTGTGGGGAGCATGGTCTGTGATGATACAGTCTATGGTCCCATCCTTTATGCCCAAAATGAGCTCAGCCCTGTCCTCGGCGGATCTTATGGGCGGGTTCATCTTCCAGGCTCCGCTTTCCTGCAGGTCCATGTCAGTATATATGAGATAGTGGGGTCCTGTCTCGCAGGTCACATGCACGCCCCGCCTTTTGGCCTCTCTTATGAGCCTTACGGATTCCTTTGTGGATACATGGCATACATGGTAGGCTGCCCCTGTTCTTTCTGCCAGCTTCAGATCCCTCTCCACCTGCTTCCATTCGCTTTCAGAATTTATGCCCACATGACCATGGAGCCTTGCATATTCTCCATCATGTATGCAGCCTCCGGGCTTTAATTCCCCTTCATCCTCGCAGTGGGCTGAGATCACCTTTCCAAGCCTTGCTGCCTCCCTCATGGCCTTTTCCATGAGTCCCTCATCCTGGACTCCAGTGCCATCATCGGAATAGCCGCAGACATAGGGGGCCATGGCCTCCATCTCTGACAGCTCACCCCGTCCCCGCCTTCCTCTGGTGATGGTACCAAAGGGGATGACCCTTATGATGGCATCCCTGTCTATGATATCCAGCTCCTCCCTCAAGGCCTCCAGCGTGCAGGGAGCAGGCTTCAGGTTCGGCATGGCAAGCACAGCCGTCACGCCCCCATGAGCAGCCGCCATAGTGCCGGTCCTGATAGTCTCCTTATAAGAAAAACCGGGCTCCCGCAGATGCACATGTGCGTCTGCGAGTCCCGGAATTATGCTTAAAAACTCTGCATTATATACTTTATCGAATCTGCGGTCAGTATCAAATACTATCCTGCCTCCAGAGATTCCAATGTCCTTTTTTATAAATCCGTCCTTTGTAAATACACTGCCGTCCTTGATAAGTAAACTCATGTCTTTCCTTTCAGACTTTGCCTAACCACATATCTGCATGCCATTTTTAAGCCTAAACTCTATGACATAAAAGATCTGAAACGCCTTAAATTCTGACTTATTTTACACGAAAGTTTACATATACGCAAGTATTTAAACGGCATATCCAAAAAAGCCTTGTACCTTATAGCTCCAGACTGTCTTCCTTCATAAGAAAATCATATATGCTCATGGTAGTTATCCCGTGTTCATCACGAGTCACATTTGTCACATTTCTTGTAACTATGATCTTTTTAAACGAATCTCTGACCTGCAAAAGTGAAGCTTTTTCCTGTTTTTGTTTTTCCTCAGTAGGCATTGCAAATGCAGACTGTATATAATATCTCCTGCTTCCCATATTTGCAACAAAATCTATCTCAAGCTGTTTCCTTTCGGACCTGCCCGCTTCATCCCTGCCTCGCTTTTCCACAAGCCCAACATCTACTGCAAAGCCTCTGGCCCTGAGCTCATTGAATATGATATTTTCCATGATATGAGTCTCTTCTGTCTGTCTAAAGCCAAGTCTTGCATTCCGCAGTCCAATATCTTCAAAATAATATTTGACAGGGGTCCCTATATACTTCCTTCCTTTGACATCATATCGTTGAGCCCTGCATACTATAAATGAATCCTCCAGATACTCTATATATTGACGTATGGTATTTGAGCTTATATTTGATCTTATGACACTTTTAAATGTAGCCTCTATCTTGTTGCTATTTGTCAGGGAACCTACTGATGATGCCAATATGTTTATTAGATCATCGAGCTCCTGAGTTTTTTCTATATGATGGCGATCAATGATATCCCTTATGTAGGTCTCCTCAAACAGCCTTTTCAGATATGACATCTTCTGATCCTCTGTTTTCATTGACAAGGTCAATGGAAGCCCTCCATAAAGCATATAATCCGCCCATCCATGGTATATGTCTCCCTCATATGCCTGCATAAATTCACGGAATGTGAGAGGATATACATGTATCTCGTCTCCTCTGCCGCGAAACTCTGTTATAACATCCTTTGATAAAAACCTTGAATTACTTCCGGTAACATATATATCTGCATTATCAATATGGAGCAGCGAGTTCAATACCTCCTCAAAGCCATTCAGAAGCTGTACCTCATCTATCAAAATATAATACATCTCTTTATCCTGAATGCAGGATAAAAGATGCTTTAGGATATTGTCAGGATCACGATATTGTCTATATTCTCTCCTATCAAGCTCAATACCAATGATGTGATCCTCGGAGATGCTTTGCTCCAGCAAATAATTTTTAAAAATATGAAAAAGTAAATATGACTTTCCAGCTCTTCTGACGCCTGTGATCACCTTTATCAAATGATTATGCATGCGATCCAGCAAGGCATTCAGATAAAGTTCTCTTTTTATCTCCATAAAACGCATCCTATTGATTTAATAAATTTGACACATGTGTCACTTTTGATAAATATTATAGAGTCTGAAGCAATCCTGCGCAATATAATATTTATCTTTTTTGACACATGTGTCACTTTTAGTAAATCACCAGGAGGTATGTTATTTAAATCTATTCGATTTATTTGATCATATCTATCCCCTTTTGGAGCGTATCTGCGTCTATTGCTCCGGTGGCCCTGGCCACCACATAGCCCTCGGCGTCGATAAAGAATGTTGTTGGCAAAGAATAAGCCCCATAGTTCATGGCTGCCTCTGTATCCGAGTCATAAAACACCGGGAAGGTATAGCCCTGCTCCTCGATAAATCCTGAAGCGCTTTCCACCGTCTCCCTGGAGCCGTCCGTCATGTTTATCATCATAAAATTTATATCCTCTGAAAGCTCAAGATATTTTTCATGGAAATCAGGCATCTCCATCTGGCAGGGCCCGCACCAGCTTGCCCAGAAATTGAGCACGATGGGCTTGCCTATATGCTCAGAAAGCCTTACTTCATTTCCCTCGGCATCGTATACGGTAAAATCCGGAGCCTCTATCCTGTCATCTTCCTCCTTGCTTTTTTGGGCCACTTCATCCGCTTCACCATCTTTTCCGGCCTCATCCGCCGCTTTATCCTCTTCGACATCTCCCGCCGCTCCCTGATCTGCCAATGCAAGCTGCTGTGCGCTCACGCTTGAGCTAAACCCCGTATACAGAGCATAGGCTCCGCCAATAACAGCTACAAGGATCAGAAGTATTATATAAAAAGTCCTTTTACTGCTCATATTACCTCCTTAGCTAAGCAAGCTCATAAGCTGCCCAAGTTTGCCAGTGGCCATCATTATCCCTACTGCCACCAGCAGTCCGCCGCTGACTTTGTTTATGATCCCATAATGCTTCTTTATCCAGTCAAAGACCGTTTTCAGATAGTCTATGAGCACTGCGCTCAGGATAAAGGGTATACCCAGTCCCAGGGAATAAAAAAGCAGCATGACTATGCCCTCCATTACGTGCCCCTGCTGGGATGCCAGCATGAGCGCCGATCCCAGAAAGGCCCCTACACAGGGAGTCCATCCCACGGAAAACACCATACCAAACAGCATGGCAGTGAAAAATCCCATCTCCTCTGTAGCTATGGAGCTGCTCCTGCCTCTGAAAAGCTCTGCCTTTACTATCCCCAGGAAATTCAGGCCAAAAAAGATCACTATGGCTCCAGAGACCAGATTCACAGCTGTCTGGTATCTCCTGAGGAAGCCTCCCAAAGTCCCGGCCAAAGCTCCAAGGGCCACAAATACTATCGTAAAGCCAAGCACAAAACCCAACGCCCTGGACAGCGTCCTCCCAATGCTCCTCTCCCCTCCTCCGGCAAAATATGAGACATATATCGGAAGCATGGGCAAAAGACAAGGAGAAATAAATGTTATGATGCCTTCAAGAAAAGCTATGGCATACTGCATATGCCTCACACCTCCATCAAATATCTTTTGACTAAATCGACAACTAAATATCTTTTGACTAAATCAACAACTCTTTATATACTGTCCCTATATGCTTTAGGAGGGGACATGGATTTTCAAAACAGCTTTCCTGTCTGGAACAGACTTAACAAGGATCAACAGGAGCGCATACTGCAAAGCCTCATCAGCAAATCCGTCAAAAAAGGCTCCGTACTCCATGACGGCTCCGGCTGCACCGGCCTTATGCTGGTGGAAACAGGACAGCTCAGAGCCTATATATTGTCTGATGAAGGGCGGGAGGTCACGCTGTATCGTCTCTTTGATATGGACATGTGCCTTTTTTCTGCCTCCTGCATCCTGCGATCCATCCAGTTCACCATAACCATAGAGGCCGAAAAGGACACAAGGCTGTGGATCATCCCTTCGGATACATATAAATCCCTGATGCAGGAATCCGCTCCCTTGGCCAACTATACGAATGAACTGATGGCCTCCCGCTTTTCAGAGGTCATGTGGCTTATCGAGCAGGTGATGTGGAAAAGCCTTGATAAGCGACTGGCTGAATTCCTTTTATCGGAAGCCTCCATCGAAGGCTCCTCTGAGCTCAGGATCACTCATGAGGCCATTGCAAATCACCTTGGCTCCCATAGAGAGGTCATAACGCGCATGCTCAAGTATTTTCAGAATGAATCCATGGTCAGGCTCCAGCGTGGCAGGATAGAGCTCCTTGATGAGGACCGGCTTTTAAAGCTTTGCGATGGCTGAGCCGGCAGACATCTAGGCTCAGTCCATCTGGCTGCACTTTGGCTGGCAGCGCATCAAGCCTCGTAATCTCCGGCCTTTGCCCTGCATATGAGCTGTGTCATGGTCCCCATGGGACAATATACACACCAGCTCCTGGGCTTAAAAAGCACCATGGTCACAAGCCCGAGCACCGTCGAGGTCAGCATGACACTGTAAAATCCAAAGGCAAACTGAGCCATCCCATCACTTATGACGGTACCATGATAGGCCCAGTGCCAGGGCAGCTTGAAGGTCCACAGCAGTGTAACGGCTTCCCTAAGCCCCTGTGCCCCGGAAAACACAAGATAAGTGGTCCAGAGCATCTGTCCAAACATCAAAAGGAAAAATATCAGGAACCCATATCTGAAGGCCTTGCTTTTCATCCATCCCGGTATGTCCTTTTTTCTTGACAGTCCCAGCCTTCCTCCCAGTATCCCAAACAGCTGTCCTCTTCCGCAGTACCTGTTGCAGTACAGCTTCGAGCCCTTTGCCACTGAAATGATCAGGGGGATCAAAAAGCATAAAAGTCCAAGCCAGGCAAACATTATATTGAAAAAGCCGAGTATCAGATAGGACAGAGAGGCTATCCAGAGGTAGTCGTACCAATGTTTTTTCATACATCCACCTCCTCAAGCTCTATGATGCTTGCCGGACATTCACGTGCGCATTTGCCGCAGCCTACACACTTTTCAGGTATCACTCTGGCCATTATCCCCTTAAATATCTCGATTGCCTTCATGGGGCAGACCTTCACGCAGCAGCCGCAGGCAACGCAAAGCCGCTGATCCACCACTGCTCTTTTCTTTTTTCTCTGGTTCATAGAACGTCATCCATCATTTTAGTAAATTGATCCTGTTTCAGCTCGATCAAAGCATACTGAGTATCGCATCCTTGGGACGGGCTCCCACGGACTTGTTTGTGACCTTGCCCTGCTTCATGACCACCAAAGTGGGGATGCTCATAACTCCAAACTGTCTGGCAAGATCTGTCTGCTCATCCACATTGACCTTGCCTACCTTTATGTCCGGTCTTTCCTCGGCTATCTCTTCTATTACAGGGCCTACCATGCGGCAGGGTCCGCACCAGGGTGCCCAAAAATCCAGCAAAACGGTCTTTTCAGAAGCCATTATTTCATCGTTGAAGTTTTCTCTGCTTATATTCAGTGCTGACATGTGTATATCCTCCTCTAAATTTGATCTTCAGTCCCAAGGCTCAATGCCAAATCCCTGATCTTTTATGTCAGGATCATACTACATATCTTCAGTTCCTTCAGTGATGACATCACATAAAGAGAATCAAAAAAGCACCGACAGGCCAGGGATCTCTTCCTGTCCTTTCGGTGCTCAAGCTGAACCTGTTTACT
>CALWET010000001.1 GCA_944377385.1 uncultured Lachnospiraceae bacterium | reverse complement strand
GCCAAAGTACCCGGGGGGGGGTAAAATACATTTGACAATTTTTGCGCATATCCCCCGGGAAAAGGTTACCGGGGGACAAAACGGAGGTAAGGATGAAGCTTAGGAAACACATGAAGAGCGCGGCTATGCTTATGGCGCTTAGCCTCGTGCTTACAGGACTTAGCCCCGCAGTTGGAGCAGGCGTAAGCTATGCCGCAGCAAAGGAGCAGGAGCAGGCAGAGGTCACTGGGGGCTCCGAGGATGAGCAGGATGTGACAGGATCCACCCAGGAAGAAGAGATCAGTGATCCTGAAAAGACAGGGCCCACTGACGAAAATCCTTCTGAGGAGCCGGATACAGGGGAAGAGCCCACAGAGGAGCCTGGAGAAGGGCCCGCCGATGAAGAAGACACTGAGACTGGAGAGGGATCCCTTCCAGAGGGTACAGGAGAGGAGCCTGGGGCTCCCGGGCAGCCAGATGAGACCGGAGATGACAAGACCCCAGGGGGAGATGAAAACCCGGCAGTAGGAAGTGACGTAGAAGAAGGGGCTGAAGATGCTGCGCAGGAAGATGCCCCGCAGGACCCGGAGGATGCTCCTAATGAGGAGGGCGCAGCAGGTGCAGAGGAGACGCCTTCTGAGCCTGAGCTGTCAGATGAAGCGGTTGGCAGCCTTGAGGGCTCCCTTACGGCAGATGTGGTAGAGAGCATGATAGATGCGCTGCCTGACATAGAAAGCCTTAGGAATATGGAGGCAGAGGAGCTTGACCAGGCGATAATGGACATAAGCCTTGCCATGGAGGCCTACGAGAGCCTAAGCGCAGAGGAGCAGGAAAAGGTAGAGAATGCAGATAAGCTCACAAAGCTTTTGGAGGCCATAAGCAGCGGAATAGAGACCACGACCGAGGGTACGACCAGAGACGATGTTAAATATATCGATGAAAATGGTGAGCTTTGTTATGCAAATGATGTGACAGTAGTAACAGCTGATACCAGCTTTACGGACGGCTGGTACCTGGTCGATGGGACTGTAGAGGTACCAGATATAAGTGTTGAAAGCGGAAATACCGTACATCTTATCTTAGGGGATGGAGCAGAGCTTACAGTAGATGACAAACGAGCTATTATAGGAGGAAGTCTCAATATATATGCCCAGTCAGAGGGAGCAGGTGCCGGTGGACTGAAAACCTATAGGAGGATCTCGCTTAAGGGTGAGCTTGTAATAAATGGAGGATGCCTTGATCTGCAAGGAGAGAATTATTACGTCTTGATCGAAGCCGAATCAACGAATGCCAGACTTATCATAAATGGAGGAGATATCGAGCTTTATGCATATCATAATGGATGTATAACTTCTGGCTATGTTCAGAATGGAAAGATAGATATAGAAATAAATGGAGGAAAGGTAAATGTAGAGGCCGGAGATGGCAACGACGAAGGAAATATGGCTATAGGCATAAGAGGAGCAACTAATACTACATTAAATCTAACTGTAAATGACGGAGAATTGAATGTAAAGGGCAGTGATTGTCCCATGACAAGTGGATATCCTGCAATAGGCATAATGAGCGGCGGAGATGGCACAGTCAATGTGACGATAAATGGAGGGAAGGTCACAGCTAAAGGAGGAGGTTATGCCGTAGCTATAGGGGCGCAGAGTCCTGCGAGTTCTGTTAATAAAAGCGTAAATCTGACTGTAAATGGCGGTGAACTCATAGCTGAAGGAGGCAAAAATGGTGGTGCTGGGATAGGGAGCATAGGACGTTGGGCAAATGATGGAGAAATAAAGATAACTGGAGGCAAGTTGACAGCCATCGGCACAGGCGGCAAAGATGGCATAGGCGAAAAAGGTGACCTTATAGTGGAGGGCGATGGTATCATCTACGCTAACTCCATAAAGGAGGACATGCTGGATGAGGATGCAGCAAGCGGCATCATCTTCACCGGAGAGCCCGGGCAGGAGAACGGAAAGGTCTATGGAGAAGTGAAGCTGGATGAGGACCTGGTGCTTGAGAGCGGCCAGAGCCTTGTGGTGCCCTCGGGCTCAAGCCTCACCATGGCAGACGGTGCAAAGCTTGACGCCTCTGCTTCATCAAATGGAATCACAAATGAAGGAAATTTCGTAGGAGAGCTGGAAGGAACAACCAGCGGAAGTGGGGAAACCCACATACCCGCAGATGACTGGTCCTGGGATAACAGCTATCACTGGAAGGACTGCTCGGTAGTGGACTGCCAGGATGGTCACGCTTTTTACAAGGCTGAACATGAGCTTTCAGGTGATGCCTGCACTATCTGCGGCTATGTGGTACCAAAGGATGAGAACTCTGAAAACGGCTCAGATAACGGCTCAGGAGGCGGCACCTCCTACGGCTCCACATACAGCACAGGCGGCACCTACTACGCAGACGGAAGGAGCAACGCTGCCTCACAGGCTTCGGATGTCACCCCGGGAAGCTGGGATCTTACGGCAGACGGGAGCTGGATGTACAGGCTCACAGACGGAAGCTATGCAGCAAATACCTGGATAAAGGCCATGCACGACGACAGAGCCTCCTGGTACCGCTTCGATGAGGCAGGAAGGCTCATAGGAGGGTGGTATACTGATGCCAGCGGCAACACCTACTTCCTGCATGATCTTCACGATGGAAGGTATGGGTTCATGTACACAGGCTGGCAGACCATAGGAGGGAGGACCTACTTCTTCTCCATGGGAGAGCAGGACGGACTGCCCGAGGGAGCCATGCTTAAAAATACCACCACGCCGGACGGCCATGTGGTGGGCGAGGACGGAGCCTGGACGGGTCAGTAAGGAAGAGCCGCTTTCAAAGATGGGTATAAGATGAGTTTAAAACAGCAGGGAGAGGAAAGACCTGAGAAAAAGGGCAGCGAAGCAGAGCTTAAGGAGCTCATAGGAGAGAGGCTGCTGCGAGCAAGGAAGCTCAGGGGCATAAGGCAGTCAGAGCTTGCAGAGAGGCTTAAGGTAGCGCCGTCGACGATCTCGAACCTGGAGAAGGGGAAGAGCATGGTGGGAGTAGAGCTGCTGATACGCATACTGAAGGAGCTGGACATGGGGATAGATGAGCTTATGCCGGAGCTTGTAAAGGGAAGGGAGGCCGTATCGGGGCCCGCCCTTGAGAGGCTTATGGAGCTTTTGAGCAGCTATGGGGAGAGCGGAAGGAGGAAGTTCCTTAGAGACAGCGGGGAGCTTCTTTCCTGCCTGCTGAAGCTGTGCCCAGTCAAGGAAGAAGAGCTGAGAGATAAAAGAAAATGAGACTTTGGAGCCTTCGGAACTTCCGAAGGCTCTTTTTTGCTCCTATGACCCTGTAATAACTGCCGTGGCAGAAAAGGGCTGGGGCCCACAGCCCTGTTACATTTGGACCGCTTATCATGTCGGCTTTAATGATGCGCAGTAAAACGTAGGTTTGTCAGATTTCAAAAAGGTACTTGGTAGATGTTGACAGTGAAATATCGTTGTGATATATTTATATGGCTTTGGAACTGAAGGTTCCGAGTCATGCTGCTGTAGCACAGTCGGTAGTGCGTCGCATTGGTAGTGCGGAGGTCACGGGTCCGATTCCCGTCAGCAGCTCTTGTGTGAGATAGCGGAGAACCAATTATATAATGGTTTTCCGCTATTTTTCATATTTGGCATTCGAGAGTTTTTGAATGTTCTTGAATGTCACAATGCCCGTGTCAATATTTCGTACGACGAAGTAGTCTCTCTTTTAGCACAGATATAACGCTCTGTAGTGGTCAAATCGGCGCGTCCAAGGTACTCCTTGATATTTTCCTTGCTCTTACCTGCAAGATACAATAACGTGGCGTATGAGCGCCTTAAACAGTGGCTGCGTTTTGGCTTGAGATGGTTTTGTCTGGCGTACTTCTCCAAAATGTAATTTTCAGCTTTGCAACTGAACAATTCATTAGGAGATGGTCTAAGGATTAAATCTGGATAAACAGGGCCTTTTTCTTTTATCATTTCAAGATATATCCTCATTTTTGGATGCATTGGAATATAGCGATCATATAAATCTATAAGCTTCTTTTTAAGCTCATTTTAGGAAGCTGCAGATACAAGTTTTCTTGTTTTTCCCTTTCCCACATATGTACGCCATTGTGTTTTACCCGTACGAATGACTTCCACTTTGAAGTATTCATTCGTATGAAGTTCATCAAGTTTTTCAAATTTGGTCATGTAATATTGTTGCTCGACCGCTTTTGGAGTTATTGTACCATTCTCAAGCTCGGTACTAATTCTGTCTGTTGTGGGGACAGCCTGTATCCGAATTGTGACATGGAAAAAATACATACGGCCATGAAAAACCGGGCTGACAGTATGCCATGTGAGAAAATTGTATGAACGTCAAATTTTATGGAATATAGAAACGAATGATTTAGATGCGGTTTTTGCTGTCTCCATATGTGGGGACGCAGATCCCGGGAAAGATGTGATATAATAAAAATGCTGTATAGAAGTAAAGGAGGATGGAGCTGCATCCTTAGGTGATGCGGCTTGCAGGTGGGTGCTTTATCAATATAGAGATCTTTAAGCTTGGAGGAGTGCAATGGGTTATAACGAGCAGCAGATAGAGGGACGTAACGCAGTTACAGAGGCACTGCGCGCAGGAAAGAGCGTAGATAAGGTATTCCTGCTCTCGGGAGCGGGCGAGCATGGTATGGAGCCTCTGCTTCGGGAGCTTAAGAAGCATCCCGAGACCAAGGTGAGCTATGTGAAAAAGGAACGCCTGGATCAGATGTCGGAAACAGGCAGGCATCAGGGAGTCATAGCCATGACGGCAGCCTATGATTATGCATCGGTGGAGGATATGCTGGAGCTTGCAAAGGAGAGATCAGAGCCTCCCTTCCTGATACTGCTTGACGGCATAGAGGATCCCCATAACCTTGGGGCTATAATAAGGACAGCAAATCTTTGCGGGGCCCATGGGGTCGTTATCAGACAGGATAGGTCCGTAGGCCTTACTGCGGCTGCGGCAAGGGCCTCTGCCGGTGCCATAAATTATACGCCTGTAGCAAAGGTGAAAAATATCTCCAGGACCATAGAGGAGCTGAAGAAGAAAGGCCTTTGGTTCGTATGCGCAGATATGGGAGGTGAGCTTATGTATGACCTGGATCTCAAGGGGCCCATAGGCCTGGTCATAGGAAATGAGGGCAGGGGAGTGTCAGAGCTGGTCAGGAAAAGCTGTGACATGACAGCCTCCATACCCATGAGGGGTGACATCGATTCTCTCAATGCCTCCGTGGCCTGCGGCGTCCTGGCTTATGAGATATTGCGCCAACGTTTTACTATGTTAAAGTGAATTTGCATATAAATTTTATATATCTGACATATTTTTTTCAGATTTTTGTTGCTTTTTTCTCTTTGTGTGTGTAAAATACTGGACAATATACACTCAAAAATGAAGTTAAAAAGCTTTATATGGGCTTTTTGATGGAACGGCTGCATCCAGAGGATGGCCGGATAAATCTAAAGGAGGAAAAATTATGAAGAAGTTTCTTAGCATCGCTTTGATAGCTGCTATGGCACTCACCATGCTTACTGCATGTGACAGCGCTTCCAGTGCTGAGACCGAGGCCGCTGCTACCGAGGCTGCAGCCGCTGCAGACAGCGGAGAGACCGCTGAGACAGCTGCAGAGGCAGGCGGAGATTACAAGATCGGTATCATTACCGGTACTGTATCTCAGGGTGAGGAAGAGTACCAGATGGCTACCCAGCTCAAGGAAAAGTATGGTGATATGATAGTTACCGCTACATATCCCGACAACTTCTCCACAGAGACAGAGCAGACCATAAATGTTGCAACCAGCATGGCTGCTGACCCTGACGTAAAGGTCATCGTATGGGTATAGGCAGTTCCCGGTACCACGGCTGCCATAGAGAGGGTAAGGGAGACCCGTCCCGACATACTCTTCATCTGCGGTGTTTGTGCAGAGGATCCCGGAGTTATTGCTGACGCAGCAGATATCTGCCTGCTGGTAGACGAGCTCTCCATGGGACGTACAGTTCCTGAGCAGGCTAAAAAGCAGGGAGCTAAGACTTTCGTACACATATCCTTTGAGCGTCACCTGGGCTATGCTACCATAGGCGCACGTCGTGACCTCATGAAGCAGACCTGTGAGGAGATCGGTCTTGAGTTCGTTGATGCTACTGCTCCCGATCCTACAGGTGATGCAGGCGTAACAGGAGCACAGGCATGGATCACAGAGAACATCAAGGTCTATGTTGATCAGTATGGAAAGGATACAGCATTCTTCTCCACAAACTGCTCCATGATGACTCCTCTTATCCAGCAGTGTGCAGAGCTTGGAGCAATATTCCCTCAGCAGTGCTGCCCTAGCCCTTATCACGGTTATCCGTCAGCCCTCAACATCTCCACAGAGTGACACGAGGGTGATGTACAGTACATGCTCGATCAGATCGAGGCAGCTGTGACCGAGGCTGGCAACAACGGCAGGATGTCCACCTGGCAGGTACCCATCAACATGCTCATGATCGAGGCTGGTGTTGAGTACGGTATCAAGTACTGCGAGGGTGAGGTAACACCTGACGAGGGATCCACCTACAATGAGGAAGCACTTTTTGAGGAGATCAAGAAGATCGGCGGTGAGGAGACCCAGATATCCAACTACTCAGACTCCAACGGAGAGCTGGACAACTTCTATCTGATCCTTTGCCCCTTCTATGATTTCTAAGGAAGGACAGCTCTTAGGAACAGGATAATAAAGCCGGTTTCATGCGCCCGCTCGGCGAAACTTCGCGGCGGGCGCATTGTATATGTACAGGCTTACCGGACCGGCAAAGTAAGGTTTCATAATCCGGGAGGACGATTTGAGCGCTGAATATGTAGTAAAAATGCAGAATATCTCCAAGGAATTTTCCGGCAACAGAGTGCTGAAGGATGTCAGCCTTGCCGTTAAGCCCGGGGAGATCCATGCGCTGATGGGTGAGAACGGCGCAGGGAAATCGACTCTGATGAACATATTGTTCGGCATGCCCGCTATCTGGAATACAGGTGGATATGAGGGAAGCATAGAGATCGACGGACAGGAAGTAAAGATAGATTCACCTCAAAAGGCGATGGAATGTGGTATAGGCATGGTACACCAGGAATTCATGCTCATACCTGGCTTCACCGCCACAGAAAACATAAAGCTTGGAAGAGAAGATACTGTGCCTACGGTAGCCAGCAGACTGCTGGGCAGATCTCTTGAGGAGCTGGACAGGAAAAAAATGGCCAGCGATGCAAGAAAAGCCATGGATACCATAGGCCTTGGCATAGATGAAAATACAAAGGTCGGTGGACTGCCTGTGGGCTACATGCAGTTTATCGAGATAGCAAGAGAAATAGACAAGACCGGCATGAAGCTCCTGATATTTGATGAGCCTACAGCCGTGCTTACCGAGTCTGAGGCAGAGAGGCTGCTCAGAACAATGAAGGTCATAGCCTCCCAGGGCATAGCCATCATTTTCATCACCCACAGGATAGATGAGGTGATAGAGGTGGCGGACAGCATGACCATACTGAGAGACGGCACCTTTATAGACAGGATCGAGACCAAGGATACCACGGCCGCAAGGATAGCTGAGCTTATGATAGGCCGAAAGGTAGAGAAGCTGGTGGACGAGACCGAGGATCACAGAGAGCTGAACAAGGACGATGTGATCCTGAAGCTCAGGGATTACAGGGTCGATATGCCCGGAGAAACTGTCAGGGGAGTGGACCTGGATGTGATCAGGGGCGAGATACTTGGCATAGGCGGACTTGCCGGCCAGGGCAAGATCGGTATCCCCAATGGCATACTTGGTCTTTATGATTCCAGCGGCACCATCGTTTTTGACGGTGAAAGCATCGATACAAAGAAGCTTGGCGATGCCCTGAAAAAGCAGATCGTATTTGTTTCAGAGGACAGAAGGGGAGTGGGCCTGCTGCTCGAGGAATCTATAGAACAGAACATAGTATTCACGGCTACTCAGGTCGAAAATAAATTCCTTAAAAATTATGGCTTTATAAAACAGTATGACCATGCGGCCGCAAAAAAGCACGCAGAGGACATGATCAGGGATCTGGATATCAGATGTGTTGGTCCTGAGCAGCCCGTAGGCAGCCTTTCCGGAGGTAATCAGCAGAAGGTATGCCTGGCCAGGGCACTGACATTGAACTCAAAGCTTCTGATCGTATCTGAGCCTACCAGAGGAATAGACATCGGAGCCAAAAAGCTGGTGCTGGAGCTCCTTGTCAAGCTGAACAGGGAGAGAGGGCTTACCATAATAGTTGTCAGCTCAGAGCTCAACGAGCTCCGCAGCCTTTCTGACAGGATAGCCATAGTATCTGACGGAAGAGTCTCCGGCATACTTAGGCCGGATGACAGTGACGCTGATTTTGGTCTGGCCATGTCAGGAGTAAAAGTAGGAGGTGCGGACGATGGAAAAGCTTAAAGCATCGATGAAGCATGTAAACATACCCCGTCTGATCATTATTTTATTCTTTTTACTGATACTGCTGCTTGCCTACATAAATGGTATAGACGTCAATTCATACATAGGCAGCATACTCAAATACTGGGGCATGTGGGGGATCCTTGTGCTGGCCATGGTGCCCTCCATCAAATGCGGCATAGGCCCTAACTTCGGTATCAGTCTTGGTATAGTCTGCGGACTGCTGGGCAGCCTTTTGGCCGTGGAGTTCGGGATAACTGCATGGGGAGATGCCATCATGCCGGGCTTTGGCCCCTGGGCAGCCATATTTTTCGCTATGGCCCTGAGTGCGGTCTTTGCTTGGGTAGTAGGAGTCCTTTATGGAAAGATCCTTAACTGCGTAAAAGGCTCTGAGATGACAGTTACTACATACATAGGTTATTCCTTTATATACCTCATGTGTATAGTATGGTTCAGGGCCCCCTTCCAGAGTGGAGAGATCAAATGGCCCATAGGAGCCGACGGAGTACGTAATGCAGTCAGCATGGATACGAGCTTCGGTGAGGTGCTCAATGATTTCATGGGCTTCTATATAGGTGGAGAGAAGGGTATATATGTGCCTACGGGACTGGTGCTTTTCTTCCTGCTCTGCTGTCTGGTAGTGTATATCTATTTCAGGAGCAAATCAGGACTGGCCATAACGGCAGCCGGATCAAATCCCAATTTTGCCAGGGCCAACGGCATCAACGTAGACAAGATGCGTATAAAGGGCATAGCCATATCCACTGTCCTTGGAGCCATAGGCATAGTTGTATATACCCAGGGCTTTGGAATACTTCAGGCCTATACGGCGCCTCTGACCATGGGCTTCCAGTGTGTGGCAGCCGTGCTGATAGGAGGAGCTACCACAGGCAAGGCAAAGATAAGCCATGTCATACTTGGAACCTTCATATTCCAGGGACTTTTGATACTTACTCCTCCTGTATCCAACAAGATGCTGGCAGGAACTGACATATCAGATACTATGCGTCAGATCATACAGAACGGTGTCATACTTTATGCTTTGACCAAGGCGAAGGGAGGTTCCTCAAATGAAGAATAATGCGGAAACAAAGATATCCTTCGGAAGCTATGTAAAGAACGCCCTTTTCAACAACAAGGTCATCATACTTTTCATAGTGCTGTGTGTGGCATGTATCATGACAGCAAACACCTCCATGAGCTACATAGCCTCAGAGGTATTCTCCAGGTTTGGAAGGAATGCCTGCCTTGTGCTGGCTCTGATCATTCCCTGCCTTGCAGGCCTTGGAATGAACTTTGGTATAGTAGTTGGAGCCATAGCCGCTCAGATAGCCATATTTTTCGTGGTACACTGGGGCTTTACAGGTATAGGAGGATTTCTGCTCTGTACACTGCTGTCTACCCCCATGGCTCTGCTTTTTGGATGGCTCCTGGGTATACTTTACAACAAGACAAAGGGCTCTGAGATGGTTACGGGACTCATACTGGGATTTTTCGCAGATGGAGTTTACAGACTGTTCACCCTTTACATCATAGGAGGAGTCATACCCTATGACGATCCTAACCTGCTGGACCGTGGCTTTGGACTGAGAAATGCCTTTGACCTGTCCGACAGTATAAAGTACTCTCTTGATGACATCAGCTTTGTGACGGTTTTCAGGATACTGATGATATTCATCATAGTGCTTCAGCTTGTAAGCCTTGTCATGGGAGTAAAGAAGACTGCCGAGGCCAGGAGAGAGTCTTTGATAAAGCTCGTTTCCTCTGCAGTAGGACTGGTGCTTTCCTTTGTACTTATGGCAGTTCCCGGAGTGGCATCCATGATAGGCGGGACCAGGATCATACTCAGTGATACCCTGCGTATTGCCATGATCGTCTATGTCATATCCGTTCTGGTAAAGAAATTTGTTTTCAGAAAGGATGTGAAGGGCGAGGATATGATAAAGGCAGTGGTCATAGCTGCTCTGGTCATAGGACTGAGCTATGTGCCTGCCATAAGGAACATACTCCGCAGCATCAGCATATCTGCCTGCACCTATGCTGTCATCTGCCTGTTCTGCTTCTTCAACAACTGGATACTTGATACGAAGCTTGGACAGGACATGCGCACTGTAGGACAGAACCGTATCGTTGCCGGATCTGCCGGAATCAATGTGGACAGGATACGTATAATAGCTACCTGCATATCCACTGTGCTGGCTGCCTGGGGACAGATGATATACCTTCAGAACCTGGGTACCTTCAATACAGTGCAGCAGCAGTCCAATGTAGGACTTTATGCGGTAGCAGCCATACTTGTCGGCGGAGCAAGCGTACAGAAGGCAAACAACAAGCAGGCCATCATAGGCGTTGTGCTGTTCCATACCCTGTTCGTGGTAGCGCCCCTGGCAGCAACTCAGATCATCGGAGACTCCGCCATCAGTGAGTACATACGTATGTTCATCTGCTATGGAGTCATAGCTGTTTCACTGGCCATGCATGCATGGAAGAAAAAGGATGTGGCAGTCAAGGGAGCACAGGCACCCATATCCAATGTTGAGGCAGGGGAGCTGTAAAAAAGTTATCTGCCTTAAAAGACATCTCAGCTTTTTATGGCTGAGAGCCTGAGGCTTTGATATTCTGAAGAGCCTGAGGCCTTGAAATTTAAGATTGACGATAAAAGCCGCTTGACGTACTATTTATTAGTACAGTCAGGCGGTTTTTGCCGTGTATAGGCAGGATGCGGAGAAATGAGGACAGAAAAACAGGCTCCGTGGACAAAAAAGGAGACGACAAAGGTGACATTAAAAGAGCTTGAGATAGGCAGGACCGGGACCATCCTTTCCGTTGGAGGGGATGGAGCGCTGCGTCAGCACCTTCTGGACATGGGACTTATAAAGGGCGCTGATGTTACAGTAGTAAAATATGCTCCCATGGGAGACCCGATAGAGCTTAGGATACATGGATACGAGCTGACCATAAGGCTTGAGGATGCAGCCAGGATAGAGATAGGCAACGTGAGGACAGAGGACAGGCATGACGAGCCGGACCGCAAAAGGAGCATACCCCACCCTGGCTATGGAGAGGGCGGAAAATATCATGACAGATCTGATGAACACCCACTTCCCCAGGATACCCTGCTGACCTTTGCGCTGATAGGCAATCAAAACTGCGGAAAGACTACCCTTTTCAATCAACTGACAGGATCAAATCAGCATGTGGGCAATTTTCCGGGAGTGACGGTGGACAGGAAGGATGGGGTCATAAAGGGCTATCCTAATACCAGGATAACGGATCTGCCGGGCATCTATTCCATGTCTCCGTATACAAGCGAAGAGATCGTGACCAGGCAGTTTCTGCTGGAAGACAGGCCCAAGGGCATCATAAACATAGTGGATGCCACAAACATAGAGAGGAACCTCTACCTGACGATGCGGCTGATGGAGCTTGGCATGCCCATGGTAGTGGCCCTTAATATGATGGATGAGGTGAGCCGAAACGGAGGCTCCATACGCATAAATGAGCTGGAGTCATATCTTGGAGTGCCCGTTATACCCATATCAGCCTCAAAGGGGGAGGGCATAGATGAGCTGGTAAAGCATGCAGTGCATGTGGCAAAGTATCAGGAGGCTCCGGAAAGAACGGATTACTGCATGGATTCTGGAGATGAGAGCGGGGGCGTGCACCGCTGCATACATGCTATCATGCACCTGATAGATGATCACGCAAAGAGAGCAGGTATACCTGTGCGCTTTGCAGCATCAAAGATAGCTGAAAATGACAAAAGCATGCTGGAAAAGCTGGAGCTCAGCCAGAATGAAGAGGAGATGCTTGAGCATATAGTCAGCCAGATGGAGGAGGAAACGGGGCTGGACCGTGCCTCGGCCATTGCTGACATGCGCTTTGGATTTATAACGAGGATATGTTCCTCGGCAGTTGTCAAGCCACATGAGAGCCTTGAGAGCATACGAAGCAAAAAGATCGACAGCATACTGACGGGAAGGTATACGGGCATCCCTGCCTTCATAGGCATCATGGGACTGGTGTTTTGGCTGACCTTTGGAGTCATTGGAGCCTTTTTGCAGGGCCTTTTGGAGGAGGGGATAGGCTATGTGACGCAGCTTGCTTCCTCTGCCCTTATAGCTGCAAACGTAAATGAGGCAGTGAGGTCTCTGATCATAGACGGTATATTCAATGGTATAGGAAGTGTGCTTAGCTTCCTTCCAATAATAGTCACGCTGTTCTTTTTCCTTTCCATGCTGGAGGACAGCGGATATATGGCCAGAGTGGCCTTTATCATGGACAAGCTCCTTCGCAAGCTTGGGCTTTCTGGACGCAGCATAGTGCCTCTGCTTATTGGCTTTGGATGTACGGTGCCTGGGGTCATGGCCTCAAGGACACTGCCCTCTGAAAGAGACAGAAAGATGACGGTGCTTTTGACGCCCTTTATGAGCTGCTCGGCAAAGCTGCCGATATATGCCTTTTTTTCAGCGGTATTCTTTCCTGATCAGGCTGCCTTGGTGATGATAGGTCTGTATCTTTTCGGGATGCTCGCAGGCATACTGGTGGCCTTCCTGTTCAGGAGGACGATCTTTAAGGGAGAGCCCGTGCCCTTTGTTATGGAGCTTCCCAATTATCGTATGCCCGGGGCAAAAAATGTGGGACATTTGCTCTGGGACAAGGCAAAGGATTTTCTTGAGAGAGCCTTTACCATTATATTCGTAGCTACGATAGTGGTATGGTTCCTTCAGAGCTTCGATATGAAATTCAACATGGTGGCAGATGCAGGAGACAGCATGCTTGCCATGGCAGCAGGCGTGATAGCACCTGTTTTCGGGCCGCTCGGCTTTGGCGACTGGAGGATATCCACTGCCCTGATCACAGGCTTTATGGCAAAGGAGAGCGTCGTATCTACACTGAACGTACTGTTTGGAAGCACGGAGAGCCTGCTTTCAGCCCTGACCTCGGCAGAGGCTCTCTCACTGTTGGTATTCTGCCTGCTTTACACTCCCTGTGTGGCAGCCGTGAGCTCAGTAAAAAGAGAGCTTGGAGGCAAATGGGCGTTGTTTGTAGTCATAGGACAGTGCGTCATAGCCTGGATAGCTGCATTTATGGTGCATGCAATAGCTGTCATGCTCATGTAATGCATGTAGTGTATGTTTTAATGTAGGTTATTTTGTGCATGTGATATGGTGTTTCATACCGGCAGTATGGCCGATCATACTGAGCCTGCAAGACCTGTGGCCGCCTCCACGGGCAGGCTGAGCACGATGCCGTGAGCCGGAGTCTTTATGCCGCAGGCAGAGCTTATTGCTGACATGACTGCGGCTCTTTTTTCCTTTTCAACTATGATGAGCAGGAGCTCCTGTTCATCCTGGGCAGACATGCCAAGGAGAGTCATGGCGCTTTCAGTGCCGCTTCGGCGCCCCCTTATGATGGTGCCTCCCATGGCACCTCCGCTTCGGGCGGCTTCGACTATATCTTCGCTGTAGCCCTGGTTTGCGGCTACAAGTATCATGGAATGAGTGTTTTCCGTATAAGACATGTCTTTGTTTCCTTCCTTGTCATTTTCAGTTCCATCGGCCTGATCCTTTGTCGTAGGGGCCTTTGGGACTTCCTCATCAAGTATCCTTTTTATGGTATCCTGTAATCCCGTAAGCCTGAGGACGGCTGCAATGCCGTGTCCACGTCTGTCGAGGTGCAGCTCAGCAGATGCTCTTTCAAGTATGAGACCAAGGCTCTGCCTGCATACGGGGCAGAGGGTCACAAGTCTCAGCGTGCCATCAAGGCCGCATATGTCAAGAAGCTCCGAGCTGGCCGTGCCGTGGCCGCGAAACTGATATATGATGGGCAGGGAAAGATTTGAAAGCAGTCTTTCCAGCTTTTTCTCATCCTCAGGCTTATTTATCATTATGAGCAGACATTTCTGCAGATCCTTAGCCTTTTGTATCTCCATTTCTCAATCCTCCTCAAGGATCAGGTCGTCAGAAAGAATATAAAGTGCAGAGGCGGCTCTGCGGCTCCTTCTGGTATATAAAAATCCCATGATCTGTATGGCCAGGAGAGGGGTCATGGCAACAAGGGCCACCACTCCAAAGGCATCGGTGATCACGTTCCCGCCAAGGGCCGTACAGGCTCCCATGGAAAGGGGCAGCAGGAAGGTGGAGGTCATGGGTCCGCTGGCCACGCCTCCGGAATCGAAGGCAACTCCCACAAATATGGGAGGCACGATAAAGCTCAGCACCAGGGACAGGATGTAGCCAGGTATGATGATGAAATACAGACTTATGCCCGTAAGGACCCGGAGCATGGATATGGCCACTGCCAGGGCAACTCCGGCAGAAAGGCTGAGATTCATCATATGACGGGAAATGGTCCCTCCGGTGATATCCTCGACCTGCTCATTGAGCACCTGTACGGCAGGCTCGGCCTTTACAATGTAATAGCCTATCAGCAGCCCGATAAAGGGCAGGGCCCATTTGTAGCCTCCACGGGCAAGCTCCTCGCCAATCAGGCTGCCCACGGGAGCAAAGCCTATGTTCACTCCGGTAAGGAACAGTACGAGGCCTATGTAGGTATAGATAAAGCCTATGCTTATCTTCAGCAGCTGCCTGCGGCGGTAGTACCGTGATGAGA